>VBKL01000114.1 GCA_005879805.1 Deltaproteobacteria bacterium | reverse complement strand
GGCTGCACCGAAGGGGGCGAGACACCCTCGGTGATCGGCGCGACCGAGGCAGCAGCGGCAGTCTCCCGGCCCTTCTTTCTCTACTGCAATCCTGACGACGCCCTGAGCAAGGTGACCCGCTCGCGGCGCGTTCTCGAAAATCCGTCGATCGACAAGCTGAACCTCTACGTCGGTCCGATGACGCTCGCCGGCAGCACGCGACTGCAAGCCAGCACCGCCCTGATGCTCGCTGCGGGCGCGGCCCTGTTTCGCGTCGATCCCACGCCTCTGCTCGAATTCCTCGATCGCCTCGACACCGGCTTCCTCATCCCCTTCATCGAGGAAGAGGCGGCCATCTACGCCCGCGGCGAATACGTGCTGTACGAGACGAGCCACTACGGCATCACCATCCTGACCGACACCACCGAGCGCGCCCCGACCTTCAGCCTGCCGGGGTTCGAGAACCTGCAGGATCCGCCGCGCCGGCCTTCACCCAGCTATCTCTGCATGAGCGAGGCCGCGGACGGCGCGTCGGCCTGGCGGGACATCCTGCTGCGCGAGCCGATCACGCTGGAATGGGAGGAGTTGGTCCCGGTGCCGGGTCGCCAACGCCTGTCAGGCTTCGATTTCAGCCGGAACGCGCGCGCCCACCGGCAGGCACTGCTGGGTGGAATCCGCCAGCATGTGTTCCTCATCGAGAGGCGCGGGGCGCGGCTCGAAATGCAACTGGGAACGCACCGGGCGGGCGTGGAGGTTTCGTCGCTCCACCCGCTATTCGAGCATCTGCTGCTCAAGATGCTGCTGAACATGCACTCGACGCTACTGATGGGCCGCCTCGGCCGCTACGAGAGCAACCTCATGACCTGGGTGCGGCCGAGCAACATGAAGCTGGTCGACCGCGCCATCCGCTACGTCGCGTACTTGTTAGCGCGCGACGGCATCCGCGTTTCGTACGAGGAGATCGCCTACCGATGCTTCGAGAAGAACGCCGCGCACACGCAGTTCGTGGTTATCGAGGATGTGCTGCCCGACTTGGAATTTCCGATATGGGGGCAGCCGTTCAAGGGTGCGGTTTCATCGGGGGCGCTCGGGTTTCCAAAAGTCCCCGCACACTCACCTTCGAGGAGTAAGTTTTCATGGCGAATACCAATCTGTGCCGCGCACTGGCCCGTTTGACCGCATTGGCGGTCGTCGCGGGCGCCAGCGCGGCGAGCGCAGGCACAATCAACCTATGTGCCGACAGGGAAGGCGATGTGCACCTTCCTCCTTCTGGCCAGTCTTGCGGATCCAGCCAGACGACCCTCACGTTTGCCGCCTGCTCGGATCCCAACTGCACCAATCTGGCCGGTCCTCCAGGTCCCATGGGCCCGGCCGGTCCGAAGGGCGATGTCGGCCCCTCCGGCCCCGCGGGCGTCGCTGTTGTGGGTCCGCAAGGACCGCAGGGCGATGCAGGTCCGCAGGGGCCGGCCGGCGCGGCGGGACCCGTCGGTCCTCAGGGACCTGCCGGCGTCGCGGGACCTGTCGGCGTCGCGGGACCTGCCGGCGTCGCGGGACCTGCCGGCGTCGCGGGACCTGTCGGTCCTCAGGGACCTGCCGGCGTCGTGGGACCTGTCGGTCCTCAGGGACCCGTTGGTCCATCGGGGCCGCAGGGTGAAGTCGGCCCCTCGGGCGCCCAGGGTGTCGCCGGGGCCATTGGCCCGATCGGCCCGGCCGGTCCGCAAGGACCGCAGGGACCCGCCGGCGACGGCAGTGGAGGCAACTCGGTCGCGTACGCCGACAGCGTGTTCCGGACCCGCTTCATCTTGGCCAACGCACCGCTGCCCTCTACCATCGCCACGCTCGACCTGCCCCCGGGCAACTGGGTGATCGTGGGCAAGGCGATGGCGAGCGCGCTGTCGGAGACCACCACGTCCGAGGCGCACTGCGCCCTCGTCAGCGGGAGGGGTGGAGCGACCACGAACCTCGACTACCAATCGGTCGCCATGACGCTGGACGTGCACCATACGGTTAATTCGCACCCCGCTGCGCGCGCCCCCTGAGCTTCAGCCTAGATCTCGAGCGTTCCTCTCGGACCCTTGATCACCGCCCTGAGACGCGGCCGCGACCCTGGCTCGACCTGCACGTCCTCGAGCTGCAGGGTCCGGAAGGTTGCGCGGAGCGATTCGGGGGCGGAATCGTTCACCGCGAAAGAGATCAGCTCGCATCCCGCCGGTGAGTCCGACGCCGGGTGCGCGGAATCCGCGCTCCATTCGATGAAAAAGGGCAGCAGCCCGCCACGGTTGTCCTTCAGGTTGAGCGCCCTCCACCGCAGCAACTTGCCATCGGGCCGCTTTCGCGATCCAGGGAAGATTGGCTTCGTCTCGATGTGCGCACCTGCGAGCGCACGGATGAGCGGGTCGAGGTCGTCGACGTGCGCCACCCATTCGAGCAAGCGTGGCGAATCGATCTTGTAAAGCCCGCGTACGTCCAGACTGCGATCCTGGGCAGGATCGGGCGCGAGGATCTCCAGGTATCGTCGCTCGCCCAGCTTCAGGAGAGCATTCCGCGAAGCTCGGCCGGGGTGCACGCCGCCGGACGCGGCCTTCACCCCGGTCCTGCTCTCGACGAAGGCGATGCCCTTGTCCAGGTCGTTGCAAGCAAGTTGCACGTGGTCGAACGACCGCGGAACGGCAGCCGCTCGCGCGGCCCTCGGCAGCGCCAGGGCCCCGGCCGCTGCGAGGATCATCCTCCTGGAGATTCGAGTGTTCATCCGGCATACCTAGCACTTTGGGTTGCCGGGCTGCGTTACCTGAGCTTGGAAATCAAACCCAGGAGGACACCCGTGAAGGCCATGATGCTTGGACTGGCAACAGCCGGCACCCTCGTCGCCGCGATCTTCAGCGCACCGGTCCACGCGCAGCAGCGGCAGCAGACCGATCCGCAGCCGACGTGCAACATGTGCCAGGGCACTTATCTCCCCGCCCACGAAATCCAGGCCTACCTCAAGAAGGCGATGGCTGAAAAACGCATCGATCAGCAGGCGCGCGACGTCGACATCGGCAAGGCCCACATCGCCATCGGCGTCGAGCATCGCGGCAAGCTCGAGGCCCCGGCAAAAGATTCAGTTGCCGAGCACGATCTCGTCAGCGAAGTGTATTACATCATGTCTGGCGGCGCCACGCTCGTGCTCGGTCTGGAGATCACCAACATGCAGCGTCGTCCCGCGACTGCGGAGACCGTGCGCCTGTTCAACGGCCCTGGCAACAACGGCACCGAGATCAAGAACGGCAAGACCTACGACCTCAAGCCGGGCGATATGGTGATCATTCCCGCCGGGACCGGGCACTGGTTTACCAAGATCGATGATCACATCAGCTATGTCATGGTGCGGATCGATCCTGACAAGGTCACGCCGCTCATGGACGAAGAGGCTTCGAAGAAATGGCTTGCCACCCCGCGCAATCCCGAGGCCCCGCGCGCGCAGTAATGGACGAGATCCCGCAAGACGTCACGTGTTTGCTACGCCGTGCGCGCGGCGACGATCGCGACCTTTATTGTGTCGACGATACGATCGAGGACGTCCTTCGGAGTCATCAGCGGCGGAGCCAGGCAGATCGTGTCGCCGATCGCGGGATCGCGCCCACCCGCGCGAATGCGGACGAGAAGGCCGCGCGCCAGCGCTTCCTTGGCGACCTTGGCGCCGAGCCCCATCGCCGGCGCCTTGCTCGACTTGTCAGTGACCAGCTCGACGCCGCACATCATGCCGAGCCCGCGCACGTCGCCCACCTCGGGGAGGTCGGACAGCGTGCGCAGCCCGTCGAGCAGGTGCTTTCCCATCGTGGCCGCCCGCTCCGGCAGCCCGTCCTTCTCGATTATGTCGAGGTTGGCGAGCCCGACCGCGCAGCAGACCGGGTGACCCGAGTAGGTGGCGGCGTGCATGAACTTCTGATCGGCCGGCGCCGAGGTCAGGACTTCGTGCACCTTCTTCGAAACGAGGACGCCGCCGAGCGGAATGTATGCCGAGGTCACGCCCTTCGCGAACGAGACGAGGTCCGGCTCGACGTTCCACCGGTCGAGCGCGAACATCCGGCCGGTGCGGCCGAACCCGGTGATGACCTCGTCTGCGATCAGCAGCACGTCGTGCTTGTCGCAGACGCGGCGGAGCGCCGGCCAGTAGGTGTCGGGCGGCACGATGACACCGCCCGCGCCCATCACCGGCTCGGCGATCACCGCGGCGACCGTGTCGGGCCCCTCGGCGCGGATCCGCTCCTCGAGCGCGTCGGCGGCGCCCTGGCCCGGCTCGGTGTTGCCGCTCCATCGGTAGGGATACGGCGCCGGCACTTGCACGAAGCCGGGGGTCAGCGGCCCGAACATCTTGTGGTAGGCGGCCATGCCGGTGGCGCTCATCGCCGCCATGGTGACGCCGTGATAGCCGTGGATGCGCGAGACGAACTTCGTCTTCTCCGGCTTGCCCTTCACCTTCCAGTAGTAGCGCGCGAACTTGAACGCCGACTCGTTCGACTCGGCGCCCGCCGTGGTGAAGTAGACGGCCGAGATGTTCGAGTAGGAGATGTCGACGAGACGCTCGGCGAGACGCACCGCCGGCTCGTTGGTGGCGCCGACATAGGCGGACGCGAAGGCGAGGCGCTCCATTTGCTTCGCGGCGGCGGCGGCGAGCTCCTTCCGGCCGTGACCGATATTGACGTTCCACAGACCCGAGAGGCCGTCGATGATCTCCCGCCCGTCGGCGGTGTAGAGGAAGGGCCCCTTCGCCTCGACGATGAGGAGCGGCGCCCGGTGATCGCTCACATGGTGGAGCGGATGGATGACGTGACGGCGGTCGATCTCGAGGAGCTGCGATGTGTCGGGCATTTGCGCGCCTGCTGGAATCGGGCGGCCGAATCCGCCGGGAGGCGATCATCGCGGGCTTTCAGAGGCCCGGCAAGAACGCTGGTCGGTCCCACACCACGCGCGCAAGGTAAGGTCTACCTGTCATCGGGGCCGTTGGAGTAGGTTGCGCAGCAGAGGAGGCCCCATGCCCACCTCGCTCGGACGTCGCAGGTTCCTGACGCAGGCCGGAATAGCGCTGGCTGCGGTCGAAACGATCGAGCACTTCGCAGCGTGCTGCGCGCTCGCCGCGGATTCTGCCACCGCGGAGAAGGATCTCTTCGAGCTGAAGCAGGTGGGCGACGGGGTGTATGCCGCGATCGCGGCGCCGCGCTACAAGGTGAACTGCAACGCCGCGGTGATCCTTACCAACGACGGCGTGATCGTCGTCGACTCACACTCGAAGCCCACGGCGGCGCTCGCCCTGCAGCGCGAGATCCAGTCGATCACCAAGCTGCCGGTGCGCAAGATCATCAACACGCACTTCCATTGGGACCACACGCAGGGCAACCAGGCCTACGCGCAGGCGAACCCCAAGCTCGAGATCATCGCTTCCGAACGCACGCGCGCGAATCTTGCGAGCGCCGACGCCGGGGCCGGCGGCCATGGCTACATCGAGAAGCAGCTCGCGGCGCTGCCGAAGGAGATCGAGAAGCTCAAGGACGACGTCGTGCGCGCCAGGGATCCCGAGCAGAAGAAGCGACTCGAGGGGAACCTGCGACAGACCGAGGCGTACTACGAGGAGCTGAAGAACATCAAGCCGCCGCTGCCCACGCGCACGCTCACGAAATCGGTGACGCTGAAGGAGGGCGGCCGCGAGATCCAGATCCTGCTCCTCGGCCGCGCACATACCGACGGGGACGTGTTCATCTACTTGCCGAAAGAAAAGGTCGTCGCCACAGGCGACGCGCTCATCGACTGGATGCCGTTCCTGAACGACGGCTATCCCGAGGACTGGGTGAAGACCCTCGACGCGCTGGAGCGCTTCGACTTCGCGCGCGCCGTCCCCGGCCACGGCGACGTGATGCCGAAGGAGCAGCTCGCGTTCTTCCGCAGCTATCTCGGCGATCTCATCGCCGCCGTGAAGGGCGCGGCAAAGGACGGCGCGAGCCTGGAGGAGATGAAGAAGACGCTCGCCGATCGCCTGGCGCCCAAGTACGAGCGGCAGATGTCGAAGCATCCGCTCGGGCAGTACCGCGAGCGCATCGGGCTCAACATCGAGATGGTCTACCGCAAGGTGGTGCAGAAGGCCTGAGCGGGCATGGCCCACGTCCAACCGACGGCTCGTTGGAGGAAACATGAGAACCCGGTTGAAGGTGAACGGACGCTCTCATTCCGTCGATGTCCCCGAAGACGCGCCGATCCTCTGGGTGCTGCGCGACGAGCTCGGGCTCGTCGGAACCAAGTTTGGCTGCGGCGTCGCGCAGTGCGGCGCCTGCACCGTTCACGTCGACGGCGTCGCCACGCGCTCGTGCGTGACGCCCGTGTCCGCTGTGCGCGGCAAGTCGATCACGACCATCGAGGGACTCTCCCCGGACGGGACCCACGCGCTGCAGCGCGCCTGGGCGGAGCTCGATGTGCCACAGTGCGGGTACTGCCAGGCGGGCCAGCTCATGTCCGCCGCCGCGCTGCTCAAGTCGAAGCCTCGCCCGACGGACGAAGAGATCGATGCCGCGATGAACGGGAATCTCTGCCGCTGCGCGACCTATCTGCGCATCCGCCAAGCGATCCATCGCGCCGGAGAGCTCCTGGTCGAGGCGCCGGCCGTCGAAAAGAGCCGGATGGCCGGAGGTCAGCCGTGAACCGCCGCGAATTCTTGCGTGCGTCAGCGCTCGCGGGCGGTGGACTTCTCCTCTCCAGTTATCTCGAGCCCCTCGAGGCTGCGGCCGAAAAGGGCGGGCCGGCTGCGCTCGACGCCTTCGTCCGGATCGCTCCCGACGGCATCGTCACCATCACCGCAAAGAATCCGGAGATCGGCCAGGGAGTGAAGACGATGCTCCCCATGCTGATCGCCGAGGAGCTCGACGTCGAATGGAAGAATGTCCGCGTCGAGCAGGCCCCGCTCGATACCGCGCGCTTCAAGGAGCAATGGGCTGGCGGAAGCACGGCCACGCCGATCAATTGGCTCCCGATGCGGCGGGTCGGCGCGGCAGGACGGGCGATGCTGGTCGCCGCCGCGGCGAAGCGATGGAACGTGCCTTCTGCCGAATGCGAAACGTCCAACGGTGTGGTCCATCATCGCAAGAGCGGACGCTTGCTGGGCTACGGCGCGCTCGCCACCGAGGCCGCGGCAATTCCTCCGCCCGACCTCGCCTCCGTGAAGCTGAAGGATCCGCACGAGTTCCGCATCATCGGAACTCGCGTCGCTGGCGTGGACAATCCCGCCATCGTCACCGGCAAGCCGCTCTACGGCATCGACGTGAAGCTGCCTGGTCTGCGCTACGCCGCATTCGTCAAGTGTCCGGTCTTCGGCGGCAAGGCAAGGCAGCTCCGTCTTCGCCGCCAAGGCGACGGAGCTGTTTCAAGCGAAACCGCACCGCTCATTGCGGCGGGACGGCGACATCGAAGCAGCGCTTCCGGCTGCGGCTCACGTCGTGCGGGCCGAGTACTCGTATCCCTTCGTGGCGCACGCGCCGCTCGAGCCGCAGAACTGCACGGCGCGCTTCAGCGACGGGAAGCTCGAGATCTGGGCGCCGGCGCAGCGGCCGGCAGCGGGGCGAGGGCTGGTTTCCAAGGCGCTCGGCATCCCGGAGGAAGCGATCACCATTCACCTCACGCGTGCGGGCGGCGGATTTGGACGCCGCCTCTACAACGACTACATGGTGGAGGCGGCGTGGATCGCGAAGCAGTCGCGCGTGCCGGTGAAGCTCTTGTGGACGCGCGAGGACGACATGCAACACGACTTCTACCGGCCGGCGGGGTTCCACTCGCTCACCGGAGCCGTCGATGCAGGCGGGAAGCTGATCGCCTGGCGCGACCATTTCGTCTCGTTCGGCGAAGGCGAGAAGTTCGTCTCTGGAGCGGACCTCGCTCCGACTGAGTTCCCGGCGCGCTTCGTTCCAAACTTCGCCGTCGACGTCTCGACGATGCCGCTCGGCGTCACCACCGGCGCGCTGCGGGCGCCACGGAGCAACGCCCTCGCGTTCGTGTTCCAGTCCTTCATCGACGAGCTGTCACACGCCGCAGGCAAGGACCCGCTTCAGTTCCGACGCGAGCTTCTGGCGAATCCGAAGCCCGAGCCAGCCGCCGCCGCTCCAGCGGGAGCGGCGATTCCCCCGCCGCCGCTGCTCGACGAGTCCCGTGCACTGGGCGTCCTCGATGTCGTCGCCGAAAAATCGCGCTGGGGCCAGCGCCCGCTCCCGCGCGGGAGCGGCATGGGGGTTGCGTTCCATTACAGCCACCGCGGCTACTTCGCAGAGGTGGTTCTGGCGAGCGTCAGCCCGGCCGGCGCACTCAAGGTAGAGAAAGTCTGGGTCGCCGGCGACGTCGGCAGTGTGATCATCAACCCGAGCGCGGCCGAGAACCAGGTCCAGGGCGCCGTCCTCGACGGGCTTGCGCAGGCGCTCGGTCAGGAGATCACCATCGACCGCGGCCGGGTGCTGCAGGGGAACTTTCACGAGTTCCCGCTGCTGCGCTTGAAGCAGGCGGTCCCGGTGGAGGTCCACTTCCGCGTGACGGACTTCCCACCGACCGGCCTGGGCGAGCCCGCGCTGCCGCCGGTCGTGCCGGCGCTGTGCAACGCCATCTTCGCCGCAACCGGGAAACGAGTGCGCTCGCTGCCGCTCACCAAGCACGATCTGGCGTGGACGTAGCTCAACCGTCCACGCTCTGTGAACGGCGCGCGAAGGAGAGATCCGTGGGGAGACGACTCGTCAGAGTTCCTCGGGGCTTCGAGCACCCTGTCGACAGAGAGGGAGAGGCCATCCCGGGCATGCACCTCGCGGTCCTCCATGGTCTCACCGATGCCGAGAAGCCCTGCTACCAAGTGTACGAAGACGTGACGGAGGGCACGCCCGTCAGCCCAGTGTTCGCTTCCGAAACTGAAGTCATCGAGTGGCTCGCTGCGCACGGCTACTCTCAATCGGTAGCGCGTGCGTTTGTGGGGCAAGGGAGTGCTCCATCCTTCGTGGTCACGTCGGGCGGCTTCGTCGTGGATGGCATCCAGGCCCTGGGCGGCAAGAAGCACTGAGAGAAAGGCGTTCTGGTTCCGTGTCCTTCGGGGGAGCCATTTCTCGCGCTCGCAAGAACATCTGCCCCCTCGCGCGAAGCTTTCTCAGCCGACGGACCCGGCGGCCAGCGCCTTGAGCGACAGCCCGATGCGCCTGCGCTGCAGGTCCACGGAGAGCACCTTCACGCGCACCCGGTCCCCAACGCGCACCACCTCGCCCGGATCCTTCACGAACCGGTTGGCGAGCTCGCTGACGTGCGCGAGCCCGTCCCGGTACAACGCCACGTCGACGAAGGCGCCCAAGGCCGCGATGTTCGTGACCACGCCGTTCAGGATCATCCCGGGCTTCACGTGTGCGAGCTCGGTGACGCCCGGGTCGAACGCGACCGAGCTGAACTCCGCGCGCGGATCGCGGCCGGGCTTCTCGAGCTCCGCCAGGATGTCCCGCAGTGTCGGCAGGCCCACTCCGGCGGCCTCGTCGACGTAGCGTGCGGCGTCGACGCGCGCTGCGAGGGCGGCGTTTCCCACCAGCGCGCCGCGCTCCACACCGAGGTCCTTCGCCATCCGCGTGACGACCGCATAGCGCTCCGGATGCACGGCGCTCGCATCGAGCGGCTCTCTGCCATCGCGGATGCGCAGGAACCCGGCGCACTGCTCGAACGCCTTCGCGCCGAGCCGCGGCACCTCCCGCAGCGCGGCCCGCGTCGGGAACGCGCCATGCGCCGCGCGATGGGCCACGATGGCCTTCGCCAGCGCCGGGCCGAGCCCCGCGATGTGTTGCAAGAGCGCAGGCGAAGCGGTGTTCAGGTCGACGCCGACGCGATTCACCACGGACTCGACGACGCGGTCCAGCGCCCGCGCGAGCCCGGCCTGATCGACGTCGTGCTGGTACTGGCCGACGCCGATGCCCTGCGGATCGAGCTTCACCAGCTCGGCGAGCGGATCCTGCAGGCGGCGCCCGATCGACACCGCGCCGCGCACGCTCACGTCCAGCGACGGCAGCTCCTCGCGCGCCAGCTCGGAAGCGGAATAGATCGACGCGCCCGCTTCGCTTACGCTCACCACGCGCGCAGACGGTGCCGCCTTGCGCACGAAGGCCTCGGTCTCACGGCCCGCGGTTCCGTTGCCGACGGCGACGGCCGCCGGGGTGTGCTTCTGCAACAGTCCGCGAAGCGCAATGGTCGCCTCTTCCTCGCCGCCGGTGTGAGGGTAGATCGTCGCGAACGCAAGCACTTCACCGCGACCGTCGAGCGCGACGACCTTGCACCCCGTACGCAGTCCCGGATCGATGGCGAGCACCGGGTGCGGCCCGAGCGGCGGCGCGAGCAGCAGCGCCTCGAGGTTGCGCGCGAAGACGCGGATGGCCTCCTCGTCGGCACTTTGCTTGAGACCCCGCCGCGCTTCGCTTTCCAGCGAGGGCAAGAGGAGCCGGTCCAGCGCCTCGTCGAGGGCCAGCGACAGCTCCCGCGCAAAGAGCGGTGCGGCTCGCGGCGAAAGGACGCGTCGCCGCAGGTCCAGCATCACGTGGTCGCGCGGGACCTCCACAGAGACCTTGAGCACGCCCTCGGCCTCGCCGCGCTCGGCGGCGAGCACCCGATGCGACGGCGCCCTGGATGCGCGCTCACGCAGGCCGACGTGGTCGCGATAGCGCTCCAGCTCGGGCGCCTTCGACTTGCCGCGCGCGACGTCGACGGTGAGCTCGCCAACGGTCTCGAAGACGCGGCGCACCTCGGCGCGCAGATCGGCGCGCTCCGCGATCAGCTCGGCGGCGATATCGCGCGCGCCGGCCCACGCTTCGTCGGCGGGGAGACCGTAGGGCCGCGCCAGCTCCTCTCGCGACGCAGCCTGCGGGGCCTGCGCGAGCAATTGCTCCGCCAGCGGCTGCAGTCCCTTCTCCCGCGCGGCCTGCGCACGCGTCCGCCTCCGCGGCTTGAAGGGCAGGTAGAGATCCTCCAGCTCCGCGAGCGTCGCCGCGGAACGCACCCGATGCTCGAGCTCCGGAGTCAGCGCGCCCTGCGCACGCACTGTCTCGAGGATGTGCTCCCGCCGCGCCTCCCGGGCCTCGACGATCTTCGCGTGGTCGCTCAGCCGCTGCAGCGCGCCGTCGTCGAGCCCGGAAGTCGCCTCCTTCCGATAGCGGGCGATGAACGGAACGGTCGCTCCCCCTTCGAGGAGCTGAAGGGCGCGCGCGACGGGCGCTTCCGGGAGCGACAGCTCGTGCGCGACGAGCGCGGCGATCGTGGCGGCAGGCATGCGCGATTCATAGGGCAAAAAGAGCGGCGCGTGCACGGTCGGGGTCGAGACCCATCTGTCGTAGAGTTCCCCCCATTGCAGCTGCTCCTTGCCGAGACGCCATGTGGAAGGTGTGCAGCCGCCGCGGCACACGGGCATGGTCAAGTCCCGATCTTTGTGTAATCCGGCGCGGGCGC
This sequence comes from Deltaproteobacteria bacterium, assembly GCA_005879805.1. GTDB lineage: Bacteria > Myxococcota > Myxococcia > Myxococcales > 40CM-4-68-19 > VBKO01. The sequence continues at coordinate 8,155 of VBKL01000114.1, read as the reverse complement.
TCCTCGTATTTGAGCGCCTCGACTCTCATCTCGAGGCTCTTGGTCACCCGCCTCACCGTCGAGCGGCACGCGGACGCTCCGTCATCCTGACACGGGTACACTTGACGCCTGCCTCCTCCGGCGTCATTGCTCGCGATTCGAGGGCCTTTGGCATGACCTCTCCGCGTCGCTCGAGGCACCCGCCGGGTATCGCGGTTTCGACAAGGGTGCGAGCAGGAAGTTCGTCCTGAACCCACACGGCTTGCGCATCTGATCGGGCAATCAGGGCAAGGTCCACGGCGCAAACGTCGCGAACCCGAGCCTTGGGAGGATCCAGAACCATGAGCAAAGACATGAGGCGGAGCTACCGCATCTCCCTGTTCGCCCTGCTGGCGCTAGGGCTGGCGTCGACAGCGGGCCTGGCTGCGGCTGAAGGTGAATGGACCATGACGGGTCGAACCTACGACCTGCAGCGGTTCAGCCCGCTGGAAAAGATCAACGCGAAGAACGTGGCGAACTTGCAGGCCGCCTGGAGTTTCTCGACCGGCGTCTTGCGGGGTCATGAAGGCAATCCGCTGGTGATCGGGAAGGTGATGTACGTGCACTCCGCGTTCCCGAACATCGTCTTCGCGCTCGACCTGACGAAGCCGGGCGCGCCCATGATCTGGAAGCACGTGCCGGCACAGCCCGCCGATACCATCCCCGTGGCCTGCTGCGACGTCGTGAACCGCGGTCTCGCCTATCACCCCAGCGGCAAGCTCTTCATCGAGCTCCTCGCCGGCGATCTGCTTGCCCTCGACGCCAAGACGGGCAAGCAGCTGTGGCGCACCAAGAACGCCGATTACAAGGAAGGCTCGACGATGACCAACGCGCCGATCGTCATCAAGGACCTCGTCATCGCCGGCATCTCCGGTGGCGAGTTCGGCGTCCGGGGAAGAGTCACCGCCTATGACGTGAACTCCGGGCAGGAAGCGTGGCGCGCCTACAGCACCGGCCCTGACTCCGAGGTGAAGATCGGACCCGACTTCATCGTCAACTACCCTTCGCACAAGGGCAAGGATCTCGGGGTCAGCACCTGGCAAGGTGAGGAGTGGAAGCGAGGAGGGGGGACCACATGGGGGTGGTACTCGTACGACCCCGAACTGAACCTCTTCTATTACAGCACCGGGAATCCCGGCACCTGGAACCCCGATCAGCGCCCCGGCGACAACAAGTGGTCGATGACCATCTTCGCCCGGAATCCGGACACCGGGATGGCCCGCTGGGCGTACCAGATGACGCCCCATGATGAGTGGGACTACGACGGGGTCAACGAGAACATCCTCGTCAGCCTTCCCGTCGGCGGGCAGACGGTCAAGGCGCTCGTGCACTTCGATCGCAACGGGTTCGGCTACACGCTCGACCGCACCAATGGCAAGGTGCTGGTTGCCCAACCGTACGGGCCCGGCGTGAACTGGGCCTCGTCGGTCGACCTCAAGACCGGCGTCCCGACCAAAAACCCGAAGTTCGGGACCACCGCCAAGAACAACACCGAAAAAATCTGCCCGGCCGCCATCGGATACAAAGACCAGCAGCCGGCGGCGTTCTCGCCCAAGACCAACCTCTTCTACGTGCCGACCAACAACATCTGCATGGACTACGAGGGAGTCGAGGTGAAGTATGCGGTCGGCCAGCCCTACGTCGGCGCCATCGTGCGGATGTATCCGGGCCCTGGCGGCAACCGCGGCCGCTTCATCGCCTGGGACGCCAGCAAGGGCAAAGTGGTGTGGGAGATCAAGGAGCCGCTCGCAGCCTACGGTGGCGCGCTAGCGACGGCGGGCGGGCTGGTGTTCTACGGAACCATGGAGGGCTGGTTGAAGGCCGTCGATGCGAAGAGCGGCAAGGAGCTGTGGAAGTTCAAGACGCCCTCCGGGATCATCGGCAACCCGATGACCTTCCTCGCACCGGACGGGAAGCAATACGTGGCGGTGTTGTCGGGGATCGGCGGATGGGCCGGAATCGGCGTGGCCGCTGGGATCGGTGCCGAGGATCCCACCGCCGGCTTGGGCGCGCTGGGCGCGTTCGGAGACGCCGGCTCGTTCACGAACCAGGGGGGTGTGCTCACGGTCTTCTCGCTGCCCGAAAGGGTCGCGAGCAAGTAGAGCGCGCGAGACGCTCGGCCGGTGCTCCGTCGACCGGCACCGGCCGAACGCGTCGACAATGGCAGAGGACGGCAGATCCCTCGCCGCGAGGGGAGGCTACTGCTTTTCCTCTTTGCCTGAACTCGGCTGTGGTGCGGTGGTGTCGCCCTTGTCCATGTTCTCGTGCTGGGGCGTTGCCTCGCTCGAGGTTCCGCTTGTAGCCCCTTCGTTCCCCACAGGGCCGGCGCCACGGTGGAGCTGCTGCCGCTTGCCCGCTTTTCGCTGCGTGGCGCTCGGCTCGAGGCCGGTCCCCGGGCTCAGATCGGGCGTCTTCACATCGCTCGACTGGGCCCCCTGCGTTCCTTCGTCACCTACCGGCCCGGCTCCGCGCTGAATCTGCTGCCGCTTACCGGCCCTCTTCTTCTGCTTGCTGCTGCTGTGCTTGCTGCCGCTCGGCGAGATGGCGTCGCCGGGCTTCTGCGCGTCGGTGCCCGTGCGCTTGGTGTCATCGCCGTACGCGGCGGTGCCAAGCGCGAGAATTCCTGCTGCCACAAGGGCCCAGCTAGAATCTAGCTTCACGATGGCCTCCTTCAGAGCTGCAGGCGGCCGGGTCATTGGCGGGGGACGTAACGGCGAGTCCAGCCCGAACGCTGCTCTCCTCATCACTTAGCCATCGAAGCGCGCAGGAGGAAGCAGCAGGGAACTCCACGCGGTAAGGCCGGGGCGGGCGTTTGCCAAATCCCGCACGGCCCCCGAGCTCGGGGGAGGATGGGAGCGGTTGATTGCCCGCCCCCAAGTCCGATGGAAACCGACCTCGCAGTCGTCAGCGAGGAGCAGCCGAGCCGCTAGAAGAAGAGCATCAACCCCGTCGCGCCCTGGAACGACTTGGTCTTTGCTCCAGAGAATGCCGTCGACTGGGCGTAGGTGCCTTCGAAGACGTGCTTGAGCGACTTGGACCACTGGTAGGTCACGAAGACGATCGCGGCGCTGTTGGCCTTCAGCAGCGGGTCCGCGGCGATCGCCTTGTCGTTGTCGGTCTCCAGCATCCGGCTCTCACCCCAGCTGCCGCCCACGCTCCAGGCCGTCGCCGGAACGGTATAGCTCGCCTGGGCGATATAGCCCAAGGAGGTGCGCTCGGTGCCGGTGGCATCCACCGCCAAGGTGAAGGCCTTGGGAAGGCCGAACATGAGGGTGGTACCGAAGCCCTTCGCGAGGTATCCGGATCCGACGAGTGCGACGCCGCCCACCTCGACCCGGACCCCGGCGCCGCCGCCCTCCGCGTTCACGGAGGGGCCGGTGTCGACTCCGGAATCCGCGTGCTGATAGGCGCCGCTCACCCAGAGCAGGACCTTGTCGCTGGCCTTGGCCGAGCCGCCGAGTGGCAAGGTATAGCTCAGCTCGGCTTCGATGCGCGGGGTCGAGGTCTTGTCGAACGTCGTCGTGTCACCGACGATCGCGCTGGGATCGAACAAGCCGATCGAAAGCGCGAGCGGCGAGCTCGCCGGAGTGCTGTAGGTCAGCTGGGCGTTGAAGTTCGGGTAGATGTAGCCGAACCCGATGCGCCCGAGCGTGGTTCCCCCCGCGCCCACACCGCCTCCGGTCGGGCCCGCCCCGAAGAGGGTCGCGTCGTTGAGGATGTTCTGTCGCTGGTAGAGGCCGAGCTCGCGACCGGCCAGCAGTTGCCCCCAGGAGCCACCGGCGGTCAGAAACACCTGGCGCATGTCGATCTGCGCGCCGAAATTGTCGTGAAAGCCGTTGCTGTTGATCTGGGGAGCGAACCCGAAATGGACGGTGAGGTCCAGACCCGCTTCCTGGCCTTTCGCTTCCAAGGTCGCGAAGGCGGGCAAAAGGCCGGTACGGATGCGGGTGACCTTCTCTTCCGGCACCAGGCCGCCCGCGATCGTGCCTGCCGTGTCGACGGAGCCTCTGGTGAAGATGCCGAAGGCGTTGACATTTCCGGCAAAGGTGAAGCTCCATCCGTTGCTCATCTGCATCGTCAACTGCGCTTGGGCCCCGGTCGAGAACGCAACCGAAGCGGCTATCGACAGCCCAGCGAATCGCTTCATGCTCCCTCCAGTCCTTCCAGTCAGGACGTGCACACCCTCAACGGGAATCTTCTGGATGTCGCGCTCCGGGCTGCGCACGCGCCCTCGGAAGGACGCGTCGCGCCTCTCGCTGCACTACCGATCGCCGTTATCATGAACTTGTCAGGCGGATTGTCCAGATTCCTATGGCAACTATCGATTCAACTACGAGAAGATGCGCGCCTACCGCGCGTGGACTGGCGCCGCTCACAGGTTCCGCGCGTGGAAGCGCAGATGATCTTCGATGAAGGTTGCGACGAAGAAGTAGCTATGGTCGTAGCCTTCCCGCATGCGTAGCTCGAGCGCCACGCCGGCTCGCGTTGCAGCTTCCTGCAGCAGCTCGGGATGGAGCTGGGTCTCGAGAAACTGATCCTGGGTCCCTTGATCGACGAGGATCGGCGGCCCCTTCCAGCCTCGTTCCGCGACGAGCACCGTGCTGTCGTAGGCGCGCCACGCGGCGCGATCCGTTCCGAGGTATCCGGTCAGCGCCTTCTCGCCCCAGGGGCAGCGCATGGGCGACGCGATCGGGGCGAAGGCGGACAGCGAGCGGTACTTCTGCGGGTTCTTGAGGGCCACGGTGAGCGCGCCGTGCCCGCCCATCGAATGGCCGAAGATGCCGACCCGCTCGGCATCCACCGGAAATTGCTCCGCGACCAGCCGAGGCAGCTCCTCGGTGACGTAGGAATACATGCGGTAGTTGCTCGCCCACGGCATCTCGGTCGCGTCGACGTAGAAGCCGGCGCCGAGGCCGAAGTCGTAGCTCGCGTCGTCCCCGGGATTCCGGACGCCGCGCGGGCTCGTGTCCGGGACCACGATGGCGAGGCCCAGCTCGGCGGCGACGCGCTGCGCGCCGGCCTTGATGATGAAATTCTCCTCGGTGCAGCTGAGACCGGAGAGCCAGTAGAGCACCGGCACGCGTCCGGCCTGCGCCTGCGGGGGCAGGAACAGGCCGAAGCGCATGGGGCAGCCGGTCTCCTTCGCCTCGTGGCGGAAGACGCTTTGCACGCCGCCAAAGCACTTGTTCTGCGATACGCGGGTGAGCATGTCTTCCGCCTCCGGCGAGCGGGCTTCCGGACTCGATTCCGGGATCAGGCCGCCGCGGGAATCCCCGGCATCGGGATGAAGCCGGGGACCTTCTTCACCCGATCGATCCACTTCAGGATGTTGGGATACGGCTTGAGGTCGATGCCGCCCTCGCCCGCCATGGCGGTGTAGGGGAAGCAGGCGATGTCCGCGATGGTCGCGTGATCGGCGGCGAGGAACTGCCGGTTCGCGAGGTGCGCGTCCATGATCTTGAACGTCGCGTTGGCCTTGGTCTGCAGGCTCGGGAGGTCGAGCGGGTAATTGAGGATCTTCACGAGACGCGCGGCCGCCGAGTTCATGATGCCTTCGCTGCCGGTCGCGAGCCACTCCTGGATGTGGCCCTGGGTGGCGGGGTCTTCCGGGTACCAGGTGTTCTTCTTGTCGTACTTCTTCGCCAGGTACACGAGCATGCCGGCGCTGTCGCGCAGGAGCACCCCGTCCTCCTCGAAGATCGGAATGGAGCCGAAGGGATTGAGCTTGAGATACTTCTCGGTCCGGTGCTCCTTGTTCACGAAGTCGACGTTGACCTTTTCGTACTTCACATTGAGGATGTTCATCAGGAGCCGAATTTTGTAGCAGCTCCCCGACAGCTCGAAGTCATAAAGTTTGATCATGGCATTCCCTCCAATGCAAAACGATGACAGCTAGAAGGTGACAACCGAGCGGATCGACTTGCCGGCGTGCATCAGTTCGAACGCGTCGTTGATCTTTTCGAGCGGCATGGTGTGGGTGACGAGATCGTCGACGTTGATCTTGTGCTCCATGTACCAGTCGACGATCTTCGGGACGTCCGTGCGACCGCGCGCGCCGCCGAAGGCGGTCCCCTTCCAGACCCGTCCGGTGACGAGCTGGAACGGACGCGTCTGGATCTCCTGGCCGGCCCCGGCCACGCCGATGACCGTGGCGACGCCCCAGCCCCTGTGGCAGCACTCGAGGGCCTGCCGCATCAGCTTGACGTTGCCGACGCACTCGAAGCTGTAGTCGGCGCCGCCCTTGGTGAGCTCGACGAGGTGGCCGACCAGGTCGCCCTCGACCTTGTTCGGGTTCACGAAGTGGGTTGCGCCGAACTTCTTCGCCATGGACTCGCGCGTCGCGTTGATGTCGACGGCCACGATCTGCGAGGCCCCCACGAGCCGGGCGGCCTGGACGACGTTGAGGCCGATCCCGCCGAGTCCGAAGACGACGACGCGGGCTCCCGCCTCCACCTTGGCGGTGAACACCACCGCGCCGATGCCGGTGGTGACGCCGCAGCCGATGTAGCAGACCTTGTCGAGCGGCGCGTCCTCGCGGATCTTCGCCACCGCGATCTCGGGGAGCACCGTGTAGTTCGCGAAGGTCGAGCAGCCCATGTAGTGCATCACCGGCTTGCCGTTCAGACTGAAGCGGCTCGTGCCGTCGGGCATCACGCCTTTTCCCTGCGTGGCGCGGATGGCCGTGCAGAGATTCGTCTTGCGCGAGAGGCAATACTCGCATTGCCGGCATTCCGGTACGTACAGCGGAATGACGTGGTCTCCGACCCGTACGGTGGTGACGCCGGGGCCCACCTCGGCGACGATCGCACCGCCCTCGTGGCCGAGGATCGACGGGAACAGGCCTTCCGGATCGGCTCCGGTCAGGGTGAAGGCGTCGGTGTGACAGACGCCGGTCGCTTTGACTTCGAGAAGGACCTCTCCTGCCTTCGGTCCTTCGAGATCGACGGTTTCGATCGAGAGCGGCACACCGGACCGGTGTGCCACAGCGGCTTTGACTTTCAGGGGGGACCTCCTCCCGGCCCGGAACGTTCACTGCTCAACGCCGTTTAGCACACTGAGACCGTGTGGCGATAGGCGCTGCAAGCGCGTTCCGTACCTGTCGCTATCCCGGCTGCGCGGTCAGGGGACCCGCAGGCACGAGAGGGCCGCAACACTTACGGCAGCCCGTACCTGGGTGAATTGCTCCTGACCCGGATACGGTCCGCCGGCACACATCAAGGCCGCTCAAGAGTTGATGGCTTTGGTGATGTTCTCCGCGGTCAGGGGCAGCTCGCGCACGCGCACGCCGAGCGCATCGTGCAGGGCGTTGGCGATCGCCGCGGCGGTCGGGCCCATGGTGCACTCGCCGGCGCCGAGCGAAGGGTGCTGGTTCTTCAGGATGCGGACTTCCACGGGCGGCGCTTCCGAGAACTTCAGGATCGGATAGTCCTCCCAGGTCAGGGCGCCCGGGCGCCAGGCTTCCTTGAGTACCCAGCTCGTCGCCTGCACGCAGCCGCCCTCGATCTGGTTCGCGACGCCGTCGGGATTCACCGGCAGGCCGACATCGACCGCCGCGACGAGGCGCGTGACCCGCAGCTCGGCGCCCGCCTCGACCTCGGCGACGATGGCGCAATAGGCGCCGATGTTCTTGTAGCGCGCGTACGCCAGGCCGTGACCTCTTCCTTCCGTCTTGTCGAAGGAAGTCCAGTTCGAACGACGAACCGCTTCTTCGATGACCGCGCGGCCGCGGGGGTCCTCGAGGTGGCGCAGACGGAACTGCACCGGATCGGCGTTGGCCGCGGCGGCGAGCTCATCCATGAACGACTCGATGCCGAAGACGTTGCCGAAGGCGCCGAGCGAGCGCAGCGACGAGCCGTGCACGGGCGCCTCGCGCACGTAGTGATGCATCACCAGCACGTCGGGGAAATCGTAGCCCGGGATGGCGTTGCGCTGCGCTCCGCCGGAAGGCAGCGGCGGGTCGATCGCCGGCGCGCGCTCGAAAGGCCTGGCAAGCTCGCCTGCGGCGAGCAGCACCGGCTTGCTAGTGCGTCCCGGGCGGTGCGTGTGGCCGCTACTCCACAGGTCGTGGCGCCAGGAAACGATCCTGCCTTGGCCGTCGAGCGACGCTTCCAGGGCGACGGCCATGGCGGGACCGTAC
>VBKL01000113.1 GCA_005879805.1 Deltaproteobacteria bacterium | reverse complement strand
AGGTCCTTCACGCTTTCCGCGGAGGCGCCGAGAGCGCCCGCGAGTTGCCGGCGAGGTTGTATGCGCGGCCGCCGCGCCTCGCGCGGCTCTTCGAGCGGGACATGGGCCGCCATTTTGCCGCGCCGGCCGTCCGCGCCCTGCTCAAGAACCTCGTCGCCGGCGACGATCCAGGGATGCGGCCCGCGACGCTCGACCGCATCACGCAGCCCGTCCTCATCCTCTGGGGCGACGCGGATGGGATCCTTCCCCATGCGAGCGTCGAGTTCTTCCGTTCGCATCTGCGCCGCGGGACCGTCGAGGTGCTGCCCGGCTGCGGGCATCTGCCCCACGTCGAGCAGCGCGCAATCGTTGCCGCGCGCATCTCCCGTTTCCTCGCCGAGCTGTGATGGAGCCGTTCGAGCCGGCCTCCTGGCTGCGCGGACGGCACGCGCAGACCGTGTTCGGGACGCTCTTCCGTCCGGGACCGCGCGTTCCCGTGCGGCGGGAGCGGTGGGAGCTTTCCGACGGCGACTTCCTCGACGTCGATCGGATGCAAGGCCCGGCCTCGGCGCCGCTCCTGGTGGTGCTCCACGGCCTCGAGGGCAGCTCCAGCTCGCATTACGTGCGCGGTCTCTTGGCGCAGGCGCGCGCGCGAGGTTGGCGCGGCCTGGCGATGAACTTCCGCTCCTGCTCGGGCGAGCCGAATCGGCTCTTGCGCTCCTACCACTCTGGCGAGACCGGAGACGCAGGCGAGGCGATCCGGCGGGCGCACGCGGAGTCGCCGCAGGCGCCACTCCTCTGCGCCGGGTGTTCGCTGGGCGGCAACGTGCTCGTGAAATGGCTCGGCGAGCAGGGAGAGGCTGCAAAGGTAGCGGCCGCCGCGGCGCTTTCGGTGCCCTTCGACCTCGCGCTGTGCGCCGATGCGCTGGACGGGCCCGGCGCGATGGCGTGGGTCTATCGGACGCGATTCTTGCGAAGCTTGAAGGCGAAGGCGTTGGACAAGGCGGGACGCTTCCCGCAACGGCTCGACGTCGAGAAGGTACGCGCCGCGCGAACGCTGCGCGAATTCGACGAGGCCATCACCGGACCGGTGCACGGATTCGCCGGCGCTACCGACTATTACGCGCAAAGCTCGAGCGGTCCGTACGTCTCCCGGGTCCGGACTCCGCTGCTCTTGCTCAGCGCGGAGGACGATCCGTTCATACCGCCGCAATGCTTGCCGCGAGACGCCGCGGAAGAGAACCGCCTCGTCACGCTCGAGACCTTGCCGCGAGGCGGTCATCTCGGGTTCGTCGCCGGCCCGCTCTTGCCCTGGTACTGGGCGGAACGGCGCGCCATCGAGTTCCTCGCCTCGCACGTGTGAAAAGGCGCGCGCCACCTGCACCTGCGCTACCTTCTTGATGATGGCCTGGCACGTCTATCTCGTCCGGTGCGCCGACGGCACCTTGTACGCGGGAGCGACCACCGATCTGGTCCGCCGCTTCGCCGCGCACTCGGACGGCAAGGGCGCCCGCTACACGCGTGGCCGCGGCCCGCTCGTTCTCGCTTGGTCCGAGGAGGTTGCGGATCGCTCCGCCGCGCTCCGGCGCGAACGTCAAATCAAACGGCTGAGCCGCGCCGAGAAGCTCCGCCTCGTCCGCTAAATCCCCGCCAAGCGGTCGCTTGGAATGGCGCGTCCGATGCTTCGGCAACGGGCGTGCCGGACCGCATATGCATCAACCGTGCTCTGCGAGGCCGCGACATGGCCGCTATGCCTCACGCGTAATGAATCCAGGTGAGCGTCATGATGAGCTTCTGGCAGTTCCTCAACCAGTGGTGGAACCTCCCGTATCTCGTCGCGCTCGGGCTGGTGGGCGTTTTCTTCGTTTTGCAAGTGTTCGGATTCGCGGCGCATGCCTTCGCGGGAGATCACGAGATCGATCTGGATGGAGATGGAGTTCCCGATGACCTGGCTACCGAGCACGACATCGACGGCGACGCGGACCACGACGTGGACGCGACGGAGCACGGCGCGTTCAGCATCGGCGCGTTTCTCGGCGTCGGCCGCGTCCCGTTCCTGGTGGTCTGGCTCACGCTCTTCATCTTCGCCGGATTCACCGGGCTGTTCCTGAATCGCGTCCTGTTCGCGCAGGCGGGCGAGTATCGCGGCTGGTTCTTTCCGCTCTCGCTCCTCGGCTCCCTGGGAGTCGGAGCGGTCGCGGTGCGATTCACCGCCAAGGGAGTGCAGAAGCTCGTCGACGTGGGCGGGCGGGGCGCGAGCGCGCGCAGCGATCTGCGCGGGAGGATTGGAATCGTGGCGAGCGCGCGGCTCGACTCGCAGTTCGGGGAGATCCGCGTCCGCGACGCACGAGGCGCGATGTCCCGCTTGCTCAAGCGGCCGTCGCCCAGCGAGGCGATCATCCGCATCGGACGCTCTTCGACCGACGTCTTCATCGGCAGGGCGACGTGGATCGTGCCCATCCTGCATCGGGCCGCGACGCTCTCGCTCTCTACCATCGGGCTCACCATCCGCCGTGCGGGTCACGACGCGCTGGTGACGAAGGACTTCATCTCGACGAACCTGTGCGCGGAGTTCTACATCCGCGTCGAGCCGGCGGAGGACGACGTCAAGAAGGCTGCGCGCACCCTCGGCATCGACGAGGGGCACGCCTCCACGGAAGCGATCCGCCGCACCGGCCAGGAGCTGCTCGAGCCCAAGCTCGTCGGCGCCCTGCGCGCGGTGGCGGCGCAGAACGACTTCCTTGCACTGCACATGAACCGCGAGCACTTCGCACAGGAGGTGAGCAAGGCGCTGCGTGAGGATCTCGGCCGCAACGGCTTCACGCTCGAATCGGTGACCATCACGGAATTGGCCCAGACTCCGCTCTCCGACATGCGCGCCGACGACATCTTCGGCGCGAGCGGCCGGCAGACGGTGACGCACACGGTGGTGGAGAAGAACATCGCCGTGAAGCGGAAGGTACAGGAGGAGGCCGAGCGCACCGCCGAGATCGCGCGCGAGCAGCAGATCAACGTCGCCACCCAGGACCGCATCATGCGGGAGGGCAAGGCACGTGAAGAGGAGGCGGCCGTCAAGGCGGAGATCGCGCAGAAGGAGGCGATCGAGGCCCGCGACCTGCAGCGGCAGTCGTTCATCGCCGTGGAGAAGGCGAAGAAGGAGAAGACGGAGCAGTCCGCCGAGATCGATCGCCAGAAGGCCGTCGAGGCGGCGAGGGTGGACAAGGAGATCACGCTCACGCTCAAGGCGACACAAAGCGCCGAGGCCGACGCCAAGAAGGCCGCTGCGCTCGCGCTCCGGATGCAGGCCAACCAGCAAGTCATTACGGTCGAGCAGGTGGCCGAGGCGGAGCGGCAGAAGCAAGTCGCGGTGGTAGCGGCGCAGAAGGCCGCCGAGATGGAGCGGATCGCCGCGGAGATCGAGGCCTACAAGCGCAAGGTGCGCGCGCAGGCCGAGGCGGACGCCGCGGAGAAGCAGGCGCAGTCGATCACCCGGCTCGCGGAAGCGAATCGCGAGGCGGGCCTCAAGGAGGCGGAGGTGCAGCAAAAGAAGCTGGCGGCGGCGAACAGCAAGTCTCGCGAGCTGCTCTTGCAGGAGACGGCGATGAAGCTCCTCGAGGTGGCGCCCGCCATCGTCAAGGAGCTGGTGAAGCCGGCGGAGCGGATCGGCGAGATCAAGGTGCTGCAGCTCAGCGGAGCCGGTGGCTCTGCCGGGAACGGAACGCAGAACCAGGTTCCACTCCTCGGCGGAGCGCTGGGGCCGATGATGCAGACCATCCTGCAGACGAGCGCGCTCATGCCGGCGCTCAAGGAGATGATGCGGTTCGTCGACACGGAGAAGGTCACCGCTGCGCTCGAGCGCACCGTCGGTGCGGTCGATCCGCAGCGAATCACCACGCCGGCCGCGAAGGCGGCCCTGGAAAACGGGACCGCCGTAGCGCAGGCATTGCCATCGAGGGACTGACATGACTCGCGCCGAAGAGCTTGCCGATTTCGTCTCCGCCGCCGCGGTTCTCTTTCTCTGCGCGGAAGAGGGGCACAACCCTTCGGTGCGGACGTACTGGGACGCGGTGCACTACGTCAGCACCTCGCTGTCGGTGGGCTACGCGAACATCTTCCCCGTCACCCAGGCGGGGAAGGCCATCGGCGCGCTGGTGCAGATGGTGGGTCCGGCGCTCTCGGCGAAGGCGCTGGATGGGGAGCCCGGCCCCACCATGGTATCGCTTGCGCGGTGATCCTTCTCACTGTCGCAGTCCTGGCCGCGGGCGCCGTCCACGAGCGGTACGACGCCGTGGAGGCGACCCGCGCGCCGCAGCTTCTCGCCGAGGCCATCCGCTTTCCGACCTTCGAAGACAATCCCACCATGCACGCCGCGCAGAAGCAGTGGCTCTTGCGGACGGCCGCTTCCCTGGGCCTCGAAGGGCGCGACGCGGGCCTCGTGACCGAGATCGATCTTCCCGGCCCTCCCGGCGCTCCGGTCCTCGGATTGATCGTGCACGGCGACGTGCAGCCGGTCGAGGAGAAGTCCTGGAAGGTCCCTCCGTGGACCGGAATCGTACGCGACGGTGCGGTGTGGGGGCGGGGCGCGGCAGACGACAAGGGACCCATGGTGCAGGCCCTTCTTGCGATGTCGGCCCTCAAGACCGCGGGGCCTGCGCGCACCCACACCGTGCGGCTCCTCGTGGGGAGCGACGAGGAGAGCAAGAACCTCGACCTGAAGAGCTACCTCGAGAAGCATCCGGCGCCCGATCTCTCGCTCGTCCTCGACTCCGCTTTTCCAGTAGTGGTGGGCGAGAAGGCCTGGGACGGCCTTACGGTGAGCGCGGATTTCGGAGAGCGCGCGCCCAGCAAGCCCTGGAGCGTGGGCCTCGTCGAAGCGGGAATCTCGCCCAGCATCGTGCCCGACTGGGCGCGTCTGATCCTCCGCTGGCGCGAGGGAGAACCGCAGTGGGACGATCTCGCGAAGCGCCTCGCAGCGCGGACGCCCTCGACCGGCACGCGACTGCAGATCCTGCGGCAGGCCGCGGAGCTGGAGGTGGTCGTCCGCGGACGCGCCGCCCATGGCGGCATGAACCTGGAAGGGGGACGCAACGCCCTCGTCTCCCTCGCCCGCATCGTCGAGGGCGAACTTCCTCCGGGGGGCGTCGACGATCTGCTCGCCTTCGCACGGCTGGCGGGAAAGGACCTGCACGGCGTCTCGCTCGGGCTGCCGCAGGATCGGTGGGGCGGGTACTCGGTCAACGTGGCGACCCTCACCACGCGCACCTCGCTCGCCCCCACAGGCGAAGATCGTGCGCCGGCTGATGGCGGCCTATGCGCGCGCCACCGGGCGCAACGATCCGCCGGCGATCTCCGGCGGAGGCACCTACGCGAAGCGGGTTCCGAACGCCATCGCGTTCGGGATGTGGTTTCCCGGAAAGCCGTACCCTGGCCACGATACCGACGAGCACATCCCGGTTGCGGATCTGAAACTCGGGGCGCACGTCCTGATCGAGGCGCTCGTCGACATCGCCTGCGGTGCGCCCATGCAGAAGCCCTTCGCCCCCTAGTCGGCCTTGAAGAAACCGGCCACCTCGCGCTGGAAGACGAGATGACCTTTCTGCAAATGCATCATGTGCCCGGCGTTGGGGACCACGACATATCGCTTGTTCGGATTCGGTAGCTGCCGGAAGAACGGGAAGAGCCCGTCCAGATCGGCGACGTCGTCGTACTGGCCGTGGATGATCAGTGTCTCCTCCCGGCAGCGACGCCGCGCACTCTAGCGCCGAAACAGGGTCAGCGCGGAAGATGCGAGAGCGCCCGGCGCGCGAGACGGCGAAGGTTGTTCAGGTTCGATCGGTTTGGATCCGGACTCTCGATGGAAACCCGCAAGAGCGTCTTGCCGTGCGCAACGTACACGCCGGCCATCCCCAATCCAATGGCAAAGAATGCTTCCTCTCCGAGACCGCGGATGGGCTCGATCGCAGGCCGCTCGTTCTCGTCGGCCTCCTCGCCCTCGACTTGCGCCGCTTGACGCAGCCGATCCAGACGCTGCTGCGCCTGCACGCCGCGCGTCACCTCGATGGAGACGGACGTTGCCGTCTTCGGAAGCGAATAGAGGCATTGCGACGCGGAAGGCTGCGGTTTCGAAGCGCGCGTTTTCACAGGCGCCTCTCCCAGAACGGCCGTCATGTCGGCCGCCACGAGCAGCGAACAAGCCTTTAGCGCGGCTCCAAGGAGCATCGGTCTACGTTAGCTCACGTGCGTCAGGCCGGTTGCTCGTAAGCGACCTTAGTCCCTAAGTCCGTCTCCTACGGCACCGTTTGATTTCGCGCATGTCCCCGGGGTGTTGGTTCCCATTCGGAAACGTGCTAGTTGCCAAAATCCGCTTCACCACACCGCTAGGGGGCCTCCCATGCGCAGGGCTTTGCTCGGGCTCGTTGCTGCATTGTTCCTCGTCCTCCCCAGTCCCGGGGCACGCGCCGAAGGCAATGCGACGCCCAAACTGGACGGCGAGATCAAGGGTCTCATCGATCGGATCGATCCCGCACGGATCCAGACGAACATCGAGAAGCTCGCCACCTTCCAGAATCGCAATGCGTGCTCGCAGAACCTTGCCCCGAACCCCGGCGTGGACAACGGGACGAAGGGAATCCTCGCCTCGCAGGACTGGGTGAAGGCGCAGTTCGCCGCGAACAAGGGGCTGAAGGTCGCGTTCGCTTCCTACTTCCACGCGAACTGCCCGACCTCGCTGACGCAGAACGTGGTCGCGTGGCTGCCCGGGAAGAAGCACCCCGAGCGTCTGGTCGTGATCGGCGGCCACCTCGACTCGCGCTCCTTCGGCGTGCTCGACACCGATCCCACTACCGCCAACCTCCTGTCCATTGCCGGCGCTCAACCCGGTACGAGGACGCAAGAGAACGCGCCGGCAGGGGATGACGCGGGCGCGCAGACCACCCTCGTGCTCGAGGCGGCGCGCGCGCTCTCGCGCGGGAGCTTCGACAACACCATCGTCTTCATCTCGTTCTCGGGCGAGGAGCAGGGATTGTTCGGGTCGGCGGATCCGGCGGTCCCGGGCAGGCTCGCGGAGATCACGGGCATTCCGAACGCGAAGGTGGTCGCGATGCTGAACAACGACATCTCCGGCGGCGACAACCTCGCGAACACGGGCGACGACTTCAGCGCCTTCCGGCTCTACTCGGCGGGCACGCCGCGCGAGCGGGGCTCGCGCGCGCCGGACGGCACCACCGACAACACTTCTCCTGCGCGCGGGCTGATGCGTTTCATCGCAACCTTCGGCGTACCGTTCGTCGATGGGTTCAGCATGCGCCCCGTCCTGCGCGAAGACCGTCCGGGCCGCGGCAGCGACCAGACCTCGTTCATCAACAACGGCGTTCCGGCGGTGCGGTTCATCGAGAGCCACGAGTGCTCGTCCTCGCCGGTCGACAACAAAGGCTGCACCATCGGAGCCGACGGTCTCTGCACGGCCGCCAACCTGTCGCCTTTCGCGGCGCTGCCGCGCACCGATCCGCGCCACAACTGCCTGCACACGAACTTCGTCTGCGCGCCGACGGACAGCCCATTGTCCTCTTGCACCGGCACGTCGACGGTCATCCCGAAGACCAGGGTTTGCGCCAACGACGATGAGCGCGCCCATGGCATCGACCTGCCTGCGACGTTCGGTTCGCAGAAGTTCCTGAACGAAGGCTGCGTCGACGACACGCCGGGCATCGCGAATCCGTTCCACAACTTCCAGCGGCAGCACGTGCCGAACGATCGTCCCGAGAACCCGACCGCGGACTACGAGGCGAGGATTGCCAAGGTCATGAGCGCCACGCTGGCGAGCCTGGCCCGGGCGCCCAACGCGCCCGTGGACTTCGCCGCTGCCGGCAACGCGACTTCGGGCGTGAGAGTGACGTTCAACGCGGCTCCCGGCGACAAGGTCGAGAAGTTCATTGTCGCGGCGCGCGCCACCAATGAGAACTTCCATCGAGGGCGCGTGCGCGTGGAAGGGACGAACGCGTTCGTAACGCCGGCGCAGCTCGGCTTCGCTCCCGGCGAGCCCTTCTTCATCTCCGTGTCGGCGCTCGGCGACGGCAACCACGAGTCGCTCTTCGCCTATCCCGAATTCCGCTGCGACGCGACCGCCTGCGTGATCCCGGCCGGCGCGCTCGCCATCACCGCCTCGAAGTAGCGTTAGACTCGGCGGCTCGTCGCCCGTTCTCGGGCGGACGATGAGCCGCCGATGCCCGAAGCCTGGAACCCCGAGCAGTACCTTCGCTTCAAGACCGAGCGCGAGCAGCCCTTCTGGGACCTGCTCGCGCTCGTGCGCAAGAAGCCCGGCATGCGGGTTTGCGACCTCGGTTGCGGCACCGGGGCGCTGACCGCCGAGCTGCATCGCGAGCTCTCAGCCCGCGAGACCATCGGCGTCGATTCCTCCGCGGCGATGCTCTCGAAGGCCCCTCAGACGCCTGGCCTGCGGTTCATCGAGGCCAGGATCGAGGATTTCGATCTCGGGCAGTTCGACCTCGTCTTCTCCAACGCCGCGCTGCACTGGATCCCGGACCACGGCATACTGCTCGAGCGGCTCACTGCGGCGCTCGCGCCGGGCGGTCAGCTGGCGTTCCAGATCCCTTCCAACGACGCGCATCCCTCACACGAGACGGCCTTCGAGGTCGCCTCCGAGCACCACTTCAAACGGCACCTTTCCGGGCCGGTGCACCGTGCGAAGGTGGCCGAGCCCTCCCAGTACGCCGGGTGGCTGTACCACTTCGGCTACGGCGAGCAGCAGGTACGGCTGCAGGTCTACCTGCACCTGTTGCCGAGCCGCGAGGACGTCATCGAATGGGTGAAGGGCGCGCTGCTGACGCCCTATCGCGAGCAGTTGCCCGAGCCGGTTTGGAAGGAATTCCTCGAGCGCTATCGGGCGCTGCTTCTGTCGCGGCTCCCGGACGAGCGGCCATTTCCGTACCCGTATCCGCGCATCCTCGCCTGGGGGATGTTGCCGGGCTAGCGCTGTACGAGCGACGCGCGCGCGCGAGCCTCGTCGAGCGCGCGATGGATCTCCTCGAGCGCGTCGCGGGACTGCGCGGCGTCCTCCACCGACTGCCGCGCGGCGAGAAGCTCGCGGGCGAGAGAGTCGCGTTCCGCTTCCAGGGAAGCGACGTCGGCGAGGGCCCGATCGCGCTCGGCCGCATGGGCGGCGGACTCCGCGGCGAGACGATCCATCTCGGCCTGGATGCGCTGCACTTCCTCGCCGGCCGCCCGCGCCCGCTCGAGCGCGGAGGCGCCGCGCGCCTTCTCCTCGCGCAGCTCGCGGGCGAGCCTCGCCACCTGGGCGCCCGCTCCATCGCGCTCCGCCTCGAGCAGCTGCAGGTCCTCTTGCAGGCGCGCATGGGCGGCCCCACGGACCTCCATCTCCCGCAAGAGACGGTCGCGCTCGAGCTCCTGCTCCTTCGCCTCTTCCGCCGCTTGCCGCAGCGAGGCGAGGGCGGCGTCGAGATCGCCGCGCAGCTTCGCGTTCACCTCGGAAGCACGGAGCAGATCGGCGCCCAGGTCCTTGGCGAGCTGGGCCACTTGCAGAGCGTCGTTCCGGGCGCGCGACACCTGCGCCGACGGCGCGCGCCGCGGACCGGCGACGGAAGGATCGGAGGCGAGGTTCTCCGGACGGGGCGGGGCGCCCGGCAGCCCGGCAACGCCGGCGGGAGCGACCGGCGACGGCGGCGCCATTTCCTGCGACTCGTCCTCGGGCCCCTGGTCGGGCTGGCCGAGACGAACGCGAGGCCGCACCCGCGAGACGTTGTCCTCGAACCCGCGCTTCATCATCAAGCCTCCACCGCTTTGCGCGGCCCTGCCGCCGGCGCGAGCTTGAGCTTCACCGGATCGCCGATCCGCTCGCGCACCTCGTCGAGGACGCCCTGGATGTCGCGGGCGCCCTTGCTCTCCGGATCGTACGCGAAGATGGGAATCCCTTCGCTGGAGGCCTGCGCGAACTTGGTGCATTGCCGGATGACCTGCTTGAGCAGGAACTCGGTGTAGTGCTTCTCCAGCGCCTCGCGCGCCTCTTTCGCGATCCTGAAGGTGGCGTTGTACGCGTTGACGACGATGAAGATGTGGTCGAGCACGTGCTCGAGGTCCTCTTCCAGCGAATGGACCGTCTCGAAGAGGAGCTTCAGGCCGTGGAAGCTGAGGAAGTCGGCGAGCACCGGCACGAAGAGATCGTGCGCCGCCATCAGGGCGTTCAAGTTGAGGAGGCCGAAGGAGGGAGGCGCGTCGAGCACCGCGTAGTCGTACTCGGCCTCGATCTCCTTGAGCGCGTTGCGCAGGCGGAACTCGCGGGCGGCGAGCGGCATGAGCGAAAGATCGATGGTGCTCATGCGCAAGTTGGAAGGGACGAGGTCCAGGCCGGGCATTCCGGTCTTGACGATGATCTGCTCGAGCGGGACCTTCTTGATGAGCGCCTCGAACAGGGTGCGCTCCGCTTCCTCGCCCGCGATACCCAGGCATTTCGAGGCGTGGCCCTGCGAGTCGAGATCGATGACGAGCACGCGGTGGCCCATCTCGGCCAGCCGGAAGGCGTAGCTCGTCGACACGCTGGTCTTGCCGGTGCCGCCCTTGAAGTTGAGGAAGAGCTGGCGGCGCATGGGACGCCGCGGCGGGCATCGTCCGAGCGCCGCGCGGGCGGAGGCCAGATCCTCGATGGTGTAGAGGGTGCGCTGCGGGGAGGAGGAGCGGAGCTTCGCGAGAGGACCCCGCGCTTCCGCTTCCGAAAGCTCCTGCGGCGTCAGGCCGAGCACCTGGGCGAAGCGTCGCGCGGAGTACCGGATCGATTCCACTCAGTTTCCTCCTTCCGCGTTTCCCGTGGCGACCAGACGGCGCCCGCGTCGAGCGACGAGGCCTTCCCCGACGAGACGGGCCGCGAGCGTCGCGGCTGCTTCCTCGGGCATTTCCAGGTGCTGGGCCAGCTCTTCTTCGCTGAGCCCGAAGATCGCCGCCCGGACCGCCGCCACCGCGTCGCCAGCCAGATGCTCGCCGTCGTCGCGCGCGGGTGCTGCCGGCGCTTCGGGCACCGCCGTCAGCGTCGACCGCTCCGCAGGGGGGCGCGCCGCGGCGCGCACCGAGTAGTCGATATCGCGAGTCAGTGCGGCGGCGATCGTTTGCGCGCCCTCGGTCGTCAGCGCGAGCATCGCTGCCCGCCTCCGGATCGCCGGGCTCTCGTCCGAGGCCGCCCTCTCCAGGGCGGAGAGCGCGCGCTCATGCCCCGCGGAGCAGAGCGCGTCGAGGGCGGCGAGTCGGACGACGGCAGGCTCGGACGGGCCTTGCAACCCGGCGACGAGGTCGGCTGCGCCTTCCGCGCCGCAGGCGACGAGCGCGATGGCGAGAGCGCCGCGCACCCGGGGATCGCGCTCGCGGGAGAGCGCCGCCGCGAGATCGGGCGCTGCCGCCGGCTCGGGGACAGCGGCGAGATTGCGCGCCGCCTGGGCGCGCCGTTCCGGATCTACCGAGCCCAGCTGGCGGAGCGACTGCTCCGACAGAGCGCGGGCCGCGCTTCCCTTGCGCATCGAATCGCGCGAGGGCAGGGGAGGCTGAGACCGCTGTTCCGGAGCGATGTCCGGAGGGGGCAACACGTCGACCCGTGCTAGCGGCGGTGCCGGTGCTCGCGCGATGGTAAAAGTCGGTTCCTCGGACAAGGCACGCTCCGTCGCTTCCTGCCGGAGCTGCTCGCGGAGCGAGATCACCTCGCCGCGCAACTCGCTGATGAAGTCCGCGAGGGCGGCCGGGCCTTCGCCTCCCGCCCGTGCCTGCGCAACCATGTCGGAAAGCCAGCGGTCGCGCTCCTCGCGCTGGCGCGAGATCTCCGCGCGCGCTTCCGCGAGGGATGCCTCGAGCTCGGCGATGCGCTCGCGATCGGCGGCCGGCTCCATCCGGGAAGCGGCGAGCAGGGCGGACATTCGCGCGCGCTCGGTCTCCGCGGAACCGGCGCGCGACTCGGCCATGCGGGCCCGCTGCTCGGCGACCGAACGTTCCTCGGAGGCTTTGGCGGCATCGCGCATCGCCGCCGAGGCGCGCTCTTCCGCATGCACCAGCTGCGCGGAAAGCTCGGCGACGCGCCATTCGAAGAAGACGACCTTTTCCAGCGCAGCGCGGAGCAGATCGGCCGCGTGCGCGCGGCCAGGAGAATCGGCGGGATGCTCGCTGCCTTTTTGCCCGGCCAAAGGCCTCCCGTCCGAGCGCTCGCGAAACTCGCACCGAGGGCGTCCGAACCAGCGCTCGGTGCGGCACAGTATCTTGAATGGATCGAGGGGTCAAGGGACCGAACTCTATCGACAAAAAAGGGCGGGTCGCGCCGGGCCCCCATACCCGGTCGCGCCCGCCCTGACCGTCAGCGTCGCCCCCGCAACGCCGACTGCTGCCGGACGTGGTGGCCCCCACCTCCACGTCCGGATCTAGTCCGGGCCAGCGTGCCGTAAGGCGCGCTCCCCGGAACCGCCCCCGCCCTTCCCACCCGTTGCCCGGCGGAAGGAGCAAGCGGCATGCCGCCCGCTGGAAGAGGCTCGCAAGCCCTCCCACGGCTGGATCTGCGCTGCGCACGACAGTTTGCCGAGAAGATCGCCGCCGCGAGTGGGCATGTGATTTCACTCACAGTGACGAAAACTTGCGCGCGACACGGAACCTCCGGCGGAGGAACGTCCGCGCTCCGGCCGGGCTTGCAAGGCAGCGAAGAGGACGAAGGCGGAAAAAAGAAAGGCGCCCGCCAAGCAGGCGAGCGTCTCGGTTGCGCACTCATGGAAAAGCGTCAGGCGGCCTGGGACGAGGCGAGCGCTGCCGCGCCGAGCACCGGCAACTCGGCGCGCAGCCGCTCGCGCCTCGCGCGCAAAGTCGCCGCCGGCGCGTCTTGTGGCGAGGCGACCGCGGGAGAGGTGGCGAAGAGCGCCGACATCCAGGTCTGCGCGCCGCTCCGCCCCGCGCGCTGCGCCAGCTCACAGAGGAGCGCCGCGTCGACGGCGCGAGCGGCGTGGTGCAGCGCGATCTGTCCGCGCAGCTGGACCGAGATCTCGAAGGCGCCGCCGCCCCAGGCCGCGCCGAGGCCCATCTCTTCGGTGCGATCCGGGCCGCCCCACAGCCGCGCCCCGCGCTCCTCGGCGCGCGTCGTCATCGAGGTAGCGCCGACCAGGCCGAAAGCCTCGCTGTCCATCACTTGCTGCAGCGCCTCGCGCAGCGCCGCGTCGGGAGAGAGCAGTCCGACGCCCGCGAAGGGAGCGCCCGATTTACTGAACAACTCGGCGACCGCGGGAGCCTCGAGCGTCGCGTCGGGCGCCGCGGCGACGAAGCCGTAACCTGCCCGTGCGGCCGCCGCGGCGTAGACGAGCGCCGGGCTCACTTCGGGCCCCGACGCTTCCAGCGCGTCCCACAATCCGGAGGGAGAGAAGAGCGGCTTTCCGGAGACTTCGCGGAGGCCGGGAACCGTGCACACCACGACACCGCGAGCACAGCCGTTGTGCTCGGCGAAGCCACGCAGATCCTCCGCCAGCGCATCCGCGAGATGGCGCCGCGTGGGCGCCTGTCGCGCTCCGGACATGGCGCGGATGTGCCGCAGCTGCGGCCGCAGCTCGTCCACCAGCGAACGCGACAGATGTCCAGCGCGCAGGGCCGCGCGATAGGCGTCGTCTTCCTTCAGCTCGAAGGCGCCGAGAGCGAGGTCGGAAAGATTCGCAAAAGGGGCGGCGAGCCGCATCGGCTGGGAACCGCCGTGCTCCGGCCTGCGTCCCGCGCCGCCCGCGTCGATGAGGGAGCCCCACGGGTGCACGAGGTGCGCGCGAGCCGCCTCGATACCCGCCAGGATCGAGCTTCCCACGTCGCCGAGGCCAACCACCACCAGTCCGACCATGATGCCCTCCGCGCCCTGCCAGCCGAGCGAGCGTTCGCTCCCCGCCCCGAAGGTCCCGCCTATCTGCAGCGCACGTGCCATTGTCACGACTGGCCCGGAGAGGTTAGAAAGCGCGCTCTTTCGCGAACGAGGGACTGGATGGCGGAGACGACGGAAACCAAGAAAGAGGCGCGCAAGAGCAAGGTGCCTACCCGCAAGGGCAAGGGCGAGGCCTGTCAGATCGAGGGCTGCAAGCGCGCCTACCAGGCCAAGGGCTACTGCTTCTTCCACTATGACAAGTGGAAGGCCGGAGAGCTGCCCAAGGGCAGGTACAAGACCTGCTCGAAGGAAGGCTGCCTGAAGAAGGTCACCGCGCACGGGCTCTGCGCAGAGCACCAGCGCAAGAAGGAAACCCCGGGAGAGGCGGCGGCGCCAGCCGCAGGTGCGCCTCCAGCTTCGACTCCGCCGGCGGCGCCAACCTAGCGCACGTTGCGCGCCACCTGGTCGAGCGCGCCGAGGAGCATTTCCACTTCGCGGCGGGTCGGCCGCGCCCGGCGCAGCACCTGGAGCATCTCGTCCAGGGCGCGGTCCGGTTGCTGCGGATTCAAGAAGCCCGCGCGCAGGAGCAGCGCCTGCGCGCGGTCGCGAAGGAGCCCGAGGAGCCGCTCGTTGGCGAGCTCCGCGCCGCGCGGAGGCGGGCGCGGGGGCTCTCTCTTCGCGAGCAGGATCTCGTAGCCGAACACCATCACCGCCTGCGCCAGGTTGAGCGATGACTTCTCCGCCGTGGGGATGGTGGCGAGGGCGTTCGCGCGGCGAAGATCGACGGCCGGCAGCCCGTTCACCTCGTCGCCGAAGACGAGGGCGCACTCTCCCGTGGCCGCGAGAAGGCGCTCCGCCGTCTCGCGCGGCTCGATCGAGCCCTTGATGGTGCGGCCGGTCGTCATCACCACGTCGACGCATTCCTCGAGCGCCTCGGGGAGCGTGCGGACGACGCGCATGGAGTCGAGGATCGCGTCGGCGCCGGCGGCGAGGCGCGCCGCTTGCGCGCGATCGAAACCGAGCGGCTCCACCACCCAGAGGGAACCCGCGCCCGTGTTGGCGAGGGCGCGAGCGGCGGCCCCGATGTTCTGCGAGCTGCGCGGGCGATGCAGGACGAACCGGATCAAATCTCCACCACCACCAGGGCGTGGTCGCTGGCCTCGGTGGCGATCGCTTCGGCTGCCCGGGGGCGCGACAGATCGCGGCCGAGGAGCACCTGATCGATGCGCGCCTGCGGGCGATCCGAGGGCGCGGTCACCTTCTCGTCCGCGCGCGCCTCGGCCCAGGCGTCGCGGAACCCGGCCTCGACCAGCGTCCGTACTGCCGCGCCGTCGGGCGCCTCGTTCATGTCGGCGAGCAGGACCGCGGAACGGCAATCGCCGATCTCGCGGACGATCGCCTCCGCCTGCCGCAGCCGGAGGCCGGTGGGCAGATCGAGGTGCGCGACGTAGACGCGCAGGCCCGCGATCTTCGAGCCGAGGAGCACGCGCGGTTCCTCGCCGCTCGCATCGCCGCCCGGGAGGCGCACGACCGAGCAATCGACGCGGGAGGCGACCGAGGTGAGCAAAGCCGTTCCATACCAGCCGTCTTCGTAAGGCATCGCGGGAGCGAAGCAGGCGGCCATCTCCAGCAGGCGGGCGAGCTCCACCGCCTGGTCGACGCAGCCGCTTCGGTTGCAGCCGACGTCCACCTCCTGGAGGCCGACGATCTGCGCTCGCGAGGCGCGGATGACGTCCGCGACGGCCCCGATACCGCGCAGCTCGGCATGCTTGATGTTGAAGGTCGCGACCCGCACCCGAGCTCCCTTGTGCCACGCCTCTTCCGGACTTGCGATCCGGAAGACTTTCACAGATGCTGCCGCGCTTTCCGGCCGGGGCATCAAAGATGACCAGAGACGACATCCTGCGAGCACAGATCCCGCACACGCTACGGGAGGCGGACTTTCCCGCGCTGGGAGAGCTCTACCGCGGCAAGGTGCGCGACAACTTCTCCAAGGGCGGACGGATCGTGATGGTCACGACCGACCGGCTCTCCGCCTTCGACCGCGTCCTCACCACCATCCCCTTCAAGGGCGAGGTGCTGAACCGGATCACCGCCTTCTGGTTCGAGAAGACGAAGGACGTCGCCCCCAACCATCTACAGGACGTTCCCGATCCGAGCGTGCTGGTGGTGCGCAAGCTCCGCCCGCTTTCGCTGGAGATGGTAGTCCGGGGCTACCTCACCGGATCGTTGTGGCGCGATTTCCAGGCGGGGCGGGGCGCGAAGGCGTACGGGATCGAGCTTCCGGCGGGCATGAAGAAGGACCAGCAGTTCGAAAATCCCATCCTCACTCCGAGCACCAAGGAGGAGGTGGGCAAGCACGACCTGCCCATCTCGCCCGCCGAGCTGGTCGCGCGCGGGTCGGTGACGCAGCGGCAGTGGGACGAGATCGCCCAGTACGCGCTCGCGCTCTTCGCCAAGGGACAGTCGTGGGCGAAGACCCGCGGGCTCATCCTCGTCGACACGAAGTACGAGTTCGGAGTGGACGAGAGCGGGAAGATCTTCCTCATCGACGAGATCCATACGCCCGACTCGAGCCGGTACTGGATCGCGGACGGCAGCGAGCAGCGCTTCGCCAAGGGCGAGGACCAGAAGATGCTCGACAAGGAGTTCTTCCGGCAGTGGCTCATCCGCGAGCGCGGGTACCAGGGGGACGGGCCACTGCCCGCGATCCCCGATGCGGTCCGGGCGGAGCTGGCCGGGAAGTACGTCGAGCTGGCGGAGAAGCTGACCGGCGAGGAGCCGCGGCTCGAGGTTGGAGACACGCGGGCGCGGATTGAGAGGGCGCTCCGGGCAAAGAAGTACCTGTAACAATTCGAAACATTGGCGCAACCCACCCGAAACGTGGCCAACGTACAACCCTCTGCGTGACGTTTCACGCTTTGGAGGGTTGCAGATGAAGAGCTGGAAGCAGATCGGGCTCCTGGTAGGAGTCCTCGCGGTTGCCGGTGCGGCGGTGGCCGCTGGCGTTCACCATGGACGCGCCGGGTTCATGAAGGACCGCATCGATGGGCGGATCAAGGCGGCGATGGACGAGATCCAGGCCACCCCGCAGCAGCGGCAGGTCGTCGAGCAGGCCGAGACGGAGATCCTGAACGCCGTCCAGGCCAAGGCGCAGGCACACAAGGGTGCGCACAAGGCCCTGTTGACCGCCTTCGCGGGCGACCAGTTCGACGCGCAGGCCTTGCAGACGTTCGCGGACGCGCGAGCGAAGGACGTGCAGGACATCGCCTCGGTGGTCATCCCGTCGCTCCAAAAGATCCACGACGCCCTGACGCCGGAGCAGCGGGCGAAGCTCGTGCAGCTCGTGCAGGAACACCATCGCGGACACGGACCACAAGGTGGATTCGGGGGCGAATAATTCCCCGCCGCGTCGCGGTGACCCCATCAGGGAACCCCCCGAGACTTCTCTGTTGGGGTCCCGCGGCGCAGCTCGGATTATCATCGCGGATGGGATGGTGAAGGCCCTTCTCATCGAAGACGATCGCAAGCTCTCCGAGCTCCTGCGTGAGTTCCTCGGGCAGCATGGCGTGGAAGCCGTCGTCGCCCCCGACGGCGTGCAGGCGCTCTCCCTGCTCACGCAGCACCGCTTCGACATCCTGCTGCTCGACCTGATGCTCGCTCGCGAAGTGCGGGTCGACGGCGTCCGGCAGAGCCTGACCGCGCACGAGTACCAGGTGCTCGCCGCGCTGGCGCGGAACGCCGGGCGCGTGCTGACCCGCGAGCAGCTTCTCGACCTCGTCAAGGGCGAGCAGGCCGACGAGGCCTTCGACCGCTCCATCGACGTCCACGTCAGCCGCCTGCGGCAAAAGATCGAAATCGACCCCCGCCACCCCCGCTACGTGAAGACAGTACGCGGAGCAGGGTATCTTCTGGCGCGGGAATCGTAGATGCCTTCTCACCAGCCCCGCCGGCTCTACCTGCGCCTCTATCTCGCCTTCCTCGGCGTGATGGTGGCGGTGTTCGCGCTTTCCCTCGGCGCGAGCTTCCTGTTCGGGCGGGGAGGCCTCGGGATCTTCCGGCAGGGACCGCGCTTCGCGGAGCACCTCACGCGCATGTTGCCGCCTTCCCACGATACCGAGGGGATGGCGCGTACCGTGCTGCAGATGCACGACGAGCTCGGGGTCGACGTCTCCGTCGTGGATCTCGAGGGTAACGTGCTGTCCGCTTCGGGCGCCCCGATTGCGGTCGATCCGAGCGCATTCGGCCAACCGCATCGGAACTCGTCATGGATCCTGCGCAGCAGCGTGTTCGCGGCTCCGGTCCGCCAGCGGCGCGGTGGTCCGCCGGAGGCATACCTCCTCGTGCGCGTGCCGGAGGGAGGGCGCGTCGCGCGGATCGTGCTGTGGCTCTCCGGCGTGCTCCTCGTCTCCCTCGCGCTCGTGTATCCGCTCTCGCGGTCCATCACGCGCCCGCTCGAGCGTCTCACTGCGACGGCGGAGTCGTTCGGGCGCGGCGACCGCTCCGCCCGCTCGGGGATCAAATCCGAGGACGAGGTGGGAAGGCTGGCGCGATCGTTCGACGAGATGGCCAGCCGCATCGAGGAGACGCGCAAGTCGGAGAAGGAGCTGCTCGCCAACGTGTCGCACGAGCTGCGCACGCCGCTCGCGCGGATCCGGGTGGCGATGGAGCTGATCGAGCCGCGCGACGAGACCGTGAAACGGCGCCTTTCGGTAGTGGCCGAAGAGCTGGACGAGCTCGAGCGGCTGGTTGCCGACGTGCTCACGGCGAGCCGGCTCGATCTCGCCCAGTCGCCGCTCAAGCGCGACCGCTTCTCCGCCGAGGAGCTGGTGCAGAAGGGGCGCAACCGCATCCTCGCCCTCGAGCCGGGACGCGACGTTCAGGCGGACGTGCAGGCAGGTCTCGCGCTGGAGGGCGACGAGGGGTTGCTTTCGCGCGCCCTCGACAACCTGCTCGACAACGCCCGCAAGTACGGGGGCGGGCCCGACAAGCCCATCCGCGTCGAGGCCCGGCGCGAGGGGGCGGAGACGGTGCTCGCGGTCTCGGATGCAGGAGAAGGAATCCCGCCCGAGGAGCTGGAACGGATCTTCGATCCCTTCTACCGGGGCAGCTCGGTGAGGCACCGTACCGGAGGATTCGGCCTTGGCCTCGCCCTCGCCCGCCGCGTGGCGGAGGCGCATGGCGGGCGCATCCGCGCGCACAACCAGTCGGGCGGCGGCGCGCGCATCGAGATGCGGATCCCGGCGGGGCCGCCTGAGCTTCCGCCGCCCTAGGCCGGCAAGAGCGAGTCGAGCAGCGCGGGCACTTCCGACCGCACGGCGATGCCCGCGAGCGTCGCGCGGGGCACGAAGCCCTCCTCGGCCGCGCCGCGCAGGAACGAGAGGAGAGGGGCGAAATATCCTTCGACGTCGAGCAGTCCGATGGGCTTGGAATGCAGGGAGAGCTGACGCCAGGTGATTGCCTCGAACAGCTCGTCGAGCGTCCCGCAGCCGCCCGGGAGCGCCACGAACGCGTCGGCGAGCGCCGCCATCGTCGCCTTGCGCGCGTGAAGCGTCCCGACGATGCGAAGCTCGGTGAGGTGCTGGTGGGCGATCTCGCGATCGGAAAGGGCCTGCGGCAGGACGCCGATCACTTCGCCTCCGGCAGCGAGGGCAGCGTCCGCGCACAGTCCCATCAGACCTTGGGCGCCGCCGCCGTAGACGATCCCCACGCCTCGCTTTGCCGCGCTCGCTCCGAGGGCCCGGGCGGCATCGGCGTAAGCCGCCTTCGACCCCTTGCTCGATCCGGCGAAGACGCACAACCGCTTCATCGAAACCTCCCCGAAACGTTGGCGCAACGTCGCCAGGATACAGTGAGACGCTCAGAGGAGGGTCCGGCATGAGGAAGGCGATCCCGGCGATCGCGATCGCGGTGGTGCTGATCGCGCTCTGGGCTTTTCGCCGCGAAGAGATCGGCCTGTTGCGGGCCGGTGCGCCGTCGCAGGACGGTTCCGCGAAGGTCGCCTCCGGATCGCGCTCGTACGCAGCCTCGGGCGGCGGAGGTTCGCGCCCCGCTGCGAAGACAACTCCTTCGATCAACTCCGCCAGCGACGACGCCTCGCTGATCGACCACACGCCTCCCCTGGAGAATGCGGCCACTGCGAAGGACGGCTTCGTCGAGGCGCGAGCGACGGCGCACGACAAGCCGATCGCATTCGCCGAAGTGCGACTCTACGCGCGCCTCCGCGTGACGCCGGGAGTGGGCGAGCAGCCCTGGCGGGTGGCGGGCGTGGCCAAGACGGGACGCGACGGCCTGGTCCGGATCCCCGCCCGCCCGGGAGCGTACCTCGTGGCGGCGCGGGCGGACGGCTTCGCTCCCGCGCGCAAGGAATTCATCCGGGCCTCGGGCGACCCGGTCACGCGCGTCGAGCTGGATCTTTCGAAGGGCGTCTCCCTGGCGGGACGGACCGTGTCCAAAGGGGGGCGCGAGCCTGTCTCGCTGGCCCAGGTCACCGTGGTGGACATGCCGCGAACCACGGGCCGGGGTCAGCCCGGGCGGCGGGGACCCTTCCGCGTCGGCCCCAGGGCCGCCTCGCCCATCGACGAGGTCGCTCCGGTCGAGGAGCGCTCCACGGCGACGAGCGATCAAGACGGCCGCTTCCGCGTCGAGGGCCTCGAGCCGGGACGATACCGGGTGGAAGCCCAAGCGACCGGGACGGCCCGTGCCATCGCGGCGCCGGTCGTCGTTCCCGTAGGCCAGGACCTGGTCCTGGAATTGGCCGCGGCGAGCTTCATCGAGGGATCGGTCGTCGACTCCGAAGGCAAGCCCGCGGCCGGCGCGGAGGTCATCGCCACGGGAGGCCCGAGCGTCGTCTACGGCGAGACGACCGATACGGGGACCTTCTCCTTGGAGGTCGAGCCGCGCACGCATTTCCTCTCTGCGCGCTCGAAGGACCAGGCGGGCAAGGCGCGCGATCCGGTCAGCGTCGCCGCGGGCCAGACCGCACGGGGAGTGAAAATCCAGCTCAGCCCGGGCGCATCGCTCGCCGGCGCGGTAGTGGCGCGGGCCACCTCTCTGCCCATCGCCGGAGCGCGCATCAATCTCTCTCCGGCGGGCGCCGGGGGAAACCTGGGCGGAGCCATCACCGATGCTTCGGGCAGCTTCCTCATCGGCGGGCTCCCGCCGGGCCAGTACGACGCGGACATCTCCGCCGACGGGTTCACCTCCGAGGAGCGCCGAGGCCTCGTGCTCCAGGAAGGGCAGCGCTTTCCGCTGCAGGTCGCGCTCAAGGCCAACGGGACGCTTTCGGGCGTCGTCCACGACCTCGCCGGCAAGACGGTGATCGGCGCCGTGGTCCGCGCCAGCCCGCAGTTCGGCGATCCTTTCGGAGAGGCGCGCACCGATTCCACCGGCGCATATCAGCTGGCGGGGCTCCCGGCGGGCCGCCTCATGGTCGCCGCGCTGCGGGACGGCTCCGCGCTTGGATCCCGGCAGATCGCCGACGTTCCGGAGGGCGGCGTCGCGCGGCTCGATCTCACGCTCGCCGAGGAAGGACTCCTCACCGGCAAGGTGACGACCAAGTCCGGCGCACCCGTTCTCGACGGCTCCGCCGTGGTCCAGATCTCGCCTTCCGGCGGCGGATTCGCGATGGCCAACTTCGGCTCGGTGCCCGTCGACCCGGACGGGTCCTACCGAGCCTCGGTGCCGGCCGGAGCGTATCGGATCACGGCCGGCCCGCCGGGCGGACGCGTGATGGCGCGAGGTCCCTCGAATGCGGTCTTCGCCACGGTCCAGGCCGGACAGACGGTCTCTCGCGACGTGGTGGTGGACGACGCTCCCGATTCGCAAACGGGTCTGACCGGCATGGTGCTCGAGCCGGGCGGAGCGCCCTCGGCGGGGGCCTTCGTGATGGTGCTGAGCGCCAACCAGCGCGTC
This sequence comes from Deltaproteobacteria bacterium, assembly GCA_005879805.1. GTDB lineage: Bacteria > Myxococcota > Myxococcia > Myxococcales > 40CM-4-68-19 > VBKO01. The sequence continues at coordinate 2,898 of VBKL01000113.1, read as the reverse complement.
ATCTTCGCCGTGCCCGCGGACGACTCGGGCGCCTTCCACGTCGACCGGGCACGCTCCGATCTGCCCGATGTCTTCGACGTGAGCGCCATGAACGGCGGGCGGATGGGGAAGACATCCGTCGCCACCGGCCAGACCCAGACCGCGATCCAGCTGCAGCCGGCCGCGACGCTTCGCGGGCACGTCGCCTCGTCAGCGAAGGTAGATGGGTTCACGATGACCATCACCATCAAGCAGGGCGGGCGCATGTCCTGGTTCGGCGCCGGCCCTCCGGGCGGGATGCAGCGGCAATTCCAGTTCGCGGGCGATCAGTTCGTGGCGGACGATCTCCCCGCGACCGACGTGAGCGTGCACGTCGTCACCAGCGACGGACGCACCGGCGACGGCGCGGCGAGCCTCGTCTCCGGCCAGCCCTACCAGCTGGACATCGCGCTGCAGGACGCGGGCAACGTGCTCGGGCGCGTCGTCGACGAGACGGGCGCGCCGGTCCCGGGAGCGTTCGTCACGCTCGATCGCACTCCCTCGATCGGCGGCGACGAACGCATCTCCGGGCCCGACGGAAGGTTCCGCCTCGTCAACGTCGCGCCCGGCAGTCACTCGTATCTCGCATTCGCGCCGAACTTCCGCTCCACCCAGAACAATTTTTCGCTGCAACCGGGCCAAGCCCTCGATCTCGGCGACGTCCGCATCCAGCGCACCTCCACGCCTCCGGGCAACGTGGGCGTGGCGATAGGCGGATCCGACGCTGCGGTGCAGGTGAGCTTCGTCTTCCCCGAGGGCCCCGCGGCGCGGGCTGGAATGCAGGTCGGCGATCAGCTGGTGCAGATCGACGGCAAAGCGGTCGCGACGATTTCCGATGCCAGGACGAGGCTACCGGGCGACCCCGGCTCGATGGTATCGGTGACCTTCGTGCGCAACGGCGGCTCGCCGCAGGTGGTGGCGATCCAGCGCCAGCCTTCCACCTGACGGACCTCCCTCGTGCCAGATCGCTTCGTCACTGCCCAGTTCGATCGCGGCCAGAAGCCTGTCGTCACCGTCGTCAACGAAGCGAAGACTGACTGGGGCGTTCCTCCCGCCGCCCTCGTCGAGGCGCTCCGGAAATATGTCGACGAGCGATTCACGCCTGTGTGGGGAGTTCCGGCGACGATCGCGGCGGGCGCCGCGATCAAGAAGGGAACCTGGGGCCTCGTCTTCCTCGACGACGCCGATCAGGCAAACGCGCTCGGCTATCACGATCTCACGCCCGAGGGTCTCCCCCTTGGAAAAGTGTTCGTCCGCACCACGCTCTCGAGCAAGAACCTGGTCAGCGTCACGGCGTCGCACGAGCTCTCGGAGATGCTCGCCGACCCGGCCATCGACCTCGCCGCCGAGGCACCGGACGGGACCTTCTACGCTTATGAAGTCGCCGATCCCGTCGAGGAGGAGACGTTCGAGATCGACGGCATCCCGATGAGCAACTTCGTCTATCCGAGCTGGTTCGAAGGATTCCGCAAAGCGAACAGCGACAAGTTCGACGATCTCGGGAGCTGCAAGAAGCCATTCCAGATCCGGCCCGGCGGGTACATGTCGATCTTCAAGGAGGGGCAGTGGACGCAGATCTTCGGGAGCAAGCGGTCCGAGAACCGCTTCCAGCGCGAAGACCGCCGGGAACGCCGGCCGACCCGCCGCGGGCGCCCGCTCGAGATTTCCCAGCTCACCCCCGCTGGGCAGCGCGAGGGCCCAGCACTCGCGCGAAGATCGCGGGGGCGTGCCTGAGCTCGCGGTCGAGGTCGAACGCCTCGTCGAGGTCCTTGGGCGACAGGCGAGCTTGCACCTCGGGATCCGAGCCGAGCAGCTCCTTGAAGTCGCGGTCCTCGTCCCACACCCGCATCGCGTTGCGCTGCACCACCGCATAGGCGGCCTGACGCTCCATCCCGCTCTCGATGAGCTTGAGCAGGACCGGTTGCGAGAAGACGAGGCCGCGGGTCGCGCGCAGGTTCTCCAGCATGCGCTCGGGATACACGCGCAGGCCCTCCATCAGCCCGGCGAAGCGGTGGAGCATGAAGTCGAGCGTGACCGTCGCGTCGGGACCGATCACCCGCTCGACGCTGGAGTGGCTGATGTCGCGCTCGTGCCAGAGGGCAACGTCCTCGAAGGCGCTCACCGCGTAGCCGCGAAGGAGCCGCGCGAGACCGCAGAGGTTCTCGCTCAGGATCGGGTTGCGCTTGTGGGGCATCGCGCTCGATCCCTTCTGCCCCTTGCCGAACGCCTCCTCCACCTCGCGCACCTCGGTGCGCTGCAGGTGCCGGATCTCGGTCGCGAACTTCTCGATCGAGGTGCCCGCCAGGGCGAGGGCATTGAAGTACTCGGCGTGCCGATCGCGATGGACGATCTGGGTGGAGACCGGCTCGGGCAAGAGGTCGAGACGTTTGAGGGCCGCCTCTTCGATCTGCGGAGACAGGTGCGCGAAGGTCCCGACCGCGCCGCTGATCTTGCCGCGAGCGATGACCTCCCGCGCACGCTCGATGCGCGAACGGGCCCGTGACAGCTCGTCGGCCCAGACGAGGAGCTTCCACCCGAAAGTCGTCGGCTCGGCGTGGATGCCGTGCGAGCGGCCGATGCAGGGCGTGCCCTGGTGCTCGAGCGCCCGCTTCACCACCGCCTCGCGCGCCTTGTCGACGCCGGCGAGGAGCAGGTCGGCCGCGTCGCGCAGCAGCATCGCTAGCGAAGTGTCGAGGACGTCCGAGCTGGTCATGCCGAAGTGCAGGTGGCGCGCCGCCGGTCCGATGCGCTCCTCGAGGAAGGTGAGGAAGGCGATGACGTCGTGGCGCGTGACCTTCTCGATCTCGTCGATGCGCTCGGCGTCCGCGGCGGTGAAGACCGGCGCCTTGCGCTCGCATTCGGCGACCGCGTCGCGCGGCA
>VBKL01000188.1 GCA_005879805.1 Deltaproteobacteria bacterium | reverse complement strand
CCAGCGAAGTAAGGGGAACAAACGCATCGAGCTACTCTGGAGAGGAACGTTGATGCCCCGGTTATAGCACAACTCGATAGCGGGCGAGCAAGCCGGCGGGATTCTCAATCGCTGGCGAGCTGCAGCCCGCCCTGCCACGCTGGCTCGCTGCGATGGGTGGGCCGGCTCAGAGTGGTGAAACACCAGGCCTCACGGTCGGCGAACAGCGTGGCGAGCAGGCGCCGGGTATGGGCATGTCCCGAGCGCACGCCGCGAAACGACCCGAGCAGCGGACCGCCAGCGAGATAGAGGTCTCCGAAGGCGTCGAGGAGCTTGTGGCGCACGAACTCGTCGGCGTAGCGCAACCCGCCGACGTTCAAGACGTGATCGCGGCCGACGACCACGGCGTTGTCGAGCGATCCGCCGCGCGCGAGCCCGGCGGCGTGCAGCTTCTCGACGTCGCGCTTGAATCCGAAGGTGCGCGCCCGGGCAATCTCCTTCTGGAAGGAGCGCTCGGAGACGACGAGGCCGTAGCTCTGGTCGCTGATGAGCGGATGCTGGAAGTCGATGGTGTAGGTGATGCGGAAGGTCCGCGAGGGGACGAGCTTCGCGGCCTTTTCGTCGTCGCCTGCCACGACCGGCTTGCGCAAGAGCAAGAAGCGCCGGGTGGTGCGCTGCTGCTCGTGAACGCCCGCGTCGTGGATGAGTTGCACGAAGGGCGCGCTCGATCCGTCGAGGATCGGGACCTCGGGCCCTTCCACCTCGACGTACGCGTTGTCGATGCCCGACCCACACAGCGCGGCGAGTACGTGTTCCACAGTACCGATGCGCACGTTGGCGCGGCCGAGCGACGTATTGAGCCGGGTGTCCACCACGTTTTCTGCGAGGGCGGGAATCTCCACGCCGTCGCTGCAGAAAACGATTCCGGTATACGGCGGCGCCGGGGCGAGGGTCAGGCGGACCTTCGCTCCCGAGTGGAGACCGACACCGTCGATCGAGGCGCGCTGCCGGAAGGTACGCTGGCGGAAGGGATGGAGATCCATCATCTCGTGTCGGCCCTCGAAGGTGCGGCAGCGACGGAGAACCTGGGGATCTTCACCTGAGCAAACTCCATGCCCGGCCTTTGTGGCATCCGGCGCGACGAGCAAAACTCTCCACCGACCCGGGTACTTGGAACCCCCGGCCGGCCGGGCGGGCGACAGCGAACCCTCCCGCCCTTCGTGCACGACCTGGCCGGCACCACGACACCCGTGTCGCGCCGGCAGGTCCCTCTACCCGTGTGAGACGACGCACGCAAGCAAATGGTTGCCGGCCTGCGCCGTCTTTTCCGTAGGACCCTCCAGCATCGAAATCTATAAAAGCGATCCTTGCGCGGACGCCGGCACCTTGCGGCCGAGATGATCGTACGCGCGCGCGGTAGCAGCCCGACCGCGAGGAGTCCGCACCAGGTATCCCTCGGTCATGAGGTAAGGTTCATAGACGTCCTCGAGCGTGTCGGCCTGCTCGCCCACGGCCGTCGCGAGCGTGTCGAGGCCCACCGGGCCTCCCGCGAACTTGTCGATCAAGGTGAGGAGGATCTTCCGATCCATCGGATCGAGCCCCGCGCCGTCCACCTCGAGGCGTAGCAAGGCCCGATCGGCCGACTCGCGCGAGACGCGCCCGTCACCCTCGACCTCGGCGAAATCGCGCACCCGGCGGAGCAGGCGATTGGCGATGCGCGGAGTGCCGCGCGCCCGCCTCGCGATCTCCTTCGCGCCGCCCTCGTCGATGCGAACGCCGAGCTTTCCTGCCGATCGGCGGACGATCTCCTGGAGGTCGCTCGCCGGGTAGTAGTCGAGGCGGCTGACGATGCCGAAGCGATCGCGCAACGGACCGGTGAGGAGGCCAGTGCGCGTGGTCGCGCCGATGAGCGTGAACCGCTTGAGGGGAAGCTTGATGGCGCGGGCGCCCGCGCCGTCTCCGATGACGATGTCGAAGGTGTACGTCTCCATCGCCGGGTAGAGGTTCTCCTCGATGGCGGGATTGAGCCGATGGATCTCGTCGATGAAGAGGACGTCGCCGTCGCCGAGGTTGGTGAGGATTCCCGCCAGGTCTCCCTTGCGCTCGAGGGCGGGGCCGCTCGTCACGTGGATCTGCGAGGCCATCTCGTTGGCGATGACGTGAGCGAGGGAGGTCTTGCCAAGGCCGGGCGGCCCGCAGAAGAGCAGGTGATCGAGCGGCTCGCCCCGGGCTTTCGCGGCCCGGGAGAAGACCTGGAGATTGTCGACGAGCGCCTTCTGCCCGACCACCTCGGCGAAGGTCCGCGGCCGCAGCGCGAGGTCGAAGCGGACGTCGTCCGCGAGAGGCGCTGCGTCCACTTCGCGTCGCTCGGCGGAATCGGGCATCGGCGCTGGACCGTACCACGCGGGCCCGACATTCCCTTGGCGGGCGTCGCTCTTCACGGCGCTCCGGCGATGAGCCGCAGGGCCTCGCGAAGCTGGTCCTCGACAGGCGCCGAGACGCCGAGGCTGCGCCGGACGGCATCGGCGGTGCGCTCGGCGGCGGCGGGCTTGTAGCCGAGGTTCACGAGGGCGCTGATCAAGGCACCGCCGCCCGAAAGCTGGATCGGAGCGGCCGACGGCGCGGGCCGCGCAAATCCGTAGAGCTGGAGCGCATCCTCGCGGACATGCGTGTAGGTGCGCAGGTCGACGCGCGCCCCCTCCGCCGGCAAGCGGGTCATCGACTGGAGCGAGAGGTGGACGAGATACCCGACCCCGCCGACGTCGACGATGACGGTGTCCGCGGCCTTGTCGAGCAAGGTGCCCGAGAGCCGCGCGATCATCGCGCCCCTCGCAAGAGGCGCCCGAACGAAGCGCGCGGGTCGCGCCTGGGCGCGGCCACCGCGGTCGCCGCGGGATCGCGCGCCCGCAGAAGACCGCACAGAGCCGCGGCCAGCGCGTCAGTCGCGTCGGCTCGGCCGGTGACGTCGATTCCGAGCAGCGCGCAGACCATCCGCGCCACCTGGTCCTTCTCCGCCCTGCCCGTTCCCGTCACGGCCTGCTTGATCACCGAGGGCGCGAAGCTGCGCACCTTGGCGCCGGACTGCGCCGCCGCGAGCAGCGCGACCCCTCGTGCCTGGCCGAGCACGAAGGCCGAGCGCGCGTTGCGGGCATGGAAGACGTCCTCGATGGCAACCACCTCGGGTCGATGGCGCGCGAGCTCGGCACACAGGCCCGCATGCAGCGACGCAAGCCGCGCCTCCACCGGTTCGTCCTCGCCCAGGGAGAGCACGCCGCAGTCCAGGTATCGGACGCGAGCACCCCCCGCGTCCTCGACGACGCCGAACCCGCAGAATCTCGACCCCGGATCGATCCCAAGGACCTTCAGGGACCCCTCCCGTTTTGCGCTCAGGCCCTCGACTCGAGCTCCGCCACGGTCCGATCGTCAAATTCGGCGTTGGTGTAGACGTGCTGCACGTCGTCGTTCTCTTCCAGGGTCTCGACCAGCCGTACGACCTTGTCCGCCGCGTCGCCCGTCACCTGCACCATGGTCTTCGGCAGGTAGACCATTTTGGGCGCGCCGAGGGAAAGTTTCTTCTCGAGCGCCTTGTAGGCCGGGAGCAGCGCCGGGATCTCCGTGCGCACCTCGAACCCGCCTTCTTCGTCGGAGACGACGTCGTCCGCCCCTGCATCGAGGGCAAGCTCCATGACCTGATCTTCCGTCGAGCCCGCCTTCACGGGGATGATGCCCTTCCGCTCGAACTGGAAGGCGACCGCTCCCGTCGCCGCGAGGCTTCCACCGCTCTTGGTGAAGATCGCCCGCACGTCGCCGGCGGTCCGGTTCTTGTTGTCGGTGAGCACCTCGCAAACGATCGCCACGCCGCCGGGACCGTAGCCTTCGTAGACCATCTCCTCGTACGACACGCCTTCCAGTTCGCCCGTGCCCTTCTTGACGGCCCGCTGGATGGTCTCGTTCGGCATGTTGGCCTCGCGAGCGGCAAGGACGGCCGACCGAAGCCGGGCGTTGTGCTCCGGATCGCCGCCGCCGTTACGGGCGGCGACGGTGACTTCGCGGATGAGCTTGGTGAAGAGCGCCCCCTTGGTGGCGCCCATCGCCTCCTTCTTCCGTTTAATCTTCGTCCAGCGATTGTGGCCCGACATGAAAACTCCCGACTCGTCGCCCCCTGCTAGCACGCACCCGTCTGGGCCGGCAACGTCAGGGAGGCGCGCCTGGGGAGCCTCCGACCTGTCCGCAGGTCCATGCCGACGCCCCCTGCAGCTCCATGCTCGCGCCCGCGGGACATGAGGTGCTGCCGCCAGGAAAGGTCGCCAACTCGATGCCTGCTTCGCTCGACAGCACGAACGGCGGAGGCGAGGCGTCGGACAGTCCCCGCCCGAGCAAGCGCTGCGTCGATGCCCGCAAGACCAGTACGCCCGGGGCGAGCGTGTACCGGGCGGTATCGAATGACCCGCCCACGGCCAGCGCCCGTCCGCCCGGAGCGAGCACCACCGGGTCGACCGCTGTCGATCCGACGACGCGCCGGGCGATCCCGTCGGCACCGGTCAGGGTGAGCCCGGCAACGTCGACGGGCGCCCTGCCCGTGTTCCACAGCTCGACGTATTCGCCGTCGCTGCGGGGCGCGGGCCCGGGCGGAGAGGCCATCACTTCCGAAATCACCACGGTGGGAAGCGGCGACAGCGTCGTGAGCCGCTGCGATTCGCCTACGGTCGCATGTCCCTCGTCGTCCTCGAGCTCGAGATGCACCGCGTACTCGGTGGCCGGCGCCAGTCCGGTCAGGCGCACGGACGCGATGCAGACGCCCGCGATGGACGGCGCGCACGGGTCGGGCGCACAGACCGTCTCGGCGAATCCAGCGGGGCACTGGCCGTCTCCGCACGAGGCGCGCAGGGCTATCCGCGCCGGCCAGTCGAGCTGCACGTCGGCGACGAGGCTCGTGTCGCGAACCTCGAGCCGGAAGCTGCCTTGCGGAGGCAACAGACGCGCGCAGCGGGCAACGGTGAACGAGGTCCCCTCGATCGCCTTCCCATCGAGCGCGAGGGAGTAGGACTGCCCGGGCTCGAGCGGTGCGCAAGTCTTCGCGGACGGCCGGCACAGCGGCAGCTCGAAGGGACCGGGCGCACCGATCGGGATGCTCGCGACCACGCCCTTCGCGCCCACCAACGCCAAGGTGCCCGCGCCAGAGGCGACCGAGACTCGCGCGCGAGAGAGATTCGCTGGTGCCGTCGTGCCTGGCGGAGGAGCGACGAGCGCGACCTGCGCGCGGGGCGCGGCGACGGAGTAGCGGTACCGCAACGCCTCCGCGAGCCGATGACCAGCAGGGTCCCGCAGCCGGGCGGCCACGAGCAGGTAGTACGTTCCCGGCGCGAGAGGTGCGTCGGGAGTCACGGTCAGCGCGCTGCCCGCGTCCTCGATGGTAGCCGCTGCCGCGACGAGCAGCCCCCGCTCCTCGACCGTGAGGCGCGAATGCTCGATCGCCGCGGCGGCGCGATCGACGGTGCTCTCGGGAACGATCGCCACCGACTCGCTCCGGCCCGTCGAGGCGATGAGCTGTCCCTGATCCATCGCCGTGCTGAAGGCCACACGGAACGCGGTCTTCGCGTCCGCGTCGCCTTGCGGCGGTTCCACTCCGGTCACCTGCGGCAGATCGACGAGGCCCGCGTCCGCCGCCGTTTGCTCGCCGTCGAGGCGCGCGCAGGCGACGCACGAAAGGAGCACCGCCAGTACCATCGCATTCGGTTTCATCGATCCTCCTCCTCGAGCTGCCCTTCGGCTTCCGCGAGGGCCTCGCGGTAGAGGCCACCGGTGAGCGCGTCGAGCTCGGCGGTGATCCGCAGCAAGTCGAGGTACGCTTCGCGGCGCAGCGGGCCGCTCAGCTTCTGGAGGGCGGCGCATTTCTGCCGGCGCTCGATCCAGAGCTTCGCCGCCTGGAACGACACCTCGCGCCGGACGCGGGCGAGGTGCTGGTGGGCAAGCGCGAGCTGACCCTCCTCGCGCGAATAGACGAGCTGCGCCAGGTCCCAGGTGACGACGATTCCCCAGGTGCGCGCCTCGGCGGCATCGTCCTCCCGCAGCGGCGCGAGGCGGAATTCGCCTCGGCGGGTCCTGTCGTCGGTCTTCCCGATCAGCTCGCCCCGCACGGTGGGCGCAAAATGAGAGGCGCGCAATCGGGACGTGCGGTCGGCATCGTCGGCGCCTGTCCCCGCGGCGTGGCGGGCAGCGGCGGCCTGGGCCTCGACCAACGTCGGCTCCGAGGCGCGAGCCGCGGCCGCAAGCATCCAGAATGCGACGAACGATCTCATGCGGCGCCGTCATTGCACTCGTCATGCCGCGTCATCCCCTGCTGAATTCCCTCCCTTTTCACAGTCCCGCGACCGCTTGCCCGTGCTCAGATTGAAGCGGGTCCGAATCTGGGACCCCGGAGCGCGACCTGGCCCAACCGTCCATCGGCCTGAGCTGGCTGTTCTCGTTCCGTGCTCCGCGGCCACCGGAGCTCGCCCTCTCTCCGTCCGCGTTGGCCGCCCGGGCGAAGGTCGCGCGCACTGGAAGCGCGCTGGCTTTCTTGCGGGACGGTCTGGCCATCGCGAGAGTGCTCGCGCGCCGCTTCCGCCTTTCGGCGTTGCTGCAGAGGACGCTGTCGCTCTCGCGCTCGCTGGAAATGACCTGGCACGCCTCGGGCGCCGCGACCCATCTGGCCGACGCGGCCCTGGCGGGCGAATCCACCGAGCAACTCGCGGCGCGGATCGCGCGCATCGCGCGGGCGCTGTGTGGAGCGCAGGCGGCGGCGGTCTTCGGGCGCGGCCTCCAGGGTCCGGTGCTGTTCGGCAGCGACGGAGGCGTTCCCGCGCCCGATCTGGCGGCGCGCACACTGAAGAGCCGCCAGCCGGAACGGCGCGCCGAAGACGGAGCCAGCACCGTTTCGCTCCCGTTGCGGAGCCGCGACACGCTGGTCGGCGCCCTCGTGCTGCGATTCGATCCCGACGTTCCGGTCGTCTTGAAGCCCCTCGACCCTCTCGTCGCCCGTGCTGCGGCGGTGCTGGCTGCGGCCGAGCGCGAGGCGAGCAAGGACCGTTTCCTCAGCCTCGCCGCTCACGAGCTGAAGACGCCGCTCACCAGCATCAAGGGTTTCGCATACTCGCTCGGCCGCCGCCTCGAGAAAGGCGAACCGTTCGACCCCCGCTCGGTCACCATCCTCGAGCGCCAGGCGGAGCGACTGCACGGTCTGCTCGAGGAGATGCTGGAGGTCTCCCGCCTGGAGATGGGACGGTTCGTCCTCCACCAGGAACCTTGCGAGCTGGGCGAGCTGGCGGATTCGGCCTTGCGCTCGGTGCGGCGCCTCGGGTTCGACGGCGAGCTGTCCGTCGAGTCGGATGGCCCATTGCCGCTCGCCGCGGACCGCGAGCGTATCGAGCGCGTCCTCACGGCGCTCGTCCAGCGCGCCCGCGCCTTCGGCACCCCTGTGAAAGTGTCGCTCTCACGGGAGGGGGCGCGCGCGCAGCTGCGCGTGGCCTGGCCCGACCGGACCCTTTCCGTCGCGGAGCGGGCGAGCGCGTTCGAGGCCCGCTGGGAAGAGCCGCAGCTCACGCGCCAAGGCCTCGGGATGGCGCTTTTCATCGCGCGTCATTGCGTGCTGCTCCACGGCGGAGAGCTTTCCTGCGACTCCGACGCGTTCGTCTTGCGGCTGCCGCTCCGCTCCCAGGCACAGCGGGATGCAGGCGGCCACCACGTCCTCGTCATCGACGACGACGAGCCGCTGGCACGGATGCTCTCCGAGCTTCTGGCCGAGCACGGCTACGTCGCCGAGCACGCCGCCGGTAGCCATTCGCGCCGGAGGCGCTGCTTGCCGCGGTGCAGCGCGCGCTGCCCAAGGACCCGCCGACATAACCCGGCGGCCGGCGCCTGGGCCTTACTCCACGGAGCGCATCCGCTCGATCATCTCGGCCGGCGGAACGTAGCCGGAGATGCGGCCCGGCCCGCTCTGGGGCACGGCGCATTGCGACTCGACCGGCTTCGGCTCGTTGCACGCCATCATCAGGACGGTGGGCAGACCGGGAACGCCGTACTTCTCCTCGAGGCGGCTGACCTCTTCGGTCTCCTCGGTCGCATCGACCTTGAGCGGAACGAAACGATCGACCACCGTTTGCCGCACCGCTGGATCAGAGAAGGTCGACTCGTCGAGCTCCTTGCAGGCAGCGCACCAGTCCGCGAAGAAGTCGACGAGCAACGGCTTGCCGGTCGCCTGCGCCATTTGCAGCGCGGTGCGCTCATCGCGGATCCAGGCGATCTCGGCCATATGCGGCTTGCCCAGCCATCCGAGACGCAACCCGATGGCGGCGAGGAGCGCCACCAGGGCAGCTCCCTTGAAAGCCTTCTCCCGCGCGTCGCCGTGGAAGGAGAGGTGGAGCGCGCCGGCCAGCACCGCTCCGAAGGCGAGCGCCGCGGCGATCCACATGATCGTCCGCGGAGACACCGGAATCGTGCCCGGCTTCGGCAAGAGCGGGAGCAGGAGCCCGATGGCGGCGGCCACCAGCGCGACCCCGAGCACCGTCTTCACCGTCTCCATCCAGGCGCCCGAGCGGGGCAGCTTCAACGAGGTGGTCCCGAGGACGAAGAAGAGCAGCCCCATCCCCAGCGCGTAACTGAAGAGCATCCAGAACCCGAGGGCCGCCGAGCGGCTCGTCGCGACGAAGGTGAGCACCCCTGCCAGCACCGGTCCGGTGCAAGGCGCCGCGATGACGCCCGCTACCAGTCCCATTGCGAAGGCGTGGGCGAACCCGGCCCCGCGCACGATCGAGAGCCTCGCCTCGAGCGTGGCGGGAAGGGTCATCTCGAAGGCGCCGAACATGCTCGCCGCGAGGATCAGCAGGAAGACCGCGAGGACGGCTACCACCCAGGGCGACGAGAGCGCCGAGCCGAACGCCCGGCCCGACAGCGCGGCGAAAATACCGAGCGCCGAATACGTGACGGCGATGCCGCCCACGTAGACGCCGGAGAGAGCTGCGGACCGGGCCCGATGCTCCCGCGAACGAGCGCCGAAGACGCCAACCGTGATCGGAATGAGCGGATAAACGCAGGGGGTGAGGCTCGTCAGGACGCCTGCGGCGAACAGGATGGCGAAGGTAGAAGCGCGCACCCCTGCCGAGAGCCCGAGCCGCCCGGACAGGTCAACGCTGGCTGGCCCGACGCCTTGCGTCAAAAGATAGGGCAGCCAAGCCAGTAGCAACCCGGCCCCCAGCGCGAAGAGCAACCTAGCGACCCACCGGCGATTCATCCGCACGTCCTCTCGTGGAGCGACCGGCATCCTAACAATGCCGCTGGACCCCGGGCACGTCAGAAAACGACGCCTGGTGAGCACCTTGACGGCCTCTCATGCACCCTATAATAGACCTGACTGGTCCACATTCGTCCAGGACCGGTTCAGCGTCGCGAGGACCCCGTCGATGCTCAAGCTGCCCATCTATCTCGACAACAACGCCACGACCCCCCTCGATCCGAGGGTGCTCGAGGAGATGATGCCCTACCTCACCACCGAGTTCGGCAACGCGGCGAGCCGCAGCCACTCCTTCGGCTGGCGCGCCGAGGAAGCGGTGGAGGAGGCGCGCGAGCAGATCGCCGCGCTCCTGGGCGGAAACGGCAAGGAGATTGTCTTCACTTCCGGCGCCACCGAATCGGACAACCTCGCCATCAAGGGGATCGCCGAGTTTTACAAGGACAAAGGCGATCACATCATCACCTGTCGCACCGAGCACAAGGCCGTGCTCGATACTTGCAAGCGCCTCGAGCGGCAGGGCTACCGCGTCACGTACCTGCCGGTCGAGAAGGACGGCCGCGTCTCCCTCGACGAGCTGCGCGCAGCGATCACCGACAAGACGATCCTCGTTTCCATCATGTTCGCGAACAACGAGATCGGGACCGTCCAGCCGGTCGCCGAGATCGGTGCCCTCTGCCGCGAGAAGGGCATCCTGTTCCACTGCGACGCCGTGCAGGGACTCGGAAAGGTGCCCTTCGACGTCGAGCAGATGAAGGTGGACGCGGTCTCCATCAGCGCCCACAAGATGTACGGGCCGAAGGGCGTCGGCGCTCTCTGGGTCCGTCGCAAGCCCCGCGTGCGCATCGCCCCCATCATCGACGGCGGCGGTCACGAGCGCGGCATGCGATCGGGAACGCTCAACGTCCCGGGCATCGTCGGATTCGGCAAGGCAGCCGAACTGGCGCGGACCGAGATGGCGGAGGAGGGTCTCCGCACCGGACGGCTGCGCATGAAGCTGCAGGACTATCTCTTCTCGCATCTCGACCACCTGGAGCTGAACGGCCACCCGGAGCATCGGCTCCCCGGCAACCTGAACGTCTCCTTCGCCTTCGTGGAGGGCGAGGCGCTGATGATGGCGATCAAGAACGTCGCCGTCTCGTCGGGGTCGGCCTGTACCTCCGCCTCGCTCGAGCCTTCATACGTGCTCCGCGCCTGCGGCGTGAGCGAGGATCTCGCCCACACCTCGATCCGCTTCGGAATCGGCCGGTTCAACACGGAAGAGGAGATCGACTTCGTGGACAAGGTCCTACAGCACTACGAGAACCCGAAGAACGTGGGGACGCTCGACAAGAACGATCCCAACGTCGGGACGGGGCTCGTCGGCGCGCCTGCCTGCGGCGACGTCATGCGCCTGCAGATCAAGATCTCGGACGACGGCAAGATCCAGGATGCCAAGTTCAAGACCTTCGGCTGCGGCTCCGCCATCGCCTCCAGCTCCCTGGTGACCGAGTGGGTGAAGGGCAAGACGGTCGACGAGGCGATGACCATCAAGAACACCCAGATCGCCCAGGAGCTGTCGCTTCCGCCGGTGAAGATCCACTGCTCGGTGCTGGCGGAGGACGCGATCAAGGCCGCCATCGCCGACTGGCGCAAGAAGAACGGCGCGAAGACCGCTGAGGCTATCCAACCGCAACCCGAGCAGAGGGCCGAGTAACGAGATGACCGAGCCGACCGTCCACATCACGCCCAAGGCAGCGCGGAAGATGAAGGAGCTCGTCGCGGCGCGTCCGCACGCGAACCCCGAGAGCGGAGTCCGCCTCGGCATCAAGGGCGGCGGCTGCTCCGGCCTTTCCTACGTCATCGAGTTCTGCGATCGCCCTCGCGCGAAGGACAAGGTCCTCGAGCCGGAAGGCGCCCGGGTCTACGTCGATCCGAAGAGCCTTCTCTACTTGAACGGCACCACCCTCGATTACGTCGATACCTTCCAGCAGAAGGGGTTTCAGTTCCAGAACCCGCAGCAGCGCAGCGAATGCGGGTGCGGGCAGTCGTTCTCGATCTAGGCGAGGCGAAGGCGCCGCCCAGGCCGCACCTGCCGGGTCGACTCCATGTCTGAACCAACTGCCACTTGCTGGAGTTGCGGCGCTGACCGCGCTCCGGCCGACGCCCTTTGCCCCTCCTGCGCCAAGGTGCAACCGCCGGCCGCCGGGAACGCTCCGGACAAGTTCGCCGTCCTCGGGCTTCCGCGCGGCTTCGAGCTCGAGGCCCGCCAACTCGACGAACGCTTCCGCACACTGTCGCGCAAGCTGCATCCGGACCGCTTCGCGCGCGCCACTGCCAGGGAGCGCCGCTTCTCCCTCGAGCAGACGACCCTGCTCAACGACGCGTACCGGACGCTGCAGGATCCCGCCCGCCGCGCGGAGCACCTGCTCGAGCTGCGCGGCGTCCGGCCGCTCTCCGACACCGCGATGCCGGAAGAGTTCCTCGAGGAGGCGATGGCCGACCGCGAGAAGCTCCTCGAGGCGAAGATGGAAGGCGGCAAGGACGGCGTCGAGCAGCTCTCGGCCGGCATCCGGAAGAAGCGCGATGCCGCCCTGAAAGAGATCGCTTCCGTCCTGCGCGATGCTTCGCCACAGCCCGCGGCACTCTCGCGCGTCTCCGAGCTTCTCGCCCGCCTCCGGTACTACGCGCGCTATCTCGACGAAGCGATGGGTCGCGCTCCGGAACTCTGATGGCCGCTCTTCTCGAGATCGCCGAGCCCGGCCAGAGTCAGGTCAAGGAAGCGTGCGTCTCCGCCGCGGTCGGCATCGATCTCGGCACCACCAACTCGCTGGTAGCCTTCGTGGGGCCGGATCCGGCGAGCGGCGCGGGAAAGCCGCTCGCCCTTCCCGTCGATGAAGGCTCGACGTTGCTCCCGAGCGTGGTCTCCTACCGCGCGGACGGACCTCCCATCGTCGGACGCGAGGCGCGCCGGCGCGCGGCCGACGCTGCCCGGGACACCATCGCCAGCGTGAAGCGGTTCATGGGGCGTTCCAGCGCCGATCCGGAAACCAAGCGCCTCTCTCCCTATCGTTTCGCTGAGGGCGAGAGCGGCACGGTCCGCTTCGAGGTCGCCGGCCGGACCGTCACGCCGGTAGAGGTGAGCGCGGAGATCCTGCGCACGCTCAAGACCCGCGCCGAAGAGCGGCTCGGGACGCCGGTCCGGCAAGCGGTCATCACCGTTCCTGCGTACTTCGACGATGCCCAGAGACAGGCGACGAAGGAAGCAGGTCGCCTCGCCGGTCTGGAAGTGCTGCGGCTGCTCAACGAGCCGACCGCCGCCGCTCTCGCCTACGGACTCGACAAGCGATCCGAGGGGACCTTCGCCGTCTACGATCTGGGCGGAGGAACCTTCGACATCTCCATCCTCAAGCTCGTCGAGGGGCTCTTCGAGGTGAAGGCGGTCGGAGGCGATTCCGCGCTCGGCGGCGACGATTTCGACAGGGCGGTCGCCGAGGTCTTGCTCGCGGAAATGGGGCGCGAGCGCGATCCACGTCTCGTGCGGCAGGCGATCGACGCGGCCCGCGCCGCCAAGGAGGCGCTCACGGCTCGCGACAGCGTCGAGGTGGAGATCGCGGGTTTCCACCGCACCTTGACCCGGGCCGAGCTCGAGGCCGCCATGAGGCCCTTGATCGAGCGCACCGGTCCCGCGTCGCGCCGCGCGCTGAAGGACGCCGGAGTGGAAGGAAAGCTCGACGGGGTGATCCTGGTCGGCGGCTCGACTCGCGTTCCCGCCGTCCGCGCTTACGTCCGGGAGCTGTTCGGACTGCCGCCGCTCGCGGACATCGATCCCGACGAGGTGGTCGCGCTCGGTGCAGCCGTGCAGGCAGATCTGCTCACCGCCGAGAAGCCCCAGCACGACGTGCTGCTCCTCGACGTCGCTCCGCTTTCCCTCGGGCTCGAGACCATGGGAGGCCTGGTCGAGAAGCTCATCCTGCGCAATACCACCATCCCGACCAGCGCCACGCAGGAGTTCACCACCTTCGCCGATGGGCAGACGGGGATGGACATTCACGTGGTGCAAGGCGAGCGCGAGCTGGTCGCCGATTCGCGATCGCTTGCGCGCTTCCGGCTGAGCGGCATCCCTGCGCTGCCCGCCGGCCTCGCGCGCGTCGCGGTGACCTTCCAGGTGGACGCCGACGGGATCCTGAGCGTCACCGCCAAAGAGCAGCTCACCGGGATCTCGCAGAGCATCACCGTGAAGCCGTCGCACGGCCTCACCGACGAGGAGATCGAGCGCATGCTCCTCGCCTCGCTCGAGCACGCCGAGGACGACATGGCGGCCCGGCTCCTCATCGACGCGCGCATCGAGGCGCAGCGCATCCTCCGCGCCGCCGAGCACCAGCTGGAATCGAACGGCGATCTCCTCGACGCGGAGGAGCGCGCTCCCATCGAGCAGGCGATGCAGTCGCTGCGGGCGGCGATGGAGTCGAGCGACCACCGCCCGATCAAGGACGCCATCGAGCGGCTCGATCACGACAGCGCAGAATTCGCCAAGCGCGTGATGGATCGCGGGATCGAGCGCGCCCTCAAGGGACACACCGCCGCGGAGTTCGAGACCGGCGAGATGTCCGAGCACGCCAAGAAGGCGTACCGCGCGCTGAAGGACGAGTAGCTCGTGCCGAAACTCACCATCTACAACCCGCGCGGGGAGCTGGAAGCCGAAGGCGAGGTCGAGTCCGGCACCAATCTGCTCCAGGCCTCGGTGAAGCTCGGCGCCAAGCACGGCTCGGCCTGCGGCGGCGTCTGCTCCTGCTCCACCTGCCACTGCTGGGTGAAGAAGGGTTTCGATTCGCTGAGCGAGCAGGAGGACAACGAGGCGGACATCCTCGACCGCGCCTTCGATGTGAAGCCCATCTCGCGTCTAGGCTGCCAGGCGGAGATCTCGAACGAAGACGTCGTCTACCAGATCACCGAGGAGTCCGAGCGGACGTGGTACGACGAGCATCCCAAGGAACGGCACGAGGCAGAGGCGAAGGGCCTCTGGCCTCCGAAGAAGTAAGGAGGCCGGCGATGGCCGATACACCGAGGCCGCTCAAGTGGACCGACATCGAGGACATCGCGATCCTCCTCGTAGAGAAACATCCCGACGTCGATCCGCTTGCGGTGCGCTTCACCGACCTGCACCGCTGGGTGCGGGAATTGCCCGGCTTCGCAGACGACCCCAACCGCTCGAGCGAGAAGATCCTCGAGACCATCCAGATGGCATGGCTCGACGAGCGCGAGTAGCCGGTAGAGCCAAAGGGGGTCTCAAGGCCGGGGCCGCCGTGCGCAACCAGCTCTTGCGCGCCGCCCTCGCCTATCCTGGCGCCTGGGAAGATCACCCCTGGGGCGAGACCGTGGTGAAGGTCGGAAAGAAGGTCTTCGTCTTCCTCGGCATGTCGGGCAAGTCCTTCGGCATGAGCTGCAAGCTCCCCGACAGCTTCGATGCCGCGCTGTCGATGTTCTCTTTCGCCGCGGAGACGGGCTACGGCCTCGGCAAGGCGGGCTGGGTGACGGCGACCTTCGACGCTGGCGAGCCGGTGCCGGTCGAATTGATGCTCTCCTGGATCGACGAGAGCTATCGCGCCATCGCGCCGAAGAAACTGGTGAAGGATCTGGCCGAGAAGTCTTAGGCGAGCGGGCCGAGGAGGAGAACGTCGAGCTCCTGTCCCGGCTCGAGCTTGCCTTCTCCCGGCGGAAGCTGCGCGATCGCGTTCACCGCCGACCAGCTGCCGATCTGCATGCTCGACTGCTGCCCTCGCGGCGTGAAGGCGATGCGGCCGTTTTCGACCACCGCCAGACCGCGCGGGAAGAAGGTCAACCCGGGGATCCCCGAGAGCGAACCGCCGCGCAAGACAGCGCGCGCGCGAACCCGCTCGGGCTTCGGATCGCCTCCCAGGATGCGGAGCGCCGGACGGACGAAGAGCTCGAACCCGAGCATGGCGGCGGCGGGATTCCCAGGAAGCCCGAACACCAGCCGGCCTCCCGGCGCCGTCCCGAACAGCACCGGCTTTCCCGGGCGGATGGCGACGGTGTGGAAGACGAGCTCGCCGGCGATCTTTTCGAACGCCGCCTGCGCATGATCGTGGTCCCCGACCGAGGCGCCGCCCGTGGTGACGAGGACGTCGGCCTCGGCAGACCCGAGCGTGCGCGCGATCTCCTCGGTGCGGTCGGGGGCGATGCCGAGGAGGATCGGCTCGGCCCCCGCCTCGCGAACGTATTGCGCGATGGCGATCGAGTTGGTCTCGACGAGCTTGCCGGGCGGCGGCTCGGTTCCGACGGGCACCAGCTCGTTTCCGGTGACGAGGATCCCAACCCGCGGCCGGCGGTAGACCGTGACCCGGGCGGAACCGGAGGCCGCGGCGAGGGAAAGCTCGGCGGCGTGGAGGGTCGTTCCGGCAGGAAGCACCACGTCTCCCGCGTGGACTTCCTCTCCCCGCCGGCGGATGTGTTGACCGGCGGCTGCGCGGCCGACGCGAACCTCCTCGCCCTGCCGCTCCGCCTGCTCCTGCATCACCACGCAATCGGCGCCAGGGGGAATGGGCGCGCCCGTGAAGATCCGGGCGGCCTCGCGCGGTCCCAGCGCTTGCGCGGGCGGAGGATCACCTGCCGCCACTTCGTAGACGACGCGAAGCGGCGAACCCGGGCCCCGCCACTTCGAGCGGGGCCTTCGAGTCCCGGCACCGGCGCAACTGCACGCGCTCAGGGATCGGCGACCAGGGGCGTCTTGGTGCCGAAGAGAGGACTCGAACCTCCACGGGGTTGCCCCCACCAGACCCTGAATCTGGCGTGTCTACCAATTCCACCACTTCGGCAGGACGCCAGTAAGGCTCGGGCGGTGTACTCAAAGCACTCTGGCAAGTCAAGGAGATGGCGGGGGATTCCAAAGTGTCTGCAACTGCGAGGAACGGCGCGAGAGGGACGCTCCGTCTACGTAGCATCCACGGGTTGTGCTGGCGTCACAACGACGGTGTAGGATGCCGTTACGAGCACTTTCTGTGAAACCGGACACCCAGCATCGCGCAGGGCGCATCCTCGTCGTCGATGACGAGGAGGGCTTTCGCGACGGCGTTGCCGATCTCCTTTCCATGGAGGGCTACCACGTCACCGTCGCGCGCAACGCCGTCGAGGCGGTGTCGCTTCTGCCCGAGTTCCGTCCGCAGGTGATCCTCCTGGATCTGCGCATGCCGCTTCTCGACGGTGAAACGTTCCTGCGAGGAATCCGCGGACTTCCCGCCAGCAGCGAAGTGCCGGTCGTGCTCATCAGCGCGAAAGAAGAGCTGCCTGCGATTGCCTCGCGCTGCGGCGCGGCAGCCTATCTTTCCAAGCCGTTCGAGGCGCCGCAGCTGTTGTCCATCATCGAGCGCGTGCTGGCCTGACTTCTAGTTGTGGGCGGGCTCGCCCTCGCCCTCGGATCCGTTGCGCAGCGCAGGCCCTTCGGCCGGCAACTGCGCCGCCGCGGCGGAGATCGGCTCGACGCCGCCCGAAGGAAGCTCGGCAGGGGTCGCCTCGGGACGGGGCGGCGTGGTCTGCGAGTCGGCGTTTTCGGGAGCCTGCTGAGCGGCGTGAGCGTTCGTGGCCGGAGCTGCCGCGGGGCCCTTTGCCACCGGCCGCTCACGCTGCGGCATGGTCGGCACGGGAAGGCCGGCCTTCCAGAGCGTCTTCTCCGCCAGCGCGTATCGCTCGCGGATTACTTCCAGCTCGCCCTTGGTCACGAGATACACGCGGTTGTTCGTCTCCGCCCGTCCGCGCGCCCTGCGGACCTCTTCGCGAGCCGCCCGCTCCTTCTCGCGCGCTTCCTTGAGGGCGACCTCGAGCTCGCGGGCCCGTCGCTCGGCCTCGCTCCGCCGCGACTCGACCTCCTTCAGGCGCGAATCGTCGACCGCCGGAGCGGCGACCGGGGCCGGCGGTGGAGGCGCCGCGATCATCTCACGGCTGCGAGCCTGGGCGCGCTCGAGCTCGGCGCGAAGATGCGCCGCCTCGGCAATGGCGCCGGCCGCATCCTTGCGGGCGTTCTGCTCGGAAGCGTGGGTTTCGTCGAGAAGCCGGCGCGCATGCGACAGGTCTTCCTCGAGCTCCGCCTCGCGGGCGCTGCGCTGCTTCTGCGGCGACTGCTGCGTCCGCTTCCGCGCGTCGTTGAGCTTGTCGCGCAGGTCGAGGATCTGCTGCGACCGCCCCTTCGATTCTGCCAGCGCGTCCCGAAGCTGCGCGCGAAGCTCCTCGGCCTCCTTGCGGGCGGCGTCGGACTCCGCCTTGAGGCCCTTCACGGCACTCGAAGCGGACTGCGCCTGGAACCAGAAGACGGCGGCGAGGACGGCGGCGATGAGGGCGACGAGGAAACCGACCATGCTGACTCCGCGCGGAAGGGAGCCGAGCGTACTCGATCGTGGCCGGAGACGCACACGCAAAATTCGCCGGTGCGGAGGATTGCCTAGATCGTCGGGGCAGGACCCTTCAACTCCTCGAATACCTTCTTCTCCACCTCGCTCCGGTGCTCCTTGCCAGCGTGGAAATGGTACCGGGGCCCGAAGAACTTCACGCCGGCGGCGGCGTGATCGCGGCATTCCTCGACGCGCACGGCGACCAGCGCGCTGGGAAACGGGGCGCTGTCGAGCCGTTCCTTCTCCACCACGGCGATGCCGCGCAGCCCGAAGCAGAGGTCGTCTCCGAGCACCTCGATGGCCATCTGCCCGTTGGCGCGCACGTTGGCGAGGGCGCGGCTGCGGGTGTCGACCGCGATGGCAATCGTCCGCGTATCCCGGGCCACGACCCAGGTCATGATCGACGTCACCGGCCGCCCTTCCGGATCGACCGAGGCAACCACGCAGGTCTGCCCGCCGATGAGGAACTGCACCAGCTGCTTCGGCATCCCGGAGGGCGGTGGGGGCGCTTTCGGAGCGCCGCTCACGGACAGGCTTCGATCTCGCCCGACGACAGGCGGGCGCGGAACACGGAGCGGCCGCGAGAGATCGAGCTGACCCGTCGGATCCCCCCCCACCTCGGACGCGGCGAGATATCCAGGATCGCTCGCCGCGGCTGCCCCGAGGAAGGTGGCGACTGCGTCGGCATCGTCCGGACGGGCGGCGGCAAGCGCATGAAGCTGCCGGAGCGCGGCCTCGCGGACCACGGCGCCCGGGTTCAGCGCGGCGGGAACCCTGGCTCCCGAGGGTCCCTGGGCGAGGGTATAGGCATCGGCCTCGGGGACGTAGCGCAACCCGGGAGCGGCGTCGGACGAATCGACGACGAGCGGCGCCGCGGGCAGCGCTTCGGCGCCGGCAGCGAGGAGGAACTGGCGGGCCCGCTCGAGCGACGCGTAGGCGCCGAGGAAGGAAGCGCAGCGCGGCGACTGGGCGGCAACGGCGCCTGAGAGCGTCCGCCGCAGGGCGCACTCCGGCGAGCTTCCGCCCAGCACCCGGCCCGAATCGAAGGTGGCTCCCACCACCACCCAGCCCGCCGGGCCGCGCACCGAGGCCAGGTCGACTCCCGGCAACTCGATGTCGATCGGCGCGATCTCGCCGCTCAAGCGGTCGAGGCCGGGAACCTGCGCGCGCGCAGGTACGGCGGCGGGTCCGCAAGCCGCGACCAGAGCGGCCGTAGAGAAGAGCAGGAAGACGCGTCGCATCGGCCCCCCCGTTCTACACGATCCACCCTGGCGGAGTGGCACCTACATCCACCCTCAAAGTCGCAGAGCAGAACGTCGCGGACCGGCTAGGATGATGGCTCATGCGCTTCGGGATCGCCACAAAGGTCTTCTTGGGGTTTTCCGCGATCCTCGCCATGTCCGCGCTGGTCTCGGTGTTCGGCATCGTGCAGATCCAAGACCCACATCGCCTCGGCGCGGGAAAGCGCCTCGCCGCGGGATCGACAGGCGCTGGAGAAAATCGATATCCGGCTCACGCTCCTTGCCGCTCGCATCGCCGAGCAGAACCAGGACGCCCTCGGGCTACAGGCGCTGAGCGATCAGGCGGACGCCGCGGGCGTGTCGCTCGACCACTTGCCGGCGGCGGTGGACCTCATCGCCCGCCTGCGCACCGCCGAGCGGCGCGTGGACCATGAAATCAAGACCCTCCTCAACGTCATCCAGGAGCAGATGAACATCGGTGTCGAAGAGGCGGAGCGGAAGGAGCGCGACACCCGCATCGCCGTCATCGGGCTTTCGCTCCTCGCCCTCGCCGTCGGGCTGCTCCTCACCTGGCTTTCGAATCGGGCGCTCCGGCCCATCGCGGGACTGACCGAGGCGGCGCAGCGCCTCGGCCGCGGCGCGCCGGACGTGGTCGCCGTGCCGGAAGGCGGCGGCGACGAGCTCGCCCTCCTCGCCCACGAGTTCAACGCCATGGCCCAGCGCCTCGCCGCCCGCGAACGGGAGCTGAGGGCGCAAGGCGAAGCGCTGGTGCGCTCGGAGCGGCTCGCCGCCATCGGCCGCATCGCCGCGCAGATCACGCACGAGATCCGGAACCCTCTCTCGTCGATCAGCCTCAACGCCGAAGAGCTCGGCGAGCGGCTGCGCGGATCGCAGGAGCCGGGCGCGGCGGCGCTCTGCGATGCGATCGTGCGCGAAGTGGATCGCCTCGCCGTCGTCACCGAGGAGTATCTGCGCTACGCGCGCCTGCCCAAGCCGCAGCTCGTGCGCGCGGATCTCAACGAGGCGGTGCGCGATCTCCTCGACTTCGTCCGGCCCGAGCTGACCTCGGCCGGCATCTCGCTCGAGCAGCGCCTCGCCCAAGACCTTCCCGAGGTGCTCGCCGACGTCGGACAGATCCGCCAGCTGCTCTTGAACCTGATCCGCAACGCGCGCGAGGCGATGGCGGGAGGCGGCGCCGTCCTGGTCGGGACGCGCTTCGCGGAAGGCGACGTCTTCGTCGAGGTCCGCGACAGCGGGCCGGGGATCCCGCCCGAGCGGCTCGCACGCATCTTCGACCCCTTCTTCACCACCAAGGAGCGCGGCACCGGTCTCGGCCTCGCGCTCGCGCAAGAGATCGCGCAGGAGCATTCCGGGCAGCTCACGGCCAGCTCGATCGTCGGCCAGGGGACGATCTTCACCTTGCGGCTGCCTCGCGCTCCCGAGGAGCGCGCCGCCCTGGTGACCGCGGCGGCGGCGGAGATCGCGCGGACCGGATGAGGGTTGCGGCCCCGCTACCTGAGGCGAGATGCATTTGAACGATCCGGTCCACAAGAGCGTCCTCGCGAACGGCCTGCGCGTCGTCACCGTCGAGCTCGGCCATCTGCACGCCGGCATGCTCGCCGCCTACGTCCGGGCCGGCTCGCGGCACGAAGAGGCCCAGAAGAACGGGGTCTCCCACTTCCTCGAGCATCTCTTCTTTCGCGGAAGCACCGGCTACCCGGACGGGCGGCTCCTCAATTCGGTGGTGGAGGACGTCGGGGGGAACCTGAACGGCGTCACCACCCGCGATCACGGCTACTACTACACGCCGGTCCACCCGCAGCGCCTCGGCATCCCTTTCGCGGTGCTCGGTGACATGCTCGCGCGGCCGCTCTTCAAGGAAGTCGAGCTCGAGCGCGAGGTCATCCTCGAGGAGATCCTCGACGAAGTGGACGAGGAAGGCCGCGACATCGACGTCGACAACCTCTCCAAGCGGGCGCTCTTCGCCGACCATCCGCTCGGACAGAAGATCGCCGGCACCCGGGAGACCGTCTCCGAGCTGCGCGAGGATGATCTGCGCGCGCATCACGCCCGCGCGTACGGAGCGCGCAACCTCGTGCTGTGCGCGGCCGGACCGTTCGCCCACGCCGACATCGTGCGCCTCGCGGAAGAAGGGTTTGGAAAGCTGCCGGCCGGAGAGCAGCTCCGCGATCCGCCGCTCGGGAACACGCCACGCGGTCCGAAGCTCGTGGCG
>VBKL01000187.1 GCA_005879805.1 Deltaproteobacteria bacterium | reverse complement strand
GCGACTGCGCGACCGTGCGGCCGCTTCCCCGAACCTCGGCCTCCAGAGCCGAATCGCGCAGCTTCTGCGCCGCCGACGAACCGGACAGGCCGATCAAATCCGGCACCACGGCCTGGTCCGGGCCCGGTGTGGATGCGGCAATCCGCGTGCGCGCAACTGCAGGGCGGACAGAGACTTTCGCGCGGGCCGCCAACGGGTCGCGAGGCCGCGCGGGCGCGAAACCGAGCTGCCGCAAGGACTCCGATGCGATGGCGGCGAAGGCCGGCGCGGCGACCGATCCGCCGAAGACGTCGCCCTCGGGCTCGTCGACGGCGACCAGCACGGTCAGCTTGGGAGCGTCCGCCGGGACGAACCCGAGAAAGCTCGCCAGCCGCCCCGCGCCGTAGCCGCCCCGGACCGGATCCACCTTCTGCGCGGTTCCGGTCTTGCCCGCGACCTTGACCCCCGCGATCCGCGCCTTGCTCCCGGTCCCCTTGTCCACCACCTCGACCAGCATCCCGGTGAGGACGAGCGCTGTCTCCGGCCGCAGCACACGGCGGATTTCCTTGCGCTCGCGATGGACGAGGACCGTCCCGTCCGGTCCCACGATCTCCTTCACCAGGATGGGCTCGAGGAGGGTTCCGCCGGAAGCGATCGCGGCCATGGCCATCGCGGTCTGGATTCCGGTCGCGGACATGCCTTGCCCGTAGGAGATGGTGTCGAGGGCGATGGCCGGCATGCGGGCCGGATCGGGGACCGATCCTTTTCCCTCGCCAGGCAGCCCGATGCCGGTCCGCTCTCCGAAGCCGAAGGCACGGAGCGCCGCGACGAGCTTTTCCTTGCCGACCGCCTCGCCGATCTTGGCGGCGCAGATGTTCGAGGACTCCGACAGCACCGTCACCGGAGTCGCCCACTGCACCTTGTGCGTGTCGTGGATGCGATGGCCGTTGTGCGCCCAGACACCGTTCTCGCAGTAGAAGGACTGGTCCAGGGAGATGGCGCCGCGGTCGAGCGCGGCGGCGAGAACGAAGCTCTTGATGGTCGATCCGGGCTCGAGCTGATCCTGCACGGCGCGGTTGCGCCAGCGCATCGGATCTCGTCCGGGTTTGTTGGCGTCGAAGGTAGGATTCGAGGCCAGCGCCAGGATCTCGCCGGACTCGACGTCGATCACCACGGCGAATCCGCCGGAAGCGTGCGAGGCCGAGACCGCTCTCGCCAGCTCCCGCTCGGCGGCGAGCTGGATGGCGGTGTCGATCGAGAGCGTCACGCTCGCTCCCGCGAGCGCCGCGGGATCGGGAGCACCCTGCTCCAGCACCACCGCTCCGCGCGCATCTCGCAAGGCCGGAAGCGACGCTCCTTTACCGCGCAAGGAAGGATCGAGCTCGCGCTCGAGACCTTCCTGCCCGCCCTCGTCGCCGACGAATCCGAGCAGGTGCCCGGCCAGCTCGCGCTGGGGATAGAAGCGCTTCGGCTCCTTCACCAGCTCGATGCCGTCGATCCCGAGCTTCGCGACGCGGGCCGCCTGCGCCTCGTCGGCGCGCCGCTGGATCCAGACGAAGCGCCGGTTCTCCTGCGAGATGCGGCGCAGCAGATCCGCCCGATCCCTGCGCAGTGCACGGGCGAGCGCCGACGCCGCCGCCTCGCGCTCCTTCAGGGTGGCGAAAGCGCTCGGATCGGCGAAGATCGAATCGACGTCCTGGGTGACGGCGAGCGGGGCGCCGTTGCGGTCGGAGATCTTCCCCCGGCGTGGCGCCCACTCGATCTCGCGCCGCGTCTGCTCGCGGGCGAGCCGCGAGAGCCGCGCGCGATCGAACAGCTGCACCTTGGCGGCGCGCAGGAGCACGACGCCGAAGCCGGCGAAGATCGCCGCGGCGACGAGGAGCGCGCGGAGCCTCAAGAACCGGGCCGACGGCCTCCCCGGACTGCCTCCGTATGCTCCGGCCTTCGGCCTCCGCCCGTCGCAGGCAAAGCCCGCTCCTCCGCCGCCTCCCCGCACCGTCCCCTCCTACTGCGCGGCGAGCAGCGTCGCCGGCCGCGCCGTACGATCGGCGAGCACCACCACGCGATCGCCCGCGGGCGGACCCATCTTGAGTCGCGCCCGGGAAAGCTCCGAGAGCCGCTGCGGGCTTTCCAGCTGCGCCACCTGCACCTCGAGCCGCTCGTGCTCGCGAGAGAGCCTCTGGTGCTCGGCGGAGAGACGGGAGAGCCGGTAGCCCTCCTCGGTCACCCGCGTGCGGACGTGGATGTGGAAGAGCGCCGCCGAGGCGACGAGCGCGCAGGAAAGCGTCGCCGCGGCGAACTGGGCGAGGGCGCGCTTCTCGAAGGACCTTCTCTTCTCGTTCACGAAAGCCTCTCCACTGCGCGCAACCGCGCGCTGCGCGATCGCGGGTTTTCCGACTCTTCGCTCGCCGACGCCTTCACTGCTTTGCGGGTGAGAAGCCGGAATGCCGCGGTCCGCCCGCAGCCGCATACGGGAAGATCGGGCGGACAGATGCATCCCGTGGCGAGCCGCGCGAACGACTGCTTCACCATCCGATCCTCGAGGGAGTGGAAGGCGATCGCCGCCGCCCGGCCACCGCGCGAGACGATCCGCGGCAGGGCGGCGAGGAAGTCGGAGAGCGCCCCGAGCTCGTCGTTCACGGCGATGCGCAGCGCCTGGAAGGTGCGGGTCGCGGGGTGGATGCCTCGCGGCCAGGCCCTGCGGGGAATGGCGGAGGCAACCGTCTCGGCGAGCTTCGCCGTATCGGTGAGCGCGCCGCCGCGACTCTCGGAGAGAACGCGCCGGGCGATGGGCCTCGCGAACCGTTCCTCGCCGAGGTCGCGCAGGATTCCTTCCAGCTCCTTCTCGTCCCAGCCGGCCAGCCGCTCCGCGAGCGGCGTGCCCCGGGTTGAATCCATGCGCATGTCGAGCGGCCCTTGCCTCTGGAAGGAGAAGCCGCGCCCGGCATCGTCGAGTTGCGCGCTGGAGACGCCGAGGTCGACCAGAGCACCGTCCACCTCCGGGATGCCACGGCGCGCGAGCACCGCCGCGGCATCGCGGAAGTTGGCGTGCTCCGCGACGAAGCGATCGCCGTACTTGGCGAGGCGCGTCCTCGCCGCGTCGAGAGCGCGGGGATCTTGATCGAGCCCGATCACGCGTGCCCCCGCCTCGAGCAGCGCCGCGGCGTGCCCGCCGCCTCCGAGGGTTCCGTCGAGGAACAGCTTGCCGGGATCCGGGGCGAGGAGTTCCACCGTCTCTCGCAGGAGCACTGGCCGATGCGAGAACTCCATGGCCTCCTCATTGCCTGCGCCTCGCCCGGGTGACGCAGACACGCGCTTCGTCGAACGCTTGCTCCGGATCCCGGCAAGTCTGAAGGGTCGAACCGCTCGCGGCGGCCAGGATCTTCGCCACGTAAGGGCTGCGGACGGCAATGCGCAAGTCGCCGCCGCGGGCGCGCAGCTCGTTGCGCCTCTCGACCAGGGCGGGAACTCCTGCCGAATCGAGATGGGTGACTTCGCGCAGGTCGAGCACGATGCGGCCGGCGTCGATGGCGGCGCGGGAGAGCGTGTAGTCGATGGCCCACACCGCGTCGCGGTCGAGCTCACCCCGGACGGAGACCGTCGCTTGCGCCTCGTGCCAGTGCACGCCATGCGGGCGCGGCCCCGGCGCAGGGGCGAGCGCCATCACGGCGAGCGGCATGCGAAGGGCCCTTCCTGTCTTGTCGCTCATCCCTGTCTCTCCTCAGAGCAGCTGGTGCAATCGCGCGGCGAGCACTGCCTGCGCCTTGGGTGCGCGGGCCGCCTTCTGCGCCTCCGCCCAGCGCGCAGGCGACCAGACTTCGATGCGATCGACGGTGCCGGCCCAGGTCGCTTCCTCGACGAGACCTGCGTGCTCGCGCAAACTGGGTGGAATGAGGATCCTGCCCAGCCGGTCCACCGGGCACTCCTGCGCGGGGGCTACGAAGGTGCGGACGAGCTGCCGCACCACCGGGTCGAACGCCGAGAGCTTCGCCACGCGCTCCGTGAAGGCCGTCCACTGCCCGGGCGCGTACGCCTGCAGGCAGGGATCGAGGATGTCGGTGGTGATGAAGAGCTTGTCCGCCCCCTGGGCAGAAAGGACTTCGCGGAAGCGCGAAGGCAGGCTGGTCCTGCCCTTGGCGTCGATCGCGTGCTGATAGACGCCTGTGAACGACAACTTCGCCTCGCGATCCGCGGAGAGGGCATGCGTTCCACTTCATGCCACTTCTATCCACCGCGTGGCGCAGCCTGAGGGACGCTCTGCGGGCTGTCAAGCTGGCGCCCGCCTGAACGCACGCTCAGCACCGACCCCTGGGGGCAAGGGCAAACGAATGCACCAGGGATGGGATGTGGGAAGAATCCTGACGCCGGACGTAGAGTTTGATCGTGGACGTGGATCCAGAACTGAAGGACTTCCTCGTCAAGACTCCGTTCTTCGGAGGCCTTGCCGGCACGCCCATCGTCGATAGCGGGAGTGCGACGCCGAGCTGCTCGAGCTCGACTCGCGCGATCTGTACCGTCTCTACCGGGACGACCAGAAGGCGTACATCCTCGTCTTGCAGAACATCAACCGCGAGCTCGTGCGGCGATTGCGCAAGGCGGGGAACCGGATCGCTTTTCTGTCGCTCAAGCTCGGATCCAGCGCGACGGAGCCGGATCCGGAGCACCACCACCACTGAGTCGGTTCACCCCCGCAGGATGGACTCGATCACCTGGGCCGCGATGGGATGGTACGTCCCGCGCGCCTCCTCGAAGATCTTCCTCGCCTTCTCGCGGGTCGCCGGCCTCGCCTGCAACTCCGTGTAGAGGGCCCGCAGGAACTTCATCCTCCCGATCCCGAGCGCGATCTTCCGCGCCTCCTCCGCCCCTTCCGGCATCCCGGCGCGAAGCTGCGCCACCGCGAACGCCGTCCGCAACTCGAGGCTCCTCCGCGCCCGGATCCGGTAGCGCGCCTCGACCTCCTCGCAAGTCTCCCGCAAAGGCGTCCGCAACGCGTTGAGGTAGAGAAGGAGCTCCGTCGGATCCGCGCGCTCCGGAACCTCGTTCTTCGCCGCCCTCGCGAGCAGTCGATCGAGCCGCTCGGCGCGAGCCACGGGCGCGTCGTGCGGAATGCCCGGGCTGTCGACGTACCGCAATACCCCGGCGCGCTCGACCACGCCCGGAAGGCGTTTCTCGAGGAAGTCGAGGAAGTCCTGGGTCGCCAGGCTCTGGAAGCGGAACCTGTCGAGGTAGTCGCGGAGGAAGGCGTCCCAGCGGGTGCGACCCACCGTCTCTTCGAGATGCCGGAGGAGCAGATACCCTTTCTCGTAGGGGACGGTGGAATACGCTTCGTCCGGATCGATGCCGGCGAGATCGTTCCGCAGGCGCGTCAGCTCGGGCCTCGCCTCGAACCGTCGCAATGCATTGCTCAGATCCTGCCGGCCGACGGCGGCGTGCAATTCCGATCGGTCGCGGCCTTCCAGCGCCTCGAGGATGCGGCGCTCGGCGTAGACGGTGAACCCTTCGTTGAGCCAGAAATCGTTGGCGGAGAGGTTGGTGACGAGGTTGCCGGTCCAGGCGTGGGCGAGCTCGTGCGCGACGACGTTCACGAGCGATCGGTCGCCGGCGACGATCGACGGCGTGAGGAAGGCGAGACGCGGATTTTCCATCCCGCCGTACGGGAAGGAAGGCGGCAGGACGAGGACGTCGAACCGTTCCCAGGCGTAGTCGCCGAAGAGCCCTTCCGCGGCGGCGATCACCGCCTCGATGCCGGCGAATTCCCACGCGGCGTCGCCGACGACCGACGGCTCGGCCCACACCGCCGAGCGAGGCGACAGCTCGCGCGACTCGAGGTCGCCAACGGCGAAGGCGATGAGGTAGGGCGGAATCGGCTCCGGCATCTCGAACTCGCCCGGACCGCGGCGCGCCGCCGCCATGAGTGGGCGAACGCCCTCGGGCGCGTGCAGCCGAGCGCGATAGGTGATGCGGATCGCCGGAGTGTCCTGCAGCGGCAACAGCGACCGGGCGTGGATCGGCTGGCACTGGCTGTAGAGGAAGGGGCGCTTCTTCCCCGCCGTCTGGGCCGGCTCGAGCCACTGCAGCGCGGTCGCGTCCCGGGAGGCGGTCGATCGGATGCGGATGGCACGCGTTCCTTCCGGAAGATGGACGCGCAGGCGCGCGCCGAGGATGGGGTCCTCGCGCGCGAGCTCGAACCGGACCGGCGCTCCGTCCGGAACGTCGACGGTCTCGATGGCGAGGCCGCGCGTATCGAGATCGAACGGGCCCTGCCCCGGCTCGGACAGGTGCAGCGTCGTCACGGCGCGCAGCGTGTGCTTCTCGAAGTCGGGCCGCAGATCGAGCTCGAGGTGCCGCGTTCGCGGCTGCAAGTCGTCGGCGTACGAATGAGGATCGTGGCGCATCGGGGATCAGAGCACCCGAAGCGCCGCGCGCGCGGATCCCTCCGCGCGCGCGAGTGTGCAAAAGAGAGCGCTCCGGCCGCTAGTGGAGACGGCGCCTTGCGTCGGCGAGCCAGTGGATGAGGCGAATCACCTCTCCGCAGTCCGCTACCTGGAAGCGCGCCGCCGTCCCCTTCTGGGGCTGGCCAACGTGGACGGTGAGTCCGCCGACGCCGTTGATGGCTTCGAAGCCTTCCTCGTCGCTCTCGCCCGCGCCCGCGTAGATGGGAAGCGCGCCGCGGAAGCCCACGAGCAGGCCCAGCGCGGCGAGACCGAGGCCGGTGCCCTGCGGAGATGCTTCGAGGCACCCTGGCGCCCGGCGCAGCTTCAAGTTCTCGCCCGCCGCAAGCTTCGCAAACTCCTCGGCCGCCTGGGCTTCCGCCTTCGCAGCCGCCGCTGCAGCACCTCGATCGGCCGGCCGCTCAGCACCGCGCCACGAGTGTTCGGCGCAGCACAGAGCCGGATGAGCGCGGCACGCGCGGCCGGATTCGTCCGCAGGTGACCGTGCGCGGCCCTCTGCGCGAGCGCCGCGTCGAAAGAGAAGAACGCGAACAAACCATGCGCCTGAGAGATGCGCTCGCGCAGGCTCTCGGCCTCCGACCAGAGCGGCCGGACTGCCCCTGTTCGTCCTGCTTCCGTGTTCCTCACCCCACGCCCCCCTCGCCCGGTAAACCGCTGTCCCGCCGCAATGTGCGCACGGAGGCAGGTGCAGGGGAGAGGGGGTATGCGTGAAGATCAGTACGCCAGCGGATATCCGCCGGCCTCGAGGATCGCGGGAACGATCTCCTCACGCACCTCGCAAGTGTTCACTGCGGTGAATTTGTGCAAGCGAGCAAGCTGCTGAAGCTGCGCCTCGATTTCCCCGGGCGGGACCAGATCGCAGAGCGCAGACCGTGCCCGCGCGAAAGCTCTTTCCCGGCTCTCGGCGCAGAACAGCTTGCACAGCGCGTCGCGCAGCACCGTGTCGCCGCTCGCCGCGAGGGTCCTTCCCAGCACCGAGTCCATCGCGTACGCCTCGATGGCGACGTCGGCGAGAGCGGCCAGCACCTCCTGCCGCTGTTCGAGCGAAGGTCCCAGCGTCGCGGCCCATTTGGCGGCGAAAAGGAACTGCCGCTTCGCCATCTCCGCGCCCCGACGCTCCGCGGCGAGCCGGCCTACCGGAGGCGAGAACTGGGCCTGGTCGGCAAGCTCTTCGTCGACGCGCTGGACTGCCTGCAAGAGCGGCATCTCGCCCTTCATCGCACGCTTGAAGATCATCCCCGGGATGAGGAGCCGGTTGATCTCGTTCGTGCCTTCGAAGATCCGGTTCACTCTGCAATCGCGGTACGCGCGCTCGATCGGGTAATCCTCGACGAAGCCATTGCCGCCGTGGATCTGCAGCCCCTCGTCGATGATCTGGAACATCCACTCCGAGCCGGTCACCTTCATGATCGAGGCTTCGATGGCGTACTCCTCGATCGCCGCCATCACGCCCTGCGGATCGCCCCGATCGGGAAGCTGGGCGATGGCGTCGTCGATGGCGCCCGCGGCGCGGTAGGTCATCGCCTCGCTCGCGTAGGTCTGCGCGGCGGCCCGCGCGAGCTTCTCGCGGATGAGGCCGAAGGAGGCGATGTTCTTGCCGAACTGCTTGCGCTGCGCGGCGTAGGCAGCGGACGCGCGCAGGGTCCATTTCATGCCACCGAGCGCGAAGGCGGCGAGCTTGAGGCGCCCGACGTTCAAGATGTTGAAAGCGATCTTGTGCCCCTTGCCCACCTCGCCGAGGACGTTCTCGACCGGCACCAGGGCGTCCTCGAAGATGAGCGGCGTCGTCGAGCTTCCGCGGATCCCGAGCTTGTGCTCCTCGCGGCCCTGGGTGAATCCGGGCGTCCCGCGCTCGACGATCAGGGCGGTGAACTTCGTCCCGTCCACCTTGAGGAAGACCACGTAGACGTCGGCGAATCCGCCGTTCGTGATCCACATCTTGCCGCCGTTGACGAGGTAGTGCTTCCCGTCCGGCGAGAGGCGCGCGACCGTCTTCGCGGAGAGCGCGTCGGAGCCGCTGCCCGCTTCCGAAAGCGCGTACGCGGCGACCTTCTTGCCCGAGGCGAGATCGGGGAGGTAGCGGGCCTTCTGCGCAGGCGTCCCGAAGAAGACGATGGGGAGGCTTCCGATGCCGACGTGCGCGCCGAACGTCGTCGCCCAGGAGGCGTAGCCCGACTGCGATTCGGCCACCAGCATGGAAGTCGTCTCGTCGAGGCCAAGTCCGCCGAAGGATTCGGGAACGTCGACCGCGGTGAGGCCGAGCTCTCCGGCCTTGCCGAGCAACTGGCGCAACAGAGCGTTGTCCTTCGCTTCGATGCGGCCGATGGCCGGGAAGACGTCGGACTGCAAGAATCCAGTCCCGGTCGCGAAGAATTGCCGCTGCTCTTCGCTGAACCGCTCCGGCGTCATGAAGGGTCGCGACCCGACCGGATTGAAGAGGAAGTCTCCGCCGCGCGGCGTGGACTCAATTTCCTGAACAAGTTCGGGTACTTGCTCTGCCATCGCTACCCTCGATGCTTGGCCGCGTGGGAGGCCCGGCCCTATTGACGCTATGCGTCTAGACTAATGCCGCAGCGCGAGAACGGCAAGGGCTCGCTCGGCTGATTGCTCTCGGCGGCACACTGCATCGACGAAAAACCGCCCTCGCGCGGGACCCGCTACCGTGCGTCGTCGCGAAGGAAAAGCAGCGTGGATCGGAGCCCTGGTTTCGTTGACCGATCGGCCTTTCCGGGATAGCGGTGCGGCTCGCATGGCGCACAAGGGACCCGAGATCCAGATCGGCGACGGCAGCCTCCACGTCGGCGATCGGGTCGTCTATCCGAACCAGGGGATCTGCAAGATCACCGGGGTCGAGGTGAAGCAGATCGCCGGGCGCGACTGGGAGATGGTGACCCTGTCGCGCGAGGAAGACGGCGCGACGGTGATGGTGCCGCGGTCGAAGGTGATGGAGATCGGGCTGCGCAAGGTGGCGAGCGTCGAGGCCATCGACACGATGTTCGATCAGCTCGCCGCTCCCTCCGACGACCCACAGCTCGACTGGAAGGTGCGCCACCGCGAGAACGCGGACCGCATGACCGGCGGAGGGCTGCAGGGGACCCTCGACGTCTTGAAGGGATTGCACGCACTGAGCCAGGTGCGCCCGCTCCCGCAGAAGGAGCGCGAGCTGTACGACAACGCACGGCATCTGCTGGTGGGCGAGATCGCGGCGGCGATGAACATCCCGCTGCACGTAGCCGAGGACAATCTCGACTACGCGCTGTTCCCCCCGCCCGGGATGAAGCGCAAGGGCATGGCGCTCAAGCCCGCCGCGCTCACGGTGCCGGGCGCCGCGGCCGCGCTGCGATCGCGCGAAGAAGACGACGACGAGGATCTCGGCTTGGAAGAAGAGCGGACACCGGCCGCCGGCGAGACGGAGCCGGCCGATGCCGTCGCGGCCGACGAGGAGGAGACGGAGATCGCCGACCGCTCGGAGACCAAGGACCTCGTGCGACAGCGGGTGATGCGGGTGGCCGCGCAAGCCGACGAGCCCGAGCCCCTCGACGAGCTTGCCGCAGAAGCGCTCGAGGCGACGCACGAGGACGAAGCCGCCCGGCCCACGCGCGTGGCGCACGAACCTCCCGGATCGACGCGCCCGGAGGCGAAGCGCGGGGCCCGGAAGTCCTCGGCGCGGCCCAAGGTTGGCCCGGGACAAGGCGAGGAGCCGAAAGGGGCGCCGGAAGCGAGCGCGGGATCGAAGGACGTTGCCAAGGGTGCCCGCCAGGCGTCCGGGCTCGCCAAGGCGATCGCCGCCAAGGCGCTGGAAGCCGCTGCCAAGGCAATCGCGCCCGCATCGAAGCATCCCGAGGAGCACGCGGCGGAGAAACCTGCCGTGGTGAAGCTGGCTGCGCACGCTCCGGACAAGCATGCCGCGGAAAAGCGCCCGCCCGAGAAGCCGGCTGCGCTCAAGCCCGTGGCACACGCTCCGGAGAAGCACGCCGAAAGGCAGGCGGCGGCACACCCCGAGTCTCGCGTGCAGGGGACGGCGGCCGCGCAGAAGCCCGCTGCTGCGAGCAAGAAGGCGCCGGCGAAGGCAAAGCCGGCGGCGGCGAAGAAGGCTGCGTCGCCGAAAGCCGAGAGCCACGCCGCACCCAGGAAGCCCGCGGCCGAGAAGAAGCCCGCCGCGAAGAAGGCCCCGGCGCGAAAGGCGAAGCGATGATCCGCCTCGTCACCCTGGGCGAGTTTCCGGAAGAGGTGCTCGATCACGTCGCCCGCCGCGTGAATGCCGCCTACGGCATCGGCTGCGAGATCGAGGGCGAAGCCGAGTTGCCCGACGGCGCGCTCTCCGACGATCAGACTACCTACGACGCGGTCAAGCTGCTCGACGAGATCGAGGACGAGACGCAGCTGTTCGCGGACGACAAGGTCGTGTACCTGACCACCGCGCCGCTCGCCACCGCGGAAGGGCCGATGGGCAAGGGACCCGTCACCGGATACCCGCAGTTCGGCGGCGGCAAGGCAGTGGTGACGAGCCACGGCCTCGGTGGCAAGGGAGAGCTGGCGCTCGACGCCGGCCTCGCCAAGCGCACGGCGCACCACGTCGGTCACCTGTGGGAATTGCATCACTGCTTCGACGCGCGTTGCTCGATGCACCCGGAATGGGCGCCGGGGTTCACGCAGTATCCCGAGGTCGTGCTCTGTCTCTACGACCGCGACAAGAGCGAGCGGAAGATCAAAGTCGGGCAGTCCTGATCCGGGCCGCTCCCCTCGCCGCCTTCGTCGCGCTCGGGGCAGCGTCGCTCCTCTTCGATCTCACCCTCCCGCTGCGGCTGCCTTCGGATTCCGACTGGGCGGAGGCGGCGGCATCGCTTCGCGTGCGCGCGAAACCGGGCGACGAGGTCCAGATCTGGCCGCCGTGGGCCGAGCGGGCGCGGCTGTTCATAGAGGCGGTGCCGGTCCGGACCGAGGAAGATCTACGCGCCGCCGACTACCCCGGCGTCGATCGCGTCTGGCTCCTCGCGCTGACCCGCTCGCCGCGCAACGGCGTCGGAAAGGCTCGCGAAGCCCTGCGTGCGCGAGGCGCCACGGCGGGCGAACGGGTGCGATTCGGATCGCTCGAGCTCGAGCCCTGGGAGCTGCACGGCCCGAGGGTCCTCGCTGGCCTGACCGGTTCGCGCGAGGAGCACGAGGTGGACTACGTCTCGCGGCCCTGCGTGCTCGTCCGCCTCCCGGGACGATTCAGCGCCCGCGGGCCCGGCGGCATCTTGCACGTTCGCGCGGGGATCGTGGGTGAGCGCGCATATCAGACCTTCCGCGGGCCCGTACGGGTGGAGGTACGCGCCGACGGTTCGGTTCTAGGGGAGCTCACGGTGCCGCCTACCGAGCCACCCGCTCCTGGGTGGAGGAAGCTCGATGTGCCCGCGCCGGCTGGCGATCGCCTCTATGAGATCGCCGCGTCGGCAAGCGACACGGACCGTCCCTTCTGCGTCGCCGCCTGGGTCACCGACCGATGAGCCGCAGGCTTCCCTTCGCCGCCGCGGTGGTCGTCTTCGTCGCGCTCTTCGCCACCGCAGCTCCGGTCGGATTCGTGCGCGACGAGGGCTATTACTTCGAAGCGGCGAAGAGCTGCGAGGCGTGGCTCGTCCTCCTGCTGCACGATCCCTTCGCCGCCATCCGCGCCACCGAGCAGTACTGGTCGTACAACTTCGAGCATCCCGGCCTCGCCAAGCTGCTCTTCGCGAGCTCGCATCTCGCCTTCACGAGCACGCTCCACTTCCTGCCCGACGCGCAGTCCTGGCGATTGCCCGGGTTCTTTTTCGCCGCCCTGCTCGCCTTCTGGCTGGCGGTGCTCGGCGGCCAGCGCTCGCGGGCCTGCGCGCTCCTCGCGCCCGCCCTCTTTTTCTGCACGGAGCGCACCTTCTTCCACGCGCACCTCGCGGCCTTCGA
>VBKL01000112.1 GCA_005879805.1 Deltaproteobacteria bacterium | reverse complement strand
GTCGGGGGCGGAGGCGGCGCGGCCGGCTCGGCGCGCGTGATCGCTACGGGCGGAGGGTTCGCGACGGCGGGCGGAGGCGTGGCCGCGGGCGGAGGTTTCGCGACGGCGGGCGGAGGCGTGGCGGCGACCTCGGGCGGACGCGCACGAGACGCAGAGGCAGCGGGAGGCGTCTCGGCCGCGGGCTTCTCGGGAGGCGGCGAAACCTGCGCAACCACCACCGGTGCAGCAGTAGCGGAAGGCGGGGGGATCACCACCGTCGGCGCGGCCGCGATCGCAACAGGAGTGGCTTGTCGCGGCTCCGCGGGTGCCGGAGCGGGCGGCGCTGCCTGGAGCGTCGCGGGCGGACGGCTCGGTTGCTGAGCTTCCTGGAGCGCCACGCGTCGCTCCGGCGGAGGTTCGGCGACGCGCGCCGGCGGTCCATCCGGGCGAACCGCGGGCGGCGGAACCTCGACTGGCGGTCGCGCGGGTGGCGGCGGCTCGGCCCTGGCCACGAGGGGTGCAAGGCGCGCGACGCGGACCTGCACGACGGTCCCGACCGCGCCGACGTCGAACTCGGTGTCGCCGGCAAGCTCGATCACGACCCGGGCGGTAGTCCCGACGGAGGCCACGCCCACCCGCCGCACCGTGCCGTCGTCGACGACCTGCGCGCCCGCCACACCGGACGCGTCGGCATCGGCGACGTCGATGACGACGCGAGGAGGCGACAGAAGGCGCAGCGTCGTGAAGCTCAAGGGCCGATCGCCGACGAGCTCGATGACCGAGGCTTGCGCGTCGCCCGCCGGCCGCACGGCGAGGAGCCGCCCCGCTCCGGCTGACAGCCCCGCCGCCGCCGGAAGCGCGACGAGCGCAAGCACGCGGATTTGCACCTCCGAACGGTAGCATGCGGGGAACGACCCCGGTAGGTTCGCGCGGGTCCCAGGTCTTGCTGGTCAGGCGGACGAGCGAGGGCGCTCCCGCGCCGCGGCGTATTCGACGAGGTCGCGCACGTCTTCGCAGATCTGCGCAAGGTCGTAGCCCATCGTCAGCTCGAGGTGGGAGTTGTCCTTGACCGGGCGCCAGACGAAGTAGGCGCTCTTCACCCGCCGCTGGATGCTGGAGGTGCTCTTCGCCGAGGCGATCTTGTCGAGGTCGCCGAAGATGACGGCGAGGGGAACGCGGATCCCTCGGAAGTGGGCCTTGTAGTCGAACCCGGTCCGATAGCACTTCATCTCGTCGTTGCGGATCCAGCGCGCGAACTGCTCCACCACGCGCCGCGGCTCCTTCTCGCCGCCCTGGCTGAGGAGCCAGCGAAACTCGTCGGCGGTGACGCGGGAAGGATTGAGCAGCGACCCGACGTGACGCGCGATCCTCTCGAAGCGCTTCAGGTTCTTTTCGGTGGAGAGGCGGGCGATGAGCCGGAGGAAGGAATCGACGGGCACGTGGCTGAAGCGGACCCCGCGGGGAACCTCGCTCTCGTGGGCGATGAGATTGGCGGCGCGGCGCACGAGACGGAGCTTGCGGAGCAGGCGCGCGGCGCGGTGGCGCGCGGATTCCACTCCGCTCGCGGCGCTGCAAGCGGCGTCGATCAGGGGTCCGAGGATGGCCGGGCCGAAGAGGGCGGCGGCGCGCATGAGCAAGAAGCCGCGGCCGATGTCGCTCGGCGCGCCGATGGTGACGAGACCCATCAGATCATCGTGGCTGCCGGCGTAGCCGTACCCGAGCATGCCGCCCATTGAATTCCCGAGGTAGACGATCTTCGCGCGCCCGGTCCGCTTCTTCACGGCATGCACGGCGGCGGGAAGATCCTCGAGCAGGTAGCTGTCGAGGTCCCAGCCATAGTCGAGGTCCGCGGGAGGCTTCCGGCCCTCCGCCGCCGCCGTCCGACGCTGGAGATCGAGGCTCGAGCGCCCGTGGCCGCGCAGCTCGACGATGTGGCAGTCGGCCCCGTAGTAGAGCAGGCGCTTGACGAAGCTCGCGCAGGTGAAGGCGTGGCGATTCTGCGACCAGCCGGGCACGAGAAGGATCGGCTCGTCCAGGATCGGCTGGGGGAAGAGCTGGGGCACGGGCCGGTAACGGGTGATGTGCAGCACCCAGCCGTCGGCGGTGCGGGCTTCGTAGATCTCCTTGCGGTAGAGCGACTTGAACGGAAGGTCCTCGACCCTCGGCGCGGGATCGTTGGCTGCCGGTTCGCCGAGGCCACTGATTCCGGCAGCCGATGGTCCCTCGAGGCGTCGCACTTTGGCTCAACTTAGGAACGGAGCGTCCGTCCGGCCAGCGCCTGGGCCGGCGGATTGCATGCGAATCAGAGGCGTTCAGAGGGCATGAAGGCGGGCGCCCGCTTCGCCAGAGCGGCACCGACCTCCCCTGCCAGATACAGCGAGCCGCAGCAGAGGACGACGCCCTCTCTTCCCGCGGCCGCGCGGCCTGCCTCGAGCGCCGCGGCCGTCGAGGGATGCACCTGCGCGTCGGTCCGTCCCGATGCGGCGGCGAGCGCGCGCGGATCGGCCGCCCGCGGCGAATTGACGGAGCAGAAGTGGATGGTCCGAGCCAGAGGCACGAGGGGCCGCAATAGCGATGCGTGGTCCTTGTCTTCCATCGCCGCGACGACGAGGTGGAGCGCGCGGCCTCGCAAGATCTCCGGCAGCGAGCGCGACAGGGCGCGCGCGGCATGGCCGTTGTGCGCGCCGTCCACCAGCACCAGGGGATCGCGCGCGACCGCCTCGAGACGGGCGTGCCAGCGAGCGTGGACGAGACCTTCGGCCACGTCGTGTTCGGCAACGCGAAGCCCGCGCGAGGCGGCAGCTTCGAGCAATGCGCAGCAGAGCGCGGCATTCGCTCGCTGGTAGGAGCCGAGGAGCGCGAGAGGGCCTCGCGGCCGGACGCAAAAGCCCGATGGCCCCTGGTAGCAGAAGTCGCGATCGGTGCGGCTTTCGAATCGATAATCCCGGCCAGGCCGCCAGAGCGGAATTTCCATCTCGCGGGCGCGGAACTCGAGAACGGCCGCCGCCTCTTGCCCCTGTCCCGCGCTCACCGCGGGAACGCCCTGCTTCAATATGCCCGCCTTCTCCGCGGCCACGTCCGCGAGGGTAGGCCCCAGCCATTGCACATGGTCGAGCCCGAGGGCCGCGATCGCGCACGCCGTCGGCTCGACGACGTTGGTGGCGTCGAGGCGTCCTCCCAGGCCCACCTCGACCACCGCCACCTCGATTTCACGGCGGGTGAACTCGAGGAACGCCATCGCGGTGGCGAGCTCGAAGAAGGTGAGCCCCCCGGCATCGAGCGCCCAGGGGACCCGTCGCACGATCTCTTCGAACAGCCCGGCGGCGCGTTCCTCGGAGATGGCGGTCCCGCCGATCCGGATGCGCTCGCAGAAGTGGACCAGGTGCGGCGAGGTGTAGAGCCCGGTGCGCAGGCCGGCGGCGCGCAGCGAGGCTTCCGCGAAAGCGCAAGTCGAGCCCTTCCCGTTCGTGCCCGCGACATGGAGCACCGGATATCCGCGGTGCGGATCGCCGAGGAGCCTGAGCGCCTCGCGCATCCGGTCGAGCCCGAGCTTCATCCCGAAGTTCGAGCGGACGAAGAGCGCCGCCTTGAGCTCCTCGAAGGTCATCCGGAAGAAGCCCCGCTCTCAGGCGAGCAGCCCGAGCACCTGCGCGAGGCGATCGCGCATCTCCTTGCGATGGACGATGGCGTCGATCATTCCGTGTTGCAGCAAGAACTCGCTGGTCTGGAATCCCTCGGGCAACTTCTGCCGCAAGGTCTGCTCGATGACGCGCGGCCCGGCGAATCCGATCAGTGCCTTCGGCTCGGCCAGGATGATGTCGCCGAGGAAGGCGAAGGAGGCCGCCACTCCGCCGGTGGTGGGATCGAGCAGCACGCTGATGTAGGGCTTCTTCACCGTGCGGAAGCGGGCGAGCGCGGCGCTGCTCTTCGCCATCTGCATGAGCGAGAAGATCGCCTCCTGCATCCTCGCGCCGCCCGAGGCGGAGAAGATGATGGCCGGGATGCGGCGCTCGGTGGCCCGCTCGAACAGCCGCGTCACCTTCTCGCCCACGACCGATCCCATCGAGCCGCCGAGGAAGCCGAAGTGGAAGGCGCCGATCGAGACCTCGCGCCCGGCCAGCCGTCCCGTCCCGCCGACGAACGCTTCCATCTCGCCAGCGGTCTTGGCGCTCGCCTTGAGCCGGTCCTTGTACCGTTTCGAATCGCTGAACTGGAGCGGGTCGGTCGACTCCAGCCCGCGATCGAACTCGACGAAGGACCCGGGGTCGAGGACCAAGTCGAGCCTGCGCCGGACGGGCAGCGGGAAATGCTCGCCGCATTTCGGGCACACCTCGAGGTTCCGCTCGACCTCCTGCTTGTAGACGATCTGGCCGCAGGCGTCGCACTTGATCCACATCCCCTCCATGCGCGCCCGCTTGTCGGTGGCGGGGAGCTTGGGAGCGGGGACCTTGTGGTACCAGGCGGCCATGGCGGGCCTTTTATCACGAGGCTAGTTCGGTTTATCGCCGTCGAGCCCGAAGAAGGTCTGCAGGGAGGCGAGGATGCGGTTGCGCTCCTCCTTGACCCGCTCCTTCCGCTGGTCCGCGTCGAGGCCCTCGCGCACGGTGGCGAGCTCGACCCGCCGCCGCGCCATGACGCCGGAGACGCTATCCATGATCTGCGGCCGCACCTTGAGGACGCGCTGGAACGCCTCCTTGTCGAGCCGGTAGCACTCCACCTCGGTCGCAGCGATCACCGACGCGCTGCGCGGCTCGCCGGTGACGACGCCCATTTCGCCGAACACGTTGGGCGCGCAAAGGCGGGTGACGATCTTCTCCACCCCATTGTCGGCGCGGATGCGGACCTCCACCTCGCCCTTGGTGAGGACGTACAGCCAGTGCGCGGCGGCGTTCTGGCGGGTGATGACTTCGCCGCGCCCGAAGGGCGCTAGCCGCATCGAGTTCGCGAGCTGCAGGCGCTCCTCGGTCGAAAGCGAGGCGAGCATCTCGACGTGCTCGAGGGCGGCCATCTTGTGGGCGATCTCGCGCTCGGTCTTGCGCTCCCGGTGCTCGGGATCGTCGTGCGAGACGAACACTGCGGTGCCCGGCACCGCCAGCGGAATCCCGGCCCGCTTCAACGCTACGTAGATCCGCACCCGCACCGCGCTGGAGGTCGGGTCGTCCTGCGCGAGGTCGGTCAGCCAGTACCGGAGCGCATAGTTGGCGTAGCTCGCCTCTCCCTGGCGGCTGAAGTCGAAGCAGACCGCTTGCGGAGGCGGAAAGGCGGCGACGTTGGGGACGGGCGTCGAGTGCATCGTGTCCTCGACCACGCGGATCACCTCGTCGGGCGAGTAGCGGAAGTCGACGTTGAAGTAGACCCACATCCGGTGCTGGGTCGGCTGGTCCTCTCGCGCACCGAGGATGACGATGTTCTCGTTGAGGAGCGAGGCGTTGGGGACGATGACGGTGTCCCAGTTGCGCGTCTCCACCACGGTATGCCGCCAGCGAATCGCCTTCACCTTGCCCTGCTGGCCGCTGGGAAGCTGCAGCCAGTCGCCGAGGTGGATGGAGTCGTCGAGCTGCAGGGCGATGCCGCCGAGCACGTTCCCGAGCGTCGCCTGGAGCGAGAGGCCGAGCACGACGGTGACCACCGCGCTGGTCGCGATGATCCCGGAGAGCTGCACGCCGGAGCGGTGGAGCATGCCGATGACGGCGAGGATGTAGGCCGCTCCCAGGGCGAGATCGTGGACGATGTTGGCGATCTCGATGCGCAGCGCGAGGAGCACCAGATCGAAGAGGAGGATGGCGACGAAGTCGATGACGACGAGGACCTCGAAGAGGTCGGCGAGGAACCAGACCCTTCGCGACCAGCCCTCGGCGTGGATGACGTGGAGGAGGGCCGCGACCCCGAAGGTCGTCACGTAGAGCATCACCAGGATGGTGGCGCGGCGGATGCGGCGCCTCTTCTTGGGTGCGAAGCGGCCGACGAAAGCGGCGAGCGCCACCA
Source organism: Deltaproteobacteria bacterium (assembly GCA_005879805.1). Taxonomy (GTDB): domain Bacteria; phylum Myxococcota; class Myxococcia; order Myxococcales; family 40CM-4-68-19; genus VBKO01. The sequence continues at coordinate 6,504 of VBKL01000112.1, read as the reverse complement.
GGATGCCAAGGAGGATGACGGTGGTCCATGGCGAGGCATACCCGAACCACTGGCGCGCCCTCACGGTCGGGGCGGGCAACGCAAGCGGGTCCTCCTTCGCGTCGAGCTCGGTCCCGACGATCGCGGCGCCTGCCCCCGCGGCAGCCGCGGCGGTGGCGTTCGCCTGCTGCTGTGCCGCCGCCCTCTCCTGGGGCGAAGGATCGCTCGCAGGAGGAGTCTGCGCTGCGAGGGGCAGCGCGAGCCCGAGCAGAAGCAACGCCGCGGCGAGACGACCGGACATCGGCTCTGATCTAGCAGGGAACGGCGAGAACGGGAGCGAAGAGAAAAGCTACCGGCGGGCGAACGAGCGCCCGCGGCTCACGCGCCGGAATGCCTTCTGGAGGTTGTTCCGGGCGTGGTGGAGGCGGCTCATCACCGTCCCCCGCGGAATCCGCAGGATGGAGGCGATCTCCGCGTAGGTGAGACCCTCGACCTCCCGCAAGAGCAGGATCGAGCGGTGGTTGGCCGTCAGCTCCTCGAGCGCCGCGTCCGCGTACCGGACGAGGTCGCGAACGATGGCGCGGCCTTCCGGCCCCGGCTCCGGGTCTCGCAGCGCCGGCGCCGCCTCGGCCTCCGCATGGTCGAGCGGCTGGACGACCCGTCCCGAGCTCCTGCGCATCGCATCGAGGCAAAGGTTGACGGCAATCCGGTAGGTCCAGGTCGAGAACGCCGCCTCGCTACGGAAGCTCTGGTAGTGGCGGAAGGCCCGGAAGAACGTCTCCTGGGCCACGTCGTTGGCAGCGTCCCGGTCGCGCAGCATCCCGAGGGCGAGCCGGACGATCATTCCCTGGTTCTTGCGGACGAGCGTTTCGAACGAGGCCCGCGCGGATAGGCCCTTCGCCCGGGGGAGGAACGCGAAATCGAGTACGGCTTCCGCCATTGGAACCTCGTCCATGAGGTTGGACGGAGGCCGCCCGGGACTGGTTCCCGCCCGCGGGGGAGCCGGCTAGAAGGTGTAGACGTCCTCGAGCTCGCAGATCTGGAGGTAGTCGCGCTCCAGGGCGGCGATCTCGGCCTTCACCTCGGAAACCGTGCTCGGTTTGAGGTGATAGAGGTAGATGCGGGCCCCGCGCCGGTCGAGCTTGTCCAGCTCGCTCATCACGGTGCGCGGCGTGAGGTGGCCGGAGACGTCCGCGAGCCACTGCTGGCTGGACGGAAACGACAGCTCGACGAAGACGGCCTTCACGTTCGGCGTGGCGTTGATCTCGCGCCACAGCTCGTCGGTCGGCCCGGTATCGCCGGAAAAAGCGATGGCCGACCTATCGCTCTCGATGATGTAGCCGACGGAATGGACCGGGTGCCGGACCGGGATCGCCCGGATCTTGTGGCCCTGGCAGATCACCGGTTTTCTGACCGGGATCGCGTCGAAGGCGACGACCGGATCCTCCTTGGTCGGGATCACCCGGAAGTCGGGCCACACGCGGTTGTTGAAGACGTCCTTGTCCATCGCCTCCATCGTCTCGGGAGCGCCGTGTACGACGACGGGCTTGTGCCGCTTGCCGACGAGAAGGTCGGTCATGAGCGGCACGTCCTTCACGTGATCGAAGTGGCTATGAGTCAAGAAGATGTCGTCGATCCGCAGGATCTCGTCGAGCTCGAGGGTGGAGGTGATTGCCCCCGCGTCGATGCAGAGGGTTTCGTCGAGCAAGAAGCAGGTCGTCTTGTGCCCGGGCAGCTCGCCGCCATGACAGCCGAGGACGCGGACCTTCATGTCCCGCCCTTCGGAAACTCCCGGCCGTAGCGCAGAAACGGCGTGTCCTCGGACACCATCTTCCCTCGGCCCGTGCGGGCGGAAGGAGTATCACAATCGATTTCGCTGTACGTCAATTTTGGACCGGGTGCGATCGCCCGAGGAAAGCTCCCACCTCTCGCGCACTTTCATCGCTGCCCTCAGCGAACCAGCTCGCTCGGAGGGTTCGACCGGGGTCCGCTTGACTGCTCGCTGATCGGGGAGGATACGTACGCGAGCCGTGCGCGGTTTTGAACATTCCGCGACGGTGCCCCGTCGCCCTCCCCCAAGGGCGATCCCGCCGGAGCGCGGCACGGCGGCCCACGGAGTCCCTCGCGCGCACCCCGAAAGAAGGTGAGATCCCAGACAGTCGTGGAGCAATCGGCGCGCCTTCCGGCGCGTGCAGGGGGGACGTGCGCAGCAGTCGGTTGTCCGGAGAAGGTGTCATGAACGCAATTGCGTCGTTGAATCGCGCGGCATTCGCTGCCGCGCTGCTCGTGGCCATGGGTTTTGCGGCACCAGTTCGTGCCGATCGCAGCAACCCGAACTGCCCTGTCGAGACGGTCTTCTACGATCCCGGCAACGGCCAGGACATCGCCGTCCCGGCCGGCTTCAAGGTCTCCGTCTTTGCCAAGGACCTCAACTTCCCCACCGGAATCGCCTTCGTCGGCAACAAGAACGACTTCCAGGTGCTCGTCGTCGAATCCGGCAAGGGGCTTCCTGCCGGTAACAATTGCAACAACAACGATACGCCGGCGGTGGGCGGGTCGTTCAGCGCCACCAACCCGTTCACACCGGACCTGACCATCTTCGACAAGAACGGGCGCTGCCTGCGCGGCCGGTCCGACTTCGACAGCCGCTGCGCGCAAACCCCGGCCGTGGGCAAGCCGACCTCGCCGACCAGCGCGAGCTTCCAGATCGACGGACCCGCCATCGGGCTCGCCTTCGAGCGCGGGACCGGCGGTGGCCGCCTCTTCGGCACCGATTCCAACCAGGGCGCACGCGGCGCCGCGGCCGGCAGGGGCGGAGGAAACAACACCTCGCGCGTGGTCCAGATCGATCCCGGCGGCAACCGGGTCAATACGCTCATCGGCGGGCTGCCGACGGGGGATCACCCGACCGAGCTGCTCGTCGTTCACGACGGCTTTCTCTACTGGTCGCAGGGATCGGCGACGAACGCCGGCGTCACGGGACACGACAACGGCAACGGCGGCAACCAGCACGACATCGCCTGCCAGGACATCCAGCTCTCGAACAACGTCTTCTCCTCAGGCGATGGGCACTTCACCAGCGGATTCTCGAACCACGCCGTCTCGCGCCCCCTCGCGAACGTGCCGGCCTTCGAGGACGCCACGGCCCGCGGAATGTGCACCGGCGCCATCCTCAGGGCGCCCCTCAATGGCAGCTTCGTCCAGCCCTTCTCCTGGGGGTATCGCAACCCGTTCGGGCTACGCTTCGCTCCCCGGGACCATGCCCTGCAGGGAGGGCTGTTCGTGACGGAGAACGGCGAGGACGAGCGCGGCGCGCGTCCCACCAACAACGCCCCGGACCGGCTCCAGCTGGCCCGGCAGAACCGCGACGGCTCGCCCGACTTCCACGGGTGGCCGGACCGGCTCGGCTTCCTCGACTCGACGCAGGCGGTCTTCGATCCCGTCGGTGGACCGGGCGACGATCTGCCGACGGCGCAGGTCCTCCTGCAGGATCGGCCGGTGCGCCACGTCCTCGACCATTTCCCGCAGCCGGCCACCGCTCCTCTCGCCCTGGAGCCGGCCGACGTGGCAGTCGTGGGACCGGACTTCGCCCCCGACTCCTTCGCGGGCGGCGTGGTGAAGCGAGGCGCGGCGCTGGTTGCCCGCGAAGGCGACTTCGGGTTCTCGGCGGAGAACGGGCACCCCGGCGAAGGCCACGACGTCCAGCTGGTGAACTTCAGCCGGCCAGGCAGGCCCCTCGAGCTGTCGTTGTCGAAGTTCGCCTTCAACTGCCGCAAGGTGAACCAGGCGCACGGACCTGACGGTAGCGCCCGTTGCGTGGACGCGCAGGGGAACGACGCATCCGCGGACCAGGCGTTCGCCGACCAGATCCACGGGATCAACCGGCCGCTCCAGGTCCAGTTCGGTCCGGACGGCGCCCTGTACCTCGTGGACTTCGGCGCCGTGCGCGACTTCGGGCAATCCGATCCGAGGACGCGCTTCGTCGGTCCGGCCGACGGGCCCCTGGTGCAGATCCCGAAGACGGGCGTGATCTGGAAGATCGAGCGCGTCGGCAACCAGAAAGCCGACGACGACGACTGAAATACCCTCGTTGTCTCGCTGGCGGCCGGGCGAAAATCCATCTAAGGTGCCCGGCCGCCATGGCGCTCTCCTACCGCGACGCGGGCGTGGACATCGACGAGGGGGATGCGCTGGTCGAGCGGATCAAGCCCCACGCCCGCCGCACGATGCGGCCCGAGGTCCTCGCCGGGATCGGCGGATTCGGCGGACTTTTCGAGATCCCCCGCGGTTACACGGAGCCGGTCCTGGTCGCGGGCACCGACGGCGTCGGCACCAAGCTGAAGATCGCCTTCCAGAGCGGCAGGCACGAGACGGTCGGCATCGATCTGGTGGCGATGAGCGTCAACGACGTGGTGGTCTGCGGGGCCGAGCCGCTCGTCTTCCTCGACTACTTCGCGACCAGCAAGCTGCGCGCCGAGGAAGGCGAGAAGGTCGTCGCCGGCATCGCCGAAGGATGCGTCCGGGCCGGCTGTGCCCTCATCGGCGGCGAAACGGCGGAGCTGCCCGGGTTCTACGCCGAAGGCGAGTACGACCTGGCCGGTTTCTGCGTCGGCGTGGTGGAGAAGTCCCGCATCCTCGACGGCTCCCGGGTGCGGGCGACCGACGCGGTGCTCGGCATCGCCTCGACCGGCCTCCATTCCAACGGCTTCTCGCTCGCCCGCAAGGTCTTGCTCGAGCGCGCCGGGCTGCGGCTCGAGGGAACGCTCCTCGACGAGCTTCTCGCACCCACCGCCATCTACGCCAAGGACTGCCTGGCATTGCGGGACGCGCTCGACGTCCACGCCTTCGCGCACATCACCGGCGGCGGGCTTCCCGGAAACCTGCCGCGCGTCCTGCCCGCCGGCCACCGCGCCGTCGTCAGGACCTCGGCCTGGCCGCGGCCCGACATCTTCCGCCGCATCCAGGAATCGGGAGGGATCGAGGAGCAGGAGATGCTGCGGACCTTCAATTGCGGCATCGGCATGTGCGCCGTGGTGCGGCGCGAAGACGTCGAGGCCGCACGCGCGTTGCTCGACCGGCGCGGCCATCGCGCCTGGGAAATCGGCGTCGTCGAGTTGGCTGCCGGGCTTGCCGAGCCCGAAGTGGTCTTCCGCGCATGATGCGCCTCGGGGTGCTCGCGTCGGGCTCGGGATCGAATCTGCAGGCGATCCTCGACGCGTGCGCGCAGGGCAGGATCGCGGCGAAGGTCTCTGCGATGATCTGCAACGTCCCCGGCGCCCGGGCGCTGGAGCGCGCCAAGGCAGCAAATGTTCCCGCCATCCTGCTGCCCCACGGCGCCCACCCGCTCCGGGAGGAATACGACGCCCGCCTCGTCGAGGAGCTCCGGCGGCACGACGTGAACCTCGTCTGCCTCGCCGGTTTCATGCGCATCGTGACGCCCGTGCTGCTGCGCGCCTTTCCCGAGCGCGTCCTCAACATCCATCCCTCGCTTCTTCCTGCCTTCCCCGGGATGCATGCGGTGCGGCAGGCGCTAGCGGCGGGCGTCCGCATTTCCGGATGCACCGTCCACCTCGTCGACGAAGGAACTGACAGCGGACCGATCGTGGTGCAGGCAGCGGTACCCGTCCTCGACGGCGACAGCGAAGAGACCCTCGCTGCCCGGATCCTCGTGCAGGAGCACCGCGCCTATCCGCGGGCCATCGATCTCGTCGCCTCCGGACGCGCGACGGCTGCCGGGCGCAAGGTGTCCGTGCGGGCTACCGTGGGCGACCCGGCGCGAACCATCGCCTCGCCCCCGCTAGACGACGGATGACTCCCGGTCCGGACAAGGCGGTTTTCCCGCGCCGGCTCTACGACGTCGCCGTGATCGGCTCGGATCCCGGCGGGGCCGCCACCGCCGCGATCCTCTCCCGCCGCGGACTGCGCGTACTGCTCGCCGCGGACGGGCCGCTGACCCCAAGAGAAAGCGACGGCTGGGTGCTGCCCGGAGCGGCTCCCGTGGTCCCCTCGTTGCGGCAGCTCGGCGGGGCGGCCCCGGTGCTCGACGATCTCGGGCTCGCGCAGGAGCTCGTGCGCCAGTCGGCCGGACCTCAGGGCGGGCTCCAGATCCTGGGCGAATCGCTTCGCCTCTCGCTTCCGGCGGATGCGGCGCGACGCCGCGAAGAGCTCCGCCGCGAGCTGCCCGATCAGTGGTCCGCGGTGGAAAGCGCCCTCGACGCGCTCGAGGGGCTCGCCAAGACCTGGGACGCCTTCGTGCAAGAACCGCCGCCGCTGCCGGCGCGCGGCTTCTTCGAGCGCCGGAAGCTGCGCAAGATCCTGCCCAACCCGCCGCCCGACCTCCCGGAAGGATTCGTCGGAGAGGGGTTGCCTGCCCTCGCCCCGTTCTGCGCCTCGCTGGTCGGAGACACGGCTCCCGAGGCGGCCGCGCGCCAAGCGGCGACCCTCTTGCGCGCGCCTTTGCGGCTGTGGGGTGGCGCCGGACAGGTCTGGGAGGTCTTGCGGGCCAAGGCGGAGGCGAGCGGAACG
>VBKL01000053.1 GCA_005879805.1 Deltaproteobacteria bacterium | reverse complement strand
ATCGGCGACGGCGACGTGTCCGCGGCCATCGCGACTTGCTTTCCGGAGACCGGCGTCGACGTGCTCATGGGAATCGGCGGGGCGCCCGAGGGCGTCATCGCGGCGGCCGCGCTCCGCTGCAGCGGCGGCGACATGCAGGGCCAGCTCAAGTTCCGCAACGAGAAGGAGATCGAGCGGGCGAAGAAGATGGGCATCGCGGACGTGAACATGATCTTCGGCATCGAAGAGATGGCGAAGGGGAACGTCATCTTCGCCGCCACCGGCGTGACGAGCGGCGACTTCCTCCGCGGCACCCGTTTCTTCAAGGGCGGCGCCGAGACCCATTCGGTGGTGATGCGCAGCAAGAGCCACACCATCCGCTACATCGATTCCCAGCACAGCTTCGAGTACAAGCCGGGATTCGCTTCCTAGCGAGCTGCGCTCTACAGGTGGCCACTTCCCGAGGACTGCGGGTTACACTTCCAGGGAATGGCGAAAGCGCAGCGCACCATCGACGTGGCCGTGCCACCCGAGGCCTTCTTCGGGATGCTGCAGGACTACGCCCGCTACCCCGAGTTCCTGCCGGACGTAAAGTCGGTGCGGGTAGGCCCGCGGGCGGGCGACGCGGTCGAGGTGACCTACCGGCTGGACGCGAAAGTGAAGACCATCGAGTTCACTCTCCTGCACGTCGAGAAGCCGCCCCTGCGCGTCGACTGGAAGCTCTTGCGCGGAGAGCTCATCCGTCGCGACGAGGGGACCTGGACGCTCGAGCGCACCGCGCAAGGCGGGACGCGCGCCACCTACGCGATCGAGATGAGCTTCGCCGCGCCCTTCGGTGCCGCACTGGAGCGCGCGCTCGCGGAGCAGGGACTCCCCGGCCTGCTTCTCCGCTTCAAGCAGCGCGCGGAGCAACTCCACCGCGCCGCGCCATGAAGAAATGCAGGCAGCCTCGTGTCCCACGGGATGGAGATTGCGTGTGGGATCGGATGCGTGGATCGCAGTATGGGCGGCAAGTTGATCCGGTTCCGGGGATGCTGTTATGCAGGGAAGAGGGCGAACAGGCCCTCGGGCGGCGGGTAGGGAAACCATGGGCCTTCGATTGCATCGAATGGGTTGAAGGCGCACTGATTCGATCGGGAAGGAGGTGGCCCTTGCTCGACGCGTTCATCATCGAAGAAATCCGGCGGCGCGAAGAAGATCGGGAGAACCACCGCCCGAGGCCGCAATTGCCCATTCCCGAGCCGAGCCGGCCGCTTCCCTCGAACGACGTGCCGGCGGAAGACGAAGACGCCCCGCAGCGCGGCGTGGTCATCATCGACTACTCGGTGCCGGCGGGCCCGTAAGGGACCGAGCGGTCCGCTGGTTCGTGGAGGCTCCGGCAGTCTGCCGGGGCCTTTTTTGCTCTCAGATTTTGTTGATCTCTCCCCACCGCTCCTTGATTTCCGCGGGAGACCACGGTCCGCCCTCCCGGCTCACGCCCTCGCCCTCGACCATCCGGTAGACGAAGATCTTCGGCCCCTGCACGCCGACGATGGCGCCGGTGATGTCCGCCGCCAGATCGCTCGCGAGGAAGGCGGCGACCGGCGCGACGTACTGCGGGCCGATCTGCTCGGCGGTGAGGCCCTTGAACATCTGCAGATCCTCGGTCATGCGCGTGAGGGCGACCGGGGCGAGCGCGTTGACCGTGACGCCCATGCGCTGGAACTCGAGGGCGGCAGTCCTGGTGAGCGAATAGATGCCGCCTTTCGCCGCCGCGTAGTTGCCCTGACCGAAGTTGCCGAGCAGGCCGGAGAGCGAAGTGGTGTTGACGATCCGCCCACCTTTGCCTTGCACCTTGAAGATGCGGGCCGCCGCCTGCATGCAGAGGAAGGTGCCCTTGAGGTGCACGTCGAGGACGGACTGGAAGTCCTGCTCGCTCATGTTGACGATGGTCTTGTCGCGCAGGATGCCGGCGTTGTTCACCAGCGCGTCGAGACGGCCGTACTTGTTGAGCGCCGTCCAGACGAGCCCGTCCGCTCCCTCGCGCGTCGCCACGTTGTCGTAGTTGGGTCTCTATCCCAGCCGCCCGGCGGACTCAAGACGAGCTTGCCCCTCGATCTCTCGCGTGGTAGCGCGCGCTGCGGAACACCCGGAGGTGCCATGACCGAAATCATCGACGTGCACGCGCGGGAGATCCTCGACAGCCGCGGCAACCCGACGCTCGAATGCGAGGTCACCGTCTCGGGCGGCAGCACGGGCCGCGCCGCCGTTCCCTCCGGCGCCTCGACGGGAGAGCACGAGGCGCACGAATTGCGCGACGGCGACAAGGCCCGTTACGGCGGCAAGGGCGTGCGCAAGGCGGTCGAGAACGTGCGCAGCAAGCTCGCCCCGCGCCTGGTGGGCATGGACGCGTCCGATCAGGAGGCCCTGGACCGCCTGATGATCGAGCTCGATGGTACGACGACGAAGAAATCGCTCGGCGCCAACGCCATCCTCGGCGTCTCTCTCGCCGCGGCGCGGGCGGCGGCCTCGGGGCACGGCGTCCCGCTGCACCGGTGGATCGGAGGCGTGAACTCGCGCACCTTGCCCGTGCCGCTCATGAACATCCTGAACGGCGGCGCGCACGCCGACTCCAACGTCGACATCCAGGAGTTCATGGTGGTGCCCTGGGGCGCGCCCACTTTCGCCGAGGCGCTGCGGGCAGGCGCGGAGATCTTCCACGCGCTCAAAGGAGTGCTCAAAGCGCGTGGCTACTCGACCGGCGTCGGCGACGAAGGGGGATTCGCTCCCAGCCTGCGGTCGAACCGCGAGGCGCTCGAGGCCATCGGCGAGGCGGTCTCCAAGGCCGGCTACAAGCTCGGCGGAGACGTCGTGCTCGCGCTCGACGTGGCCGCGAGCGAGCTCTACGACAAGGCCAAGGGCACTTACCAGCTGGAAGGGGAAGCGCGTACGCTCTCCCGCGCCGAGCTGGTCGACTTCTACGCCCAGTGGGCCGAGGACTTCCCCATCGTCTCCATCGAGGACGGCTTCGCCGAGGACGACTGGGAAGGCTGGAAGCTGCTCACCGACCGGCTGGGCGAGCGCGTGCAGCTGATCGGCGACGACCTCTTCGTCACCAACGTCGAGCGCCTCGCCCGCGGCGTGAAGGACGGCGTGGCCAACGCCGTGCTCATCAAGGTCAATCAGATAGGAACGCTGACCGAGACCCTCGAATGCGTGCGCATGGCCCACTTCCACGGATACCGGACGATCATGAGCCATCGCTCCGGCGAGACCGAGGACTCGTTCATCGCGGACCTGGCGGTCGCCTGCGACTGCGGGATGATCAAGACGGGATCGGCGAGCCGCAGCGATCGGACGGCGAAGTACAACCAGCTCCTGCGCATCGAGGAGGAGCTGGGGCTGTCGGCGCGTTATGCGGGAAAGGACGCGTTTCCGCGGGCGCGCAAGTAGCCGGAGCTATCCGACCTCGGCGGCCTGCTCCCTGCGGTCTTCGCCGGGGAAGAGGTCCTGCATGAGCGCGCCGAGCTCGGTCTCGAGCTTCGCCTTGGCGCGGATCTCCAGCTGGCGTGCGCGCTCGCGGGAGAAACCGAAGTGCTCGCCCAGCTCCTTGAGCGTCATCGGCTTGTCCTGCATGACGCGCATCTCGATGATGTAGCGCTCGCGCGGGTCGAGGCGTCCGAGAGCTTCCATCACGCGCTCCTGGACGATGTGGCGCTCTTCCTGCTCGGCCAGCTCGGCGTCCGGGAGATCGGCGCCGTCCATCACGAAGTCGACGTGGGAGCTGCCGCCGTCCTCGCCCATCGGCGCGTCGAGGGAGAGATCGCGTCCCTCCATGCGCTGCTGCATCTCGAGGACCTCGCCCGGCTTCACGCGCAGCTTCTTGGCGATGGCCTTCTCGTCGGAAGCGGTGTTGTCGGTGCCGTCGAACTTCTCCAGCTCGCGGCGGGTGCGGGCGAGGGAGAAGAAGAGCTTCCGCTGCGCCTGGGTGGTCCCGAGCTTCACCAGGCTCCAGCTCTTGAGGATGTAGTTCTGGATGAAGGCGCGGATCCACCACACCGCGTAGGAGATGAGACGGATACCCTTGTCGGCATCGAACTTCTGCACGGCCTTCATGAGGCCGATGTTTCCTTCCTGGATGAGGTCGGCCATCTTGATGCCATACGAGCGGTACTCGTACGCGACCTTCACCACGAACCGGAGGTTCGAAGTGACTAGCTTGTGGGCTGCATCGAGATCGCCGTTCTTCGCGTAGAGGCGAGCCAGACGCTGCTCCTCGTCGACGGTGAGCAACGGATAACGGTTGATCTCCGCCAGATACATCGCGAGCGAGCCTGCGCTCGACGGCACGGTGGACGGCTGCATTCGGTTCCTCCCAGGTTGCATGACGCGACCGGGCTTGCCTTCAGCAAGGGGAGTGCCAGTCCCGCCGCACAGCGCCAACTCCCTCTCGTGGTGCGGACTTGACTCGTTGGGCAACCATGCAGGTGCCATTCGATCCGGTACTTCTTTCAGTGTCAGCAGCCAACCGAGCCTGTAAGACAGTGCTTGCGAGCATCCGAGTGTCGGCTTAGTTTCCGCGGATATGCCACCCGGGCGCCGCGGGAAGTACCTCGGGTTCGTCGCCCATGAAATCAAGAACCCCCTCGCGACCGCCCTCTGGTCCTGCGACCTCCTCAAGCGGATGGACGCGGCGGACCGCGCGGGGCCTCGCGCGGACAAGATGATCGACGCTTCCCTTCGTGCGCTCCGGCGGATGCGTCGGCTGGTGGACGATTACTTCACGATGGAGAGGTTGCAGGAGCAGGGGTACGAGCTGCGGCCCGAGCCCGTCGAGCTGCGATCGCTGGTCGAGGGCGCCATATCCCAGCTCGGCGAGAAGGAAGGGATGTCGACGGAAGGGTGGTCCATGGACGTGCCCGCCCAGGTGCAGGTGGCGGGCGACCAGGACATGCTCAAGCGCGCCATCCGGCTCTTGCTCGAGCACCTTGCGCGGGGCGCGGCCGGGACTCGTATCTCCGTTGTCGGCCGCGGCGCCCCCGAAGGGGCCCAGCTGGTACTGCGCGCCGATCCGTCGCCGGAGAAGCTCGTACCGCCGGTTCCGGAAGAGAGGCCTTCCGGCGATCCCACCGGCGCCGTTCTCGGATTCGCCCTGGCGGACACCATCCTGCGCGCGCACCAGGGTTCCGTGGAGGAGAAAGACAAGGCCCTCTTCGTCGTCCTGCCCGCCAGGAGCTGAACGCGCGCGAGCGGCCGGAGCCGCCCCGCGCGGAATGGCTGCTACGGCTTGTCGAGATCGTCGAGCTTGTTCTTGATGCCCTCGCGCAAGTTGCCGAGGCCCTCTTTCACGTTGCCCTTGACCTGATCGAGCTTGCCTTCGGCCTCGAGGTCGCGGTCGTTGGAAACGACGCCGCCGACTTCCTTGATCTTGCCGCCGAGCTTGTCGACCTTGCCTTCCACGTTTTTCTTGTCCATTGCCTGCCTCCGGTACGCGGGTCCGAGATGCCAGTGCGGTAGTGCCTTCACTGACAGTGACGGTGCGCCTCCGAGGAGCGGGATGCAGGCGTCGTCCGCCCCCCCTACCGCTGGGCGAGCGAGCCGGCCGTCCCCTGCCGTCCCTGCGAGAGATCGCGATAGGCAGCGATGACCGCCTGCGGATAGACGTCGAGCCGCTTGTAGGCGCGGCTTCCCTTTACCAGGGAGCGGGCCACCGACGGACCCGCGTTGTAAGCGATGAGCGCCTTGCGCAGGTCCCCGTCGAACCGCTGGAGGAGTTGGGCCACGTAGGCCGTTCCGAGCTCGATGTTGAGGACCGGATCGAAGAGGTGCCGCTTGTTCAGCTTCTCGCTGGAAAGCTCCTGCGCGGTCGGGGGCATGAGCTGCATGAGCCCGAGCGCGCCGACGTGCGAGACGGCGAAGGGATCGAACCGCGACTCGACCTTGATGATGGCGGCGACGAGCAGCGGGTCGAGCCCGTTGCGCTTCGACTCGCGCACGATGGCCGCGAGCACGCGGCGCTTGTCCTTGGGCAGGAGCGAATCCGACTTGATGATGCGATCGAGACCGAGCTTCTCGGCGGCCTGGTAGTGCTCCATCTCGTCGACGGCGCCGTTGGCGCGCAACTGCTCGAGCCGGGACTTCATCTCCGCGAGCGCCTTTTCCGCTGCCTGGGCGCGCTCTTCGCTGCGCTGCGCGGACTGGACCGCTGCCGCGGCCGTGAATGCCGCGCTCGCGACCCGATCGTCCTCGCGGGGATTCGGCGAGCCCACCACCCCGAACGCCGCGCCGGCCGAAGCCGCGGCGACGGCCGAAAGAAGCCCCACCGCAAGGTTCCGCCTCCGGCTGGATCCTTTCCTGCGTCCAGCCGGAAGCGTTCCTCCCCCTCCAAGGACCAGGCCCGACACCGCCGCCGCCGCCGCCATCCCGACCCCCCGGAAATTCGGAGCAACTGCCGCTCCGTCCGACCCACCCCGACCACCGCACGGACCTTCCGCGCGAGATGTCCCTGAGCACCCGGCGTGCCAGCAGGCGTGCGGCCGCTGTGGGGAAATCCGTTCGCGCCTCGACGCTCTCACGTTGGGAAAAGCGGTTCCTTGGTTGGCGACCGAGAGGGCCTGCGGTCCTGCCGGGGGGTTGGGCGCTGTGACGTCCCGCATGGGCACGCCGCTTCCGTGATAGCCGTACGAATTCCTGCGACCGCAATTGCTGCCGCGCCGTCCTCGTGCTACGAAGCGCGACCCCGCCGGTCCCGACCGGCGTGCCACACCTCCGGACCTCGCGGTCCCTCACCCGCCGGCACTTGCCGTGGTGGGCGCAACGGAGCGGGAGGCAGCGCAGGAGCTCGCGATGTCCAAGGGTCTCATCGGCAAGAAAATCGGCATGACCACCGTCTTCGGCGAAGACGGAACGTCGATCCCCGTCACCGTCATCGAAGTGACTCCGAATCTCGTGCTGTCCCACCGCACGACGGAGCGCGATGGCTACAACGCCCTCCAGATCGCCCACGGCGAGCTGAACGAGAAGCGCGCGAAGCGCGCCCGCAAGTCCGACACCGGCTTGTACAAGAAGAAGAACCTCAAGCCCCACGGGCTTCTCAGGGAGTTCCGGGCGTCGGAGAAGGAGTTGGGCGATCACGCGGTGGGGAGCCAGCTCACCGTCGAGCTCTTCAAGAAGGGCGACAAGGTCGACGTCACCGGCACGACGCTCGGGTTCGGCTTCCAGGGCGTGTTCAAGCGGCATCACATGAAGGGCGCCGCGCGAGACAGCTCCACCGCCCACGAGCTGCACCGGCACCCAGGCGCTATCGGACAGCGCAAGACGCCTGGGCGCGTGTTCAAGAACAAGCGCATGCCGGGGCACCTGGGCGTCGATCGCCGGACTGTGCAAAACCTACCGGTGGTGGACGTGATTGCGGAGAGCAATCTGCTGCTCGTGGGGGGCAGCATCCCGGGGCACAAGAACAATGTGGTGATCGTGCGTCCGACGGTGACGTAAACCCATGTTCACGTGGTCGTTGACGTCGCCGACCACGACCACGTCAACGTTCACGCCCACGTCGTAATTACCGGTTCGGATCGTTCAGCACCGGACGCAATTTGCGCAACCGAGCGCTCGCCCCCACCCTCCCTGCATCTCCTCCCCCGGAGCTGCCCGGAGATGCGTTCCCGCCTGACATCGATCGCTTTCGCCCTCCTCGTCGCCGCTTCCTCCGCGCACGCCGCGGAAGTCGTCTACGGCCCCGACGGCGCGCCCACCGTCGTCCAGCGCAAGCTCCACACCATGTCCAGCCGGTGGGAAGCGGGCCTGACGCTCGGCACCGCTTTGAACGCGTCGCTCGTCGACCACTACGGCGGCCTCTTGTCGGTGACCTACCACCCGAACGAGTGGGCCGACTTCGGCGTCGAGCTCGGCGCCAACTACACCCGGGTCTCGGCCCTCGGCCAGGAGGTCCGCAGCCAGCTTCCGCCGCGGGCGAACCCGCGCACGGGTACTGCGAACTCCGGCGACGACGTCCGCGGCGCCGACCAGATGAAGGGCGCCCTGCTCGCGATGGGGCGGGTGGCGCCCATCTACGGGAAGATCAACCCGTTCGGCGAAGCGAGCGTGCACTTTCAGGCGTACGCGCTCGCCGGCGCCGGCGTCGGGATGTTCCGGCACGACTCGATGGATCTCTGCGCGGCGCCCGGCACGGCCGCCTGCGATTCCTTCGCCTCCGAGTCCTACACGCGCCCGGTCGGCGAGCTCGGCGCCGGGATGCGCTTCTATCTCTCCCGGACCATCAGCCTCCGGACCGAGCTGCGCGCTTTTTTCCATCCCGCGACCGTGGTGCGGGGAGCCGATCTGACCCAGCCCGGCACCGGCTCGACCGAACGCTATCTCGGAGTGCTCACCGTCCTCGGTGTCGGCGCCTCCGCGCTCTTCTGAGGGCCTTGTGATGATGAGCCCGCGCATACTGTTCTCCCTGCTCCCGGCCGCCGCCTTCGCGCAGGTCGAGGCGCCGCCCGCGCCGGTGGAGCGCGTGCACGTGGTCGAGAAGCGGCCCTTCACCGAATCCGGCCGGACCGAGCTGACGATCTTCGGACCGGTGCAGATCAATTCGCGCTTCACGAAGCACGCCGGCGTCTCCGCCGAGCTCGCCTACCATCTCCGCGAGAACCTCGCGGTCCAGGCCGGAGTGACCTGGTTCCCGCTCGCAGTCCAGAGCGGGCTCACCGAGGAGCTCGCGCACAAGGTCGGCCAGGCGCCCGTTGCTTCCGACGCGCTCTTGCTCCAGGGCGACGCGCTCCTCGGCCTCGAGCTGATGCCCATCTACGGCAAGCTCGACATCTTCGACGGCAAGATCCTCCGGCTCGGCGTCTATCTGAACGCCGGCCTCGGCGCGGCCAAGACCAGGCTGCAGCTGCGCTCCTCCGACTCGGTCGGGGGGCGCTCCTTCGGCGACACCGGCTTCCGGCCGGCGGCGGGCCTGGGCGGCGGCGTCCGGGTCTTCCTCAACGATCGCTTCACCGTCCGTCTCGAGCTTCGCGACCGCGTGTACTCCTCCTACGTGAGCCGGGTGAACGGCTGCGGCGCGGCCGACGCGGCGGAGATCCAGAAGTCCGGAACTTCGGCGACCGGTCTTTCCCCGGGCTGCAGCGCGGCGTCGTTCGGTTCCAACGAGAACGACATCAAGGGCGCCGCAGCGAGCGCGGAGAGCCAGCTGCGCAGTCCCTCCGCGAGCGTCGTCAACAACCTCGCCTTCCAGGGCGGCCTGAGCTGGCTCTTCTGAGGATCCGCATGCGCGCATCAATGGCCCTCTTTCCGCTCCTTGCCCTCGGCGTCGCGGCGCGCGCGGACGACGCCGCGACCGCTCGCGATCTCGAGCAGAAGCGCCTGCCGGTTTCCGCGTTCTTCTTCTACGGCGAGGCCCTCCGGCACGCGAAGCCTGGGCCCGATGCGGCGCAGGCCGCGGCGGGCGTGCAGCGGATCTCCGAGGCGCTGCACGACGAGGTCTTCGGACCGAACCTGCTCGCCAGGCTGGACCCGGCGACCATCGCCAGCCTGCCTCCCGATGTCTCGCCGCGCGTTCATGCGGCTCTCGCGCTGCTCCAGTACCGCGCCGGGAAACTGGAGGACGCGAAGCGCGAAGCCTCCGCCGTCCCGAACGACAGCACCGCCTTCCCGCAAGCGCAGTACGTGGCCGGGCTCCTCGCGCAGCGCTCGCAGCCCGAGGGCGCGGTCGCCATCTTCGAGGGCGTCCTTTCCGATCGGCGCTCGAGCAACGAGCTGCGCGAGCTTTCCCATCTCGCTCTCGCCCGCACTCTCTACGGCTTGCGGCGCTACCCGGAGGCCTCGGCCGAGTACGGGAAGCTTCCTCGCTTCTCCCGCCACTGGGACGAGGCGCTCTTCGAAGGCGCGTATGCCGATCTCATGCGCGGCGATCCGGGCAGCGCACTCGGGAAACTGCAGAGCCTGCACTCGCCGCATCTCTCCGACGAATTCGCGCCCGAGTCGGAGAACCTCGCCGCCATCGTGTACCACCAGCATTGCTTGTGGCCCCAAGTGCGGACCGCCCTGAAGCGTTTCGACCTCATCTACCTGCCGATGCGCGATCAGGTCCGGGCGGTGCTCGCGCGCGACCCCGCTCCAGCGGCGCTCCTCGCCTCGCTGGACGGGAAGGGAGACGTCCGGCTCCCAGACCCGGTCCGGCACCACCTCCGCAAGAACGAGCGGGTGGAGTCGATGCTCGCCTACGCGGCGAAGGTCGACGACGAGGAGCGGCGCATCCGCGGCGACGGCGAGCTTTCCCGGTCCGAGCTCGGCAAGGAACTTCTCGCCCGAGCAGCCGGCGACGGGCCACGAGTACTGGGCTTTCGACGGCGAGTACTGGCCGGACGAGATCGGCTACTACCAGGCCACGATCAAGGACGCGTGCCCGGCGCGGAAGGAGCCGGAGCAGCCATGATCGCCCTCACCCTCAGCTTGCTCCTCGCCGCTCCCGCTCCCGCGACGGGCGCGCTCCGTCCGCCCGGCCGGGAAGACGCCAGCGCCGCTCGCGATCCTCGCAAGGACGCCGAGCTTGCTGCGAAGCGCGATCAGCTCATCGAGGAAGGGACGCGCATCCTTCCCCTCATCGAAGGGGAGCGGAAGGCCGAGCTCATCTTCCAGCTCGGCGAGCTGTACGAGGAGAAGGCGCAGATCGCCTCGCTCGAGGAAGTGCAGAAGCACGACGAGCAGGTGAAGAGCTGGCTCGAGGCGCGCGATCGCGACGCCAGGTCGGCGGGTACCGAGCCGAGGCTCTCGACCGAGCTGAGCGACGGGCTCCGCAAGAAGTCGCTCTCGCTCTACGCGGATCTGCTCCGCGACTACCCGGCGTATGCGCGCCGCGACGAAGTGCTCTTCGTCAAAGGCTACGCCGAGGCGGAGGTGAACGACGGCAAGTCCGCGGTGCAGACCTTCCGGGCGCTGGTTCGCGAGTCTCCGCAGAGCCACTTCGTTCCCGACGCCTGGATCGCCCTCGGCGAGCATTACTTCCGGGCCAACGATCTAGAGCACGCGCGCGACGCCTTCACCAAGGCGCGAGCGTTCAAGCTGCCGAAAATCTACGCGTTCGCGACCTACAAGCTCGCCTGGTGCGATTACAACGCGGGCGATTATGCAGGAGCCATCGCAAAGTTCCACGACGTCATTGCTTACGCCGACGCCGACGGGGCGCTGGCCCGCGACAGGGTGCAACTGCGGCGCGAAGCGTTGAAGGACCTCGTCCTCTCCTACGCGCGGCAGGGGAACATCGAAGAGGCGCGCAGCTACCTTCTGGCGAAGGGCGGGGACGACGGCATCTCGCTCGTCGAGCGGCTCGCCACCGTCTTCTTCGACGAGGGCAAGTTCGACCGCGCCATCGACGTCTACCGGGCGCTCGAGGCGCAGGCGCCATCGCATCCACGCGCGCCGTCCTGGCAGCAGCGCATCGTCCTCGCGTACGACAAGCTCGACCACAAGGAGAACGTCCTCGCCGAGGCGAAGCGCCTCGCGCAGGAGTATGCGCCGGCGAGCGGATGGGCGAAGGCGAACGCGAAAGAGAAGGGCGCGCTCGCGCAGGCAGGAGAGCTGGGAGAGAGCGCGCTGCGCGATCTGGTGCAGGACTACCACCAGGAGGCCGTCAAGACGAAGAGCGCCGCGACCTACCGGATCGCGCGCGACATGTACCGCCAGTATCTCGAGGCGTATCCGGAGGCCGAGGCGGCGACGCGGCTGCGCTTCTACTACGCCGAAATTCTCTGGTCGCTGGAGGAGTGGGAAGCGGCCGCCGAGCAATACGGCAAGGTGGCGGAGGCGGATCCCAAAGGCGAGTTCGCGCGCAAGTCCGCTTACGACGCAATCCTCGCGCTGGAGAAGGTCGACGCGCAGGCGAAGGGCAAGCTCGCTAGCGCCAAGCTCGCCGACGACGCGCGCGTGGACGAGCGCCGGGCGAAGGGCGAGGCGAACGTGGCGGCGGAGATGCCGGCCGCGAGCGCGGCGCCCGAGTCGCTCTCCGAGATCGAGCGCAAGCTCGCCGTCGCCTGCGATCGTTACCTGTCGGTGGCGAAGGGCGCGCAGGACGAGGTCGCCGTCCGCTACAAGGGCGCGTACCTCTTCTACGCGCACCGGCAAGACGAAGAGGCGTCGCGCAGGTTCACCGAGATCGTCGCAGGCTGGCCCGCGGATCCCTGGGCGCGCAAGGCCGCCGATCTCGCGCTCGACATCCTCGATCGAGGGCAGAAGTGGGAAGAGCTCGTCCGCCTCGCCGAGAAGTTCCGCAAGGACGCGCGGCTGGCGCCGAAGGGCAGCGAGCTCGCGCAGCGGCTGGAGCACGTCGCCGAAGGCGGCCGATTCAAGCATGCGATGGATCTGTACGAGAAGAAGGGCGAGCTTTCCGCCGCCGCCGCGGAGTTCGAGACGTTCGCGGCGCAGCATCCGAAGAGCGCTTACGCGGCGGCCGCCCTCAACAACGCGATGGTCATCGCGGAGAAGTCGGACCGGCTCGACGCGGTGCAGTCCGTCGCCAGCAGGCTCTTGCGCGATCATCCGGAGGCCGATGTACAGGTCTTGAAGGCGGCCGCGCTCTCGCTCGCCTCGGCGGCGGAGCGGACCGGCCGCTTCGCGGACGCCGCCAGCCGTTACGAGGAGTTCGCCTCCAAGTGGCCGGACGACGCGCGCGCCTCCGATCGTTTGAGCCGCGCGGCGCTCTGGCGCGAGGCGTTCGGTGAAGACGCGCGCGCCGCGGCCGACTGGCAGCGCTGGCTCGACGAGTACGGCGACCAGCGCGTCGAGGCGCCCAAGGTCGCATTCGCGCTCGGAGCCGCGATCGAAAAGCAGAAGGCCTGGCAGAAGGCCGCCGCATACTGGTCTTCGTTCGTCCGCGAGTACTCGAGGGCCGCGGCGCCCGGGCAGCTCTTGATGGCGCGCTACAAGGAAGCGCTCGCGTTCCAGGAAATGCATTACCGCTCGCAGGCGGAAGCTGCCTTCGCGGACGTGGCGCGCCGCTTCGCCCTCCTTCCTCCTTCGCAGCGCCTCGGTCCGGCCATCGACGCGGCGGGGCACGCCCGCTTCGTCGAGGTGGAGAAGGCGTACAAGGACTTCGAGAAGATCCGTTTCGACACGACCTCGCAGCGGGTGCTCGTCGCGCGCTTGCGGGAGAAGAACAAGAGCCTCTCGGGGCTGCTCAAGTCGTACGCGGAGGTGCTCAAGCTCGGTAGCCCGCGCTGGAGCGCCGCGGCGCTGACGCGCATCGGCCAGGCGCACCGGTCGTTCAACAAGGGATTGCTCGAGGCTCCCGTCCCTCGCGGCCTCGACGCCGAGGAGCAGGACCTCTACCGCCAGGCGCTGGAAAGCAAGGCGCTGCCGCTCGAGGACAAGGCGGTCGAGGCATTCCGCAAGGCGATCGAGACCGGCGAGCGGAGCGGCGCGTACACGGAGTGGGCCATCGCCGCGCAGGATGCGCTGCGCGAATTGCAGCCCGACGCCTACCAGGACCGCCGCGATACGCCGTATCTGCGCGGGGACGCGCGGAAGGCTGTGGCCCTCGAAGAGGGCGCTTTCGCCGGCCCGGTGGCGGCGACCCTCGATGGCGCCCCGGCGGTCTGCCGGAACGAGCCTTCTCCCGCGGTGTGCGCGGCGGCGCTCGACGCTCATCCGGATGATCCCCGGCTCCTGGAGGCTCTTGCCGAGGCGCAGCGGACCGCGGGCAAGCTCGCTGAGGCCGAGGCGACGGTGCGCAAGATGTACTTGCGGCAGGGCGATCGCGGTGCGGCGAAGGCCGCGGCGCGCCTCGCGGCCGATCGCGGGCGGATCCGGCTGGCCGAATCGCTGTACGCGCGAGCGCGAACCGAAGACGGCAGCGATCCGGCGTTGCCCAACGAGCTTGGAATCCTCGCCGCCCACCGGGGCGATGCGGCCGCGGCGCGGGGCTTCTTCATCCAGGCGACGGCCGTCGATCCGCAGTTCGCGCCCGGCTGGGCCAACCTGGGAGCGCTGCTGCTGTCGTACCGCGATTACCGCGGCGCGCAGGACGCGTTCAGCAAGGCTGTTGCGCTCGATCCGGATCGTCCCGAATCGCACCTCGGATTCGCCTGGGCGCTCGAGGGCGGGCGCAAGGTGGCGCTGGCGCGAGCGGAGTTCGACGAAGTGTTGCGCCTGCGGCCCGGCGAGATCGACGCGCTCTACGGGCGCGCCGCGGCGCTCCGCGCCGAAGGACAGCTGGAGCTGGCCCTGCGCGCGTTCCGCGAATACGTCACCCGGCCGAACGCAACGCGGATCAAGGAAGCGAACGGAAACATCGCGGCCATCGAGCTGCGGCTCAAGTCTGCCGCCGCGCCTGCCGAAGGGGTTGCACCGGCGGAGGAGAAGAAGGAAGCGGACAAGCCGAAGGTGTCGGGCTGATGACGTTTCGCCGCCGCCGCTGCGCATTCTGGCGAGCAGCCGCTTGGCCGGCGGCCCGACGATGCAAATCCTTCGGTTGCGAGGTGGGCATGGTGCGTTTGTCGATTTTCCTGCTCGGTGCAGCGCTGGCCCTCCCGGCGCGCGCGGCTGCGCAGGCCGCCGAGAACAAGCCGGGCGTCCGCATCATCCAGGAAGCCGACAAGGTGATCGTTCGCAAGAAGACGGTGATCGACTTCAACGACGTCACCGTCGAGGGCGAGCTGACGAAGCCCGAAGGCAGTTTCTTGTCGGCCCGCAGCCGCACACGGTTCCGCTCCCTGGTCCGGCTGCGCGACAACTTCAATCCCGAGCTGCAGAAGTCGGCGGACAACCTGTAGGCGGACATGGCGAACCAAGTTCGAATCGAGAAGGCCGGCCCACTTCCGGCGCCGTTCCCGGCGCGGGAGCCGGCGGTTCCCCAGGGGACGCTGGCCTCGCAGCTGGTGGACGCCGCCGCGGCGCAGCTGCTCCTCGCCGACGAGCTTCCCGCCGAAGAGCGGCCGCGCGCTCGCGATCGCGTGCTCCTCGTCGGCCTGGTGTGGGGCGGGCAGACGCTGGTCGAGATCGAGCAGGTGGAGACGGGCGCCGACTTGCGCGCCGGCAAGCTCTTCGATCTTCCCGCCGTGCAGCTTCCCAAGGCATTCGCGCTCGTGCGGCACGAGGGCGACCGGCACGTGGTCTCCATGCCGGCAACCTTGCGCAGCGAAGTGCACACGCGCGGCGAGGTGCGATCGTTCGGCGAGCTGGCCTCCGAGGCGCGCGCCGGCGTCGTCGAGGCGCCCTTCCGCGGTCACGCCTATCCGATCGACCTCGACGATCGCGTGGTCGTCAGGGTCGCTCCCCATCTCACGCTCGTCGCGCGCTATGTCCGCGCCGGCAAGGCCAGCGGCAAGTCGTTCCTCGAGTCGCTCGACATCGGCTTTGCCTCTACGCTCTTCGCGGCGATCGCCTTCCTCGTCGCCTTCGTAATGATGGTCCGGCTCGCACCGCGCACCGTTCCCGGCTCCGCCGAGGATCTGGAGGCGGCGCAGAATCGCATCGCGCAGTACGTCGCGAAGCCGCAGCCGCCGAAGGAGATCGAGCAGCCGCGCTTCAAGGATCTCTCCGGCGCCCCCGAAGGCGCCAAGGCGCAGGCCGAGGAAGGGAAGCTCGGCAAGGAAGAGGCGAAGAAGAAGGAAGCGGATCCTTCGCGCAAGGGATCTCCGACCGCGGATCTGAACAAGAAGGAAGCCGATCGGCGGAAGATCGCCAAGCTCGGTCTGGTCGCGGCGCTCGCCAAGGTGGGCGCTGGCGCGGGCGCTGCCTCCAACGTGATCGGTCCTGGCGGAATCGGTAGCGGCGTCAACACCTCGCTCGGCGGCGTCACGCCCGGTGCGGGGCTCGGCGATCCCTACGGCGTCGGCGGCCTCGGGGCGCGCGGCACCGGATCCGGCGGAGGCGGCACGGCCATCGGCATCGGCGGCCTCGGGATCAAGGGTTCCGGCTCGGGCGCCGGCGGCTACGGCGGAGTGGAGCTAGGCGGGAAAGGCAAGGAGGAGACGCGCTTCATCCCCGGCAAGACGGTGGTGATCGGCGGCCTGTCCCGCGACGTGATCAACCGCATCATCCAGCGCCACTACAACGAGGTGAAGTACTGCTACGAGAAGGAGCTGACCCGCGATCCCGGCCTGTACGGCAAGGTCTCGGTCCTCTTCGTCATCGACGGCACCGGCAGGGTGGCCGACGCGCTCGTGCAGCAGACTACGCTCTCGAGCGAGCCGGTGGAGAGCTGCATCCTCCAGCACGTCAAGCGCTGGGTCTTCCCGCAGCCCGAAGGCGGCAGCACCGTGCAGGTCACCTATCCCTACGTCTTCAAGAGCGCGCAATGAGAATCGCGGCGCTCGTCCTTCTCGCTTCCCTGGCGGCGCTGGGGGAAGAGCCGCGCATCGAGCCACAGGTGCCCGCGTTCCCCTCGGTCGGCGTCGATCCGGCTCCGCGGCGCGGGACCTTCGCCGAAACGGCGCTCGGAGCGTTCGCCACCCTCGGCGGAAGCAGCCGCATCTCCGCCGCCGAGCCGTATCTGTCGATGACCGTCGGCCACAACCTCGCCGAGCGCAGCGCGCTCTTCGTGTCGCTCGGCATCGGGGCTTCTAGCGCATCGTGTTTCGATCGCGGCCAGACCGGCTGCGCGGCCGCCGATTCGTTCGGCGTGACCTTCCTGGAGGTGGGCGCCTCGGCGGGCACGCAGATCGCCACGCGCACGCTCCTTTCCGCGAAGGTCCTCGGCGGGGTGGGGTTCTTCTCCCCGGGACCCTTCGCGCACCTCGACGGATCGGTTCCGGACCGGGTCGTGGCGCCGCACCTCGGACTGGGCTTCGGGATCGACTACGACACCCACCTCGACCATTTCTCGGTCGGCATCGATGCGCTCGGCCGCTACTCGGTCGCGAACAAGCCTGACGGCCAGGGCCGGGCAACGATCGCTTCGGTCGCCTTGATGCCCAGGATCCGCTACGTGTTCTGAGTGGGCCGCGCCCGCGTTCTGATCCTGTTCGCCTGCTTTGCCTGCGCCTCGGCGCCCCGGCGCTCTGCGCCCGCCGACGAGCGATCCATCGCGGCCGCCCTCGACGACTTCCACGACGCTGCAGCGCGGGCCGACGAGGATCGCTATTTCGCGCACTTCGCTCCTACCGGTGCTTTTCTCGGTACCGACGCGACCGAGCGATGGGATGTCACCGCCTTCCGCGCCTTCGCGCATCCGTTCTTCGCTCGCGGCAAGGCATGGACGTTTCGCGCCACTCGCCGCGCGGTGGCGGTTCGCGGTGATACGGCGTGGTTCGACGAGGATCTCGCGACGGATACGCTCGGCCCGGCGCGAGGGAGCGGGGTGATGGTGTTGCGGGAGGGCCGCTGGCTGCTCGAGCAGTACGTGCTCTCGATCACGGTCCCTAACGAGCGCTTCCGGGACGTGCGCGAGTTGCTCGAGCGCCCGCGCTGACTACTTCTCCTTCCCCCGCATCGCCCGGAACATCTGCTTGAGATTGTCCCGATCGTAGTCCATAGCGTAGCTGAACCCGGCGCCGTTGCGGAGCCACGCGCCGCCGTCGACGACCAGGCAATCGCCGGTGATGTACCCCGCCCCTTCGCTGAGGAGGAACACGGCGGCGTCGGCGATCTCGCGGGGCGTGCCGAACCGCTTCAGCGGAACCCGATTGCGGGACTGCTCCTCGAAGGCGGGGTCGGGCATGAGCCGCGAGAAAGCGCCCTCGGTGGGGACTGGGCCCGGCGCGATGGCGTTGACGCGGATGCCGTACGCCGCCCATTCCACCGCGAGCGACCGCGTGAGCATGAGGACGCCCGCCTTCGCGCAGGCGGAGGGCAGGACGAACGCAGACCCGGTCCAGGCGTACGTGGCGACGATGTTGACGATGGACCCGCGCTTCTTCTCGATCATCTTGCGGCCGAACGCGGCGGTGCAATGGAAGGTGCCATTCAAGACGATGTCCACCACGGTCTTGAACCCGTTCGGCGAGATGTCCTCGGCGGCGGCGAGGAAGTTGCCCGCGGCGTTGTTCACGAGACCGTCCACCCGCCCCATCTCGCTCGCCACGCGATCGGCGGCTTCCTGTACCGCCTTGGCGTCGCGCACGTCGCAGGGGAGGGCGAGCCCGCCGCCGATTTGCGAGAGGATCGCGTCGAGCTTCTCCTTGCGGCGTCCGAGCACCGCGATCTTCGCGCCCAGCTCGGAGAACCTGCGCACCATCTCGGCCCCGAGCCCCGTGCCGCCGCCCGTCACGACGATGACGCGGTCCTTCAGCAAGTCGCGTGCGAACACGGGAGCCTCCGGGTAAGAAGGGCGCATGATGCAGATCGCTGTCCGGCGCGTCTACCTCGGCGTCCTGCTCGCGGTGGCCCCGCTCGGGAGCGCTGCGCGCGCACAGGGCGGCAAGCTGGTGGTCCTGGTGGTGGTCGATCAGCTTCGCTACCAGGACCTCCTCTGGGCGCGCGAGCAGTTCGGGCCGGGTGGGTTTGGAGGTCTGGGCCAACCCGTGCAGGCCCGCTATCGGACCGCGCTCACGCACACCGCTCCCGATCACGCGACGCTCTCGACGGGTACCTATCCCGACGTTCACGGCGTGGTGGGCAATTCGCTGGTCGCGGACGGGAAGCCGATCGAAGCCATCGAAGATCCGAATTGCGAAAATTGGCGGGGAACGAGGCACCAAGGTCCCGGAAAGCTGCTCGTGCCGACCGTGGCGGACGAGCTCAAGCTGGCGACGCTCGGGCGCGCGCGAAGCCTGGCCGTCGCCTTCAAGGATCGCGGCGCGCTTTTTCTCGCCGGCCCCGGCGCGGACCTCGCGTTGTTCTGGGATTACGACACGGGGGAGTTGACGTCCTCGCGATGCTACGCGAGCGGTCCGCCCGGGTGGCTCGCCGAGCTTCAGCGCAAACATCCGGTCTCCGAATGGAAGGACTACGTCTGGACCCTGTCGCGGCCGGAAGCGATCTACGCGCGGCTTGCCGAGCGCGAGAGCGCCTTTGCCGATTCGTATGGATTCGGAGGTCAATTCCCCCATCGCGTCGGCCTCGAGCCGGGGAAGTCGCTCTTCACCGCGCTGCGCGCCTCGCCGCCCTCGACCACCATCGTGCTGCGCGCTGCCGAGGCAGGCGTATCCGGGATGCGCCTCGGCGATCGGGGCGAAACCGACCTGCTGATGATTTCGATCTCCGGCCTCGACTACATCGGCCACGCCTACGGGACAGCATCACGGGAGCGGCTCGACATGCTGCTCCGCATGCACGACGGTCTTTCGGAGTTCGTCTCGCGACTGCGGGCGCGATTGAA
The DNA here is from genome assembly GCA_005879805.1 of Deltaproteobacteria bacterium. Classification (GTDB taxonomy): domain Bacteria; phylum Myxococcota; class Myxococcia; order Myxococcales; family 40CM-4-68-19; genus VBKO01. The sequence continues at coordinate 220,252 of VBKL01000053.1, read as the reverse complement.
GGGGCGGGTCTCCTTCGTCCTCAGCGCCGATCATGGCGCGACGCCGTCGGCACAGACCGTGACCGCGGCAAGGCTTTTCGGGGTCGAGCTGCAGTTCTCCACACTTGAATCGGCAGCAGTCGACGCGCTCGACAAGCAGTTCGGCCGCCACGATAAGTGGGTCGACCTCATCGACGACGGTGTCCTCGTGCTGCGGCGCTTCCCCGACGTCGATCCGGTGCGCGCCGCGCAGACCGCGGCCTCGGCGATCGCCATGGTTCCGGGGATCTGGCGCGCGGTGGCGGCCGCGGACATGCCGTCGCAGGACCTCGTACTGCGCCATTCCTTCCATCCCTCCCGCAGCGGTGACGTGATGTTCGTTCAGGTTCCTCTCGTCACCGTCACAGGCCCGGACATCGCGAGCCACGGCAGCCCGTGGAACGAAGACGCGCTCGTGCCTGTGCTCTTCGCGACACCGGGCTTCCGGCTGCGGCCGGCGCTTCAGGGAGGGATCCTCGACCCGATCCAGGTCGCGCCGACCTTGTCGCTCCTGCTCGGTATCGCGCCACCGTCCGCGGCGTTCGCCGAGCCGTTCCTGGTGGCGGAGTCAGCCCGGTAGAGCATCGCGGCTCGGCAACTCGTCCCGGGACGCGTCGCGTGCGACCAAGGTCGCGCACTTGATTCAGCGCACGTTGGCTGGCCGTCGGAGCGCGACCGCTCTATGCTGCAGAGAAATTGCAGCGGCGGCGCCGATGCTCCAGCTGTTTCGCATCGTTCTTTTCTTGCTGCTCGTGGCGCTGCCGTTACGCGCCCAAGAGCTCGAGCTGCGATTCCTCGACGTCGGGCAGGGCGACGCGATCCTGATTCGCGAGGGCGGCAAGACCGCGCTCGTGGATGCGGGACCTTCTGCGGCGCGGATCATGCCATATCTGGCGGCGCTCAAGGTCGACACGATCGACCTGCTCGTGGCGACGCACAATCACGCCGATCACATCGGTGGAATGCCAGCCGTACTGAGCGGCGCCTCGGTTCGTTACTACCTCGACAACGCGCTTCCGTACACTACCGGCATTTATCAGCGAACCATCGCCGCCGTGCAGCGCAGCGGAGCGCAGTATCTGCGACCTACCGGCCGGTCCATCGCCCTTGGTACCGCGCAAATCCGCGTGCTTTCCCCTCCAACGAGCCGAGATCAGAACAACGCCTCGGTCGGCCTCGTCGTTCAATACGGCGAGTTTCGCGCTTTCCTGATGGGCGACGCGGAAGTGCGCGAGATCCGCTACTGGTTGTCTCGAGAGCCCCTCCCCCGAATGCAGGTGGCCAAGGTTGCGCATCACGGGAGCCGGAACGGCACGATACCGGAGCTCGTAGCCGCGACCCGGCCCGAAGTCGCGGTGATTTCGGTAGGTGCAACGAATGCCTACGGACATCCGTCGCCGGAGGTCCTCGACCTTTGGACCCGCGCGGGGGCTCGGATCCATCGCACAGACCTCGAGGGCACGATTCTCATCCTGGCGCGAAGGGATGGAAGCTTTCGCGAAGGCGCAGAGCAGTTTGCCGGCGCGACGGCAATCGGACCGCAGATCCTTCGCCCCGATATCGCTGGGGCGCCGTCGCATCCCTTGGCTGGATGTTGCAAGGTCTGCTCGGCCGGCAAAGCGTGTGGGAACAGCTGCATCAGCCGGAGCTACACCTGTCACCGGCCACCGGGATGCGCCTGCGATGCATCGCCGTGAGGCGCGGAGGTCACGATGGGCTACTACGTGGTCGATCGAATGGAGGGCACGATCGCGGTCATTGTCGCGGACGACGGCCGTACCTTCGACGTGCCACGAAACGAATTGCCCAAGGGTAGCCGCGAGGGGACGGTGCTCCGCGCCGACGACGGAGACCCGGACTGGTCGAAAGCGCAGATCGACGAAGCCGAAGGCCGCCGCCGGCTCGAGCACGCGCGGGAGACGCTACGCAGGCTCGGGGAAACCGACCCCGGAGGCGATATCGAGCTCTAGATCAACCCGTCCGCGCGCTTCCGCTCCCGCTCCAGCCGATACCGGTCCCCCGCCGGCAGCACCCGCTTCCGCAGCCGGACGCTCTTCGGCGTCACCTCGACCAGTTCGTCCTCGTTGATCCACTCCAGCGCCTTCTCCAGCGACATCACGCGAGGCGGGGAGAGGATTACGTTCTCGTCGCGGGTGGCGGCGCGGACGTTGGTGAGCTTGCGGCCGCGCGTGACGTTGACGTCGAGATCGTTCGGGTGCGAGTGCTCGCCGCAGATCATTCCCTCGTAGACCGGCTCGCCGGCGCCGTAGAAGAGGGCCCCGCGCTCCTGGATGTCGAAGAGCGAGTAGGCCACCGTCTCGCCCTCGCGATCGGAGACGATGGCGCCATTGCTGCGCTTGGGTATCTTTCCCTGCCACGGCTCGTACCCGTCGAACTGCGAGGACATGATGCCCTCGCCGCGGGTGACGGTGAGGAACTCGTTGCGGAAGCCGACCAGACCGCGCGCCGGCACGCGGAAGTTCAAGCGCACGCGGTCGCTGCCGATCTGTTGCATCTCCACCATGCGGCCCTTGCGCGGGCCCATCCGCTCGGTGACCGCGCCGACGGAGACCTGCGGGACGTCGCAGACCATCAGCTCCATCGGCTCGTGGACGACGCCGTCCACTTCCTTGGTGATGGGCTCGGGGTTCGACGCGGTGAGCTCGTAACCTTCCCGGCGCATGTTCTCGATGATGACGGCGAGCTGCAGCTCCCCGCGGCCCACTACCTTGAAGGCGTCGGGCGTCTCGGTGTCGAGCACGCGGATGGAGACGTTGCGGTACGCCTCGCGAATGAGCCTCTCGCGCAGGTTCCGTGAGGTGACGTACTTCCCTTCACGTCCCGCGAAGGGCCCGTCGTTGACGCGGAAGATCATCGACATGGTCGGCTCGTCGACGTGGATCCGCGGGAGGGGGTAGGGGTGCTCGGGGTCGGCGATGGTGTCGCCGATGGAGATCTCCTCGAGACCCGCGAGGGAGATGATCTCTCCCGGTCCGGCCTCGGCGATCTCGACGCGCTTCAGTCCTTCGAAAGCGTAGATCTTCGTCACCTTGCCGCGGGGGAGCGAGCCGTCTTCCCGGGTGACGGCGACGGTCATCCCAGCTTCCACCGAGCCGCTGGTGAGCCGGCCGATGCCGAGTCGTCCGACGTAATCGTCGTAATCGAGGTTCGCGATCAGCATCTGCAGCTTGTCGTGCGACGTCTCCGCTTTCTTGGGAGGCGGTATCGTCTCCAGGATCGCGTCGAGCAGCGGCTCCAGGGTGCGCGCCCGCGCTCCCGGAGTCTCGCCCGGATGCGGCTTCGCTCCCGGCGCCGCCGCTTGCCCGACGGGCAGATCGTCGAAGTCGGAGAGGCGCAGCGACGCGCGTCCGGCGCGAGCCACCGCGTAGACGACCGGGAACTCGATCTGGTGCTCGTTCGCGCCCAGGTCGATGAAGAGCGAATAGATGGCGTCGAGCACCTCGGCGGGCCGCGCATCCTGCCGGTCGATCTTGTTGACGACGACCACGGCGGGAAGTCCCAGCCCGAGCGCCTTTCCCAGCACGAAGCGCGTCTGCGGAAGCGGGCCTTCGGCGGCGTCCACGAGGAGCAATACTCCGTCGACGAGGCGCAAGCCGCGCTCCACCTCGCCGCCAAAGTCCGCGTGGCCCGGGGTATCGACGATGTTGATCTTGACTCCGCGGTAGTTCACCGCGGTGTTCTTGGCGAGGATGGTGATGCCCTTCTCGCGTTCGAGATCGTTGGAGTCCATGGCCCGCTCGACCAGCTGCTCGTTCGCGCGGAACGTGCCGGTCTGGCGCAGCATGAAGTCGACCAGGGTGGTCTTGCCGTGGTCGACGTGGGCGACGATGGCGATGTTGCGGATCTGCTCGCGGGGAAGCATCGAATTCTCTTGTCAGGAAACCTGCTAAAGAAGCGAGCGTGTGTAATGGATTTCTCGCCGCGGGACAACCTTGGGCAACGATTCCCTGAGCGTTTCTGGACGGCCGGCCGAGGCCCTGGCCGTGCGCGGGCACCATCATCTCGCCATCCAGGTGAAGGATCTGGCCAGCGCCGAGGCATTCTACATCGACGTGCTCGGCCTCAAGCTCGTCCGCCGCTGGCCCTACGAGGATGGCAAACCGGGCGAGCGATCGCTCTGGCTCTCGGTCGGCTCAGGCGAAGAGTTCATCGCCCTGGAAGCTTGCGACGTCGATCGCTTGCCGACTCCCTTTCGCGATCCGCACGGCGGCCTCCACCTGCTCGCGCTGCGGATCCCCGCCAAGGATCGCACGAGGTGGGAGCGGCACCTCCAGCAGAAGAACGTGGAGGTGGTCCACCGCACCCGCTGGACGATCTATTTTCGCGACCCGGAAGGGAATCGCATCGGCCTTTCTCATTACCCGGACGAGGCATAGATCTAGCGGCCGATGAGCATCGTCCACCCGGACGGACAGGGAGCCCGCGAAAGCCTCCTCGTGAGGCGGCTGATCGACCAGGGCATCCGCGATCCGCGTGTGCTCGCCGCCTTCGCCCGCGTTCCCCGTCATTTCTTCGTGCCCGAACAATCGCAGGCGGAAGCCCAGGCCGACCGGCCGCTCGACATCGGCTGGGGACAGACCATCTCGCAGCCTTTCGTGGTGGCCGCTATGGCCGAAGCGCTGGAGCTGAAGGGCGTCGAGCGGGTCCTGGAGGTCGGCACCGGCAGCGGCTATGCGCTGGCCGTCCTCGCCGAGATGCTTCCGGTCAATGCGGATGTCCGCGGAATCGAGATCATCCCCGAGCTGGCCGAGCGCGCACAGCGCACCCTCGTGGAGCTCGGCTACACCAACGTGCATGTCCGGCAAGGCGATGGCGCCCTTGGATGGCCGGAAGCGGCGCCGTTCGACGCCATCCTGGTCTCGGCGGCGCCGCGCCGGGTCCCTACGCCCTTGCTCGAGCAGCTGGCGCCGGGCGGACGTCTGGTCCTGCCGGTCGGGCCCTCCTCCGATCGCCAGGAGCTGCAGCTGTGGCGGCGGTTGCCGGAGGGCGGGTTCGACCGTCGCACCTTGATGCAGGTCCGCTTCGTTCCACTCACCGGGTCCGGAGAACAGGGCCCCCACTGAAAAGTCGCTTTACCCGCGCGGCGAGGTCGCGCGATGCTCCCCCCGCCATGCTCTGCCCGTCCTGCGGCACAGAAGCTCCCGACGACCTGCCGGAGTGCGTGAATTGCGGGACGGTGCTGCTCGGGCATGTCGAGCCCGAGCTGCTCACGGAGATCGAGCCGGAGCTGCTCACCGAGGTGGCTCCCGAGCCCGAGCCGCCCCGCGAAGATACCCTCGAAGGTATCGAGCGCACGCGATTCGAAGTGGGTCCGTCCGACCGCGTGGAGCCGCTTCCCGGGCTCGAGTCGACCACCATCGCAGAGGAAGGGTTTCCTCCGCCGGACGAGCCTCCGCTCGACATCGAGCCCACCCGGGTGCGGTCGCCGGCAGGCGCGACGCCGTCCTGGGAAGGGACGCTGCCCGGTTTCGATGCCGGCCGCGAGGCCGACGATGGCCTGCGGACGCCCGCTGCGGGCGACCTGAGCGTCTGCGTGCACTGCGGCGCGCAAGCAACGGGGGTCTTCTGCCAGGCCTGCGGCCACCGGCGGACAGCGTCGGAACGCCCGGCTCCGCAGGACCACACGAAGCCCGCCGAAGCCGAGGCCGTGCTCTGTCCCGCCTGCTTCGCACGCCGGCCGCCGTACCACGACGACGTCCGTGGAATCGATCGATGTGGCGAATGCGGAGTGCCGCTTCCGCCCCAGGATCTGCTTTGAAGCGTTGACTCCACCGAGGTCGCTGAGCGATATGGACGCGCCGATGGAGCCGGCCGATCTCGAGCGCGAGCTGAACGAGCTGCAACAGAGCACGCGGATGCGGCGGTCGGTGGACGGCTTCGCCCGCGCTGCTTTCGAAGGATTCGGCTGGGCGGTGCTCGCCGGCGTCTGCGGGAAGCTGGTCTGGGATTCGCCCCAGCTGCCCTATTTCTTCTATCCGCTCGCGCTCCTCGATCTCCTGCTCCTCTGGGACGGGATCCGCGCCTACTCGCGCGCGCGCGCGGACCTCCGGCGCGAGGTAGAAGAGCTGCGGCGGCTCCGCGAAGTGCGCGCCGCGCTGGGAATCGATCCGCCGCCCGCGGTGAGCTCGTGACGGCCCCGGGCCGCTTCATCGTCTTCGAAGGGCTGGACGGCGCAGGAACGACGACCCAGTCGCAACTGCTGGCGGATGCGCTCCGCGGCAAGGGGCGCACCGTCCACCTCGCGCATCAGCCGAGCGGCGGGTGCGTCGGCCTCCTCATCCGCCAGATCCTCGCGGGCCGCACGGCGACGCAGAAGGCGGACGGGAAGCTGGACGTGGTCGACGAGCGCGTGATGGCGCTGCTCTTCGCCGCCGACCGCCTCGACCACCTCACTTCGCAGATCGAGCCGCGGCTCGCACGCGGGGAAGACGTGATCCTCGACCGCTATGTGCTCAGCTCGCTCGCCTATCAGGGCGCGACCGTCTCGCACGAATTCATCCAGGCCGCGAACCGGTACGCCCGAAAGCCCGATCTGACCCTTTTCCTGTACGTGCCGGCTCCGGTCGCCCTGGAGCGCGTGCGCAAGCGCGGTGCCAAGCTGGAGCGGTACGAAACGCCCGGGCAAATGCAGCAGATCGAGCGCGAATACAGCCGGCTCGTGGGCACCTTGGCGAGCGTAGTGCCGATCGACGGGACGCGACCAATAGCCGAAGTCGCGGCGCTCTGTCTTGCCGCGGTGCATGAGCAACTGGGGATAGCCGCCGCGGGATAGCCACGGCCGGCTGGAAGATGCGAAGGTAGGGCTGCGGAACTTGCCCACCATGCTGCCAGAACGGAAAAGCGCATCGGTCGCTGGGCCCGGCCTCGTCCCGAGCGCGCTGGCGCAGCCACACGCGGTCCGGAGCGTGCGGGAGACGCTGCGCCGTTGGTGGGGCATCGAGCTCGGTTTCGCCGGCAGTCCCGCGGAAATCGCGCCGAAGTCGATCGCCATTTCCCCGGAGAACCGCATCTGCACCGCGTGCCTGCACGACGAGGAGGGCGGCCGCCGCTGCGTGGCGAGCATCCGCGAGGCCGTCCTGGCGGGAGGCTCGGGGCTCGCTGGACCGTGCCATCTCGGTCTCGACGTCGTCGTCGCCCGACTCTCGACCGGCGGCGTGCTCTTCGGTTGCGGATTCGTCGCCGAAAAGCGGAGCGCCGATGCGCGTGAGAGCGCGGTCCGGGGAGCCGCCCGCTTGCGCTTGCCGGTGGCGGATCCGCCCCGCGCCTTCGAAGGGATTCCTCGCCTCGAGGAGCGGGACGTTCCCCGTCTGGTGGATCTCGTCGGAACGGCTGCCTCGGAGATGGTCGCTTTCTCGGGCGGCGCGCCGAGCCGCCACAACGGGACCCGGGAAGCGACGGTACCCCGGCGGCAGCTCTTCGCCGACATCGTGGGAAAGAGCGCTCCGATGCAGGGGCTCTATGCGCTCCTCGATAAGCTCGTGAAGAGCGACATCACCGTCCTCGTCACGGGCGAGAACGGTACCGGCAAGGAGCTGATCGCGCGGGCGCTGCATCGCACCGGCCTGCGCAAGGACAAGACGTTCGTGGCGCAGAACTGCTCCGCGCTCAACGACAATCTCCTCGAGAGCGAGCTGTTCGGCCACGTGAAGGGATCCTTCACCGGCGCGACCCGCGACAAGATCGGCCTTTTCAAGCTCGCCGACGGGGGCACGCTCTTCCTCGACGAAGTGGGCGACATGTCGCCGTCCATGCAGGTGAAACTCCTGCGCGTCTTGCAGGAGGGTACCTTCCTGCCCGTCGGGGCCGAGAAGCCGGAGCAGGTGGACGTGCGCATCATCGCGGCGACCAATCGCGACCTGCGCGAGATGGTGGTGCACAAGGAATTCCGCGAGGACCTCTTCTACCGGCTGCACGTGGTCAACGTGGAAGTCCCGGCGCTGCGCGAGCGCATCGAGGACCTGCCGCTTCTCTGCGAGCACTTCCTCGGCCGCATCGCCGCCCGCGGCCGCCAGCCCAAGAAGCGCCTGCACCCGGACCTGTTGCGCAGCTTCTACGAAGCGCGCTGGGCGGGAAACGTGCGCGAGCTCGAGAACGAGCTCGAGCGCCTGGTGGTCCTGGCCGGCGAGGCGGAGGTCATTCCGCCGGAGCTGCGCTCGCAGGCGCGACCGGATCGCGGCTCGCGCTCGAACGGAGCCGGGCCGGCGTCGACCGCGCCGGCATCGTGCGACCTGGCGACCGCAGTAGGCCGCGTCGAACGCGACCTCATCGCCAAGGGCCTGCGGGAATTGGGCGGCAACAAGTCGCGGCTCGCCGCCCGCCTCGGCGTTTCCCGCACGACGCTCATCAAGAAGATCCGCGAGTACGCCATCGAAGAGGCTCGCGCGGAGGGCGAGCAGGGGGAAGCGGAGTGAGCACCGCGGCCATCGTCGTCATCGGGAACGAGATCCTCTCCGCGAAGATCGCCGACGAGAACGGTCCCTGGCTGACCCGCGAGCTACGCAATCTCGGCGTGGAGGTGCGGCGGATCGAGACCGTCCCGGACGAGATCCCGCTCATCGTCGATGCCCTGGAGCGCGCGAAGTCGCAGGCGAAGTGGGTCTTCACCAGCGGTGGAATCGGTCCTACCCACGACGACGTCACCATCGCGGCAGTCGCCCAGGCCTTCGGGCGCAAGGTGGTTCCCGATCCGCGCATCCTGGGCATGCTGCAGGCGCACTATGGAGACCGTCTCAACGCCGCCCGCCGCAGGCTCGCCGATGTCCCGGAAGGCGCCGATATCGATTGGCACGAGGGCGCCTATTTTCCCGTCATCTCGCTGGAAGGCATCGCGGTGCTTCCCGGGCCGCCGGTGCTCTTCAAGGAGGGATTCGGGCGCATCCGCGAGAGGTTCCGTTCGGCGCCGCTATTCGGGCGCGCCGTCTACCTGGCGCTCGGCGAAGGTGAGCTTGCCGAGCATCTCGACGCGACCGTGGCGCGCTTTCCGCAAGTGTCGATCGGCAGCTACCCGCGTTTCGATCAGCGCGCCGATTACCGGGTGAAGATTACTTTCGACGGGCGCTCCGAGGACGAGGTGCGGGAGGCGTTCGCGTTCTTCCGCAAGCGCCTTCCCGAGCCCGCGATCCTGCGCGAGGAATCGAGCTAGCGCAGCCCGAGATACGACTCGCTGATCGCGAAGCGCGCGAGCCGCGCCACCTCGGGCCGGTCGAGGCCTCCCGGGCATTCCGACGCGACGATCGCGAGCGCCGCCGCCGGATCGCCGGAGATGACGAGCCCCGTCCGCTCCGCCGTCTCGCGCAGCGCCAAGGCGAGCTTCTCGAAAGCGGCGGGCGCCTCCGCCGCGGCCCGGGCGGCGAGCGGCGCGAGGCGGCTCCGCACTTCCGGCGAGAGCACGCGCTCGAGCGTCTCCCCCAGCGCCGCGTCCCGGGCCGGAAGACGGGCGAAGTCGGTACCCGCCGGTGCCGTCAACCGTACTAGCTCTCCCACCAACTGTCCGAGGCGCGTCGCCGACAAGCCGGCGATGGCGTGAGTCCCGCGGCGCACGTGCCCGAGCGCGCGGCCGTAGAGGAACCGTTGCTGGCGCGCGTTGAACCGCTTGGGCACTTCGAGCCCCACGAGAAGTCCTGGGGGCTCGCTGGCGGTGGGAATCACCACGGTGGCCTCGCCCTTCGCGACATAGAGCGTCGGCTCGGAAACCCCGAGCGCTCCGGCGATGGCGGCCGTCATGCGCCGGACGGGATTGTCGCCCTTCACGCGATCGCCCCGGCCGTGAAGCGGGGTGGGCAGGGCGCGGGCCAACTCGCCGGCGGCCGCGGCGAGAAGCTGGCGGACCGCTCCTTCGTCTCCGGGCGCACGGAGGATCTGGTCGTCGGCGATGGGTCCGATCTCGGCGGGCGGGCGCTTCAGCGATTCTTCGTGGGCGGCCTTCTCGGCGGGGTCGGCGAGGCCGAGACCCACCAGGACCGAGGCGGCGGCGTCCGCGGCCTTACGCTCCCCCTGCGTCTGGAAGAGCCGGAAGAGCGCGTGCAGCGAGTCTGCCTCAGGCGGCGTCATCTCGAAGAGCGTGCGATGGGCGGCGATCGCCTCGCCGGGCACGGTGAGCTCTGCGACGTACCGTAGCGCCGCCCGATTGCGCGGCTCGAGCGCGGCGGCCTTGCGGAACGCTTCCAGCGCCTCCTCGCGCTGGCCGAGGGCGAGGAGCCCGCGCGCCAGCTCGTCGGTCCATTCCGCGAGGTGGACGCGGGAGGGTTGCCCCTCCTTGGCGGTGGCGGCCGCGTCGAGGAGGCGGCGCAGGAGCCGCGTGGAGTCCGCGGGAGGCAGCGAGCGCGCCGCCGGTGCGAGCTTCACCAGCGCCGGCAGCTCGACGTCGGCGAGCCGATCGAGCAAGAGCGGAAGCGCCTTGTCGGGCTCGCCGAGCTTTTCCGCATAGAGCCGTCCGAGGCCGAGCTTCTGCTCGTCGGACGCGCCCGGCAGCGAGAGGCGCTTCTCCAGCGCCAGAGCCGCTTCCGCTTCGTGGCCGCTCGCGATTCCGGCCTCGGCACGCAACTCCAGCGCTTCCGCGTCGCCGGCGTTGCGGGCGAGCGCGCGTCCCGCGGCGGAGAAGGCCCGCGCAGGATCGTTCAGCTCGCGTAGCTCGATGCGGGCCGCGCGGGTCCAGGCGCCCGCGCCGGCGTCGTCGGAGGCGTGGGACGCTCCCACCCGCTCGTAGGCTTGCGCGAGCTGGGACGGGGCGCTCGGGCCGAGCAAGGTCCGCAGGCGCGAGGCCACCTGCTCGTCGCGCGGCTCCCGCTCGAGCACGGCGGTGAGATGCTGCGCGGCCTGTTCGGGGACGCCGAGGTCCTGGGCGAGAATCGCGGCCTCGATGAGGTTTCCCGCGGCGAGGCTCGGGTCGCCGGAAAGCTTCGCCTCGCGCGCGAGAAGGCGGAGCTGCTCCTGCTTGTCGCCGGTCCGCTCCGCCACCCGGCGTGCGCCGCGGACCGCAAAGAGCGAGCCCGGGTCGGTGGCAAGGGCCTCCGCGTAGGCCTCGCGGGCCCGTTCGAAATCGCCCGCAGCGACCAGGGTCTCCGCATGCTCGAGGGAGAGGGCCGCGCGCGCATCGCCCTCGGCATATGCCCGGCGGAAGGCGAGGTGCTCGGCGAGCGCGCCCGGATCGCCGGTCCGCAGCGCCGCCTCCACGGCATCGAGGGCGATGCGATCTTGCGGATTGAGCGCAAGGGCGCGCCGGAATTCGGCGACGGCCTCGTCGCGCTCCCCGAGAAGGAGCCGATCCTTCGCGGCCTCGGTGCGCAAGAGCGCGGCGCAGCGCGGATCCTGGCAGCGGCTGGCGAGCCTGGCATGCAATCCGGAGCGTTCCTTCCGGGCCTCGGAGGAGGCGTCGTTCCGGATCAGCTCGGCCAGCGCGGCGATGGCTTCGAGGAGATCGGGCGCGTCGGTAAGCAGGCGCCGATAGAGCTCGGCCGCGCGCGGATCTCCGCTCCGCGCCCGCAGCGCCGCCGCCCAGCGCAGCGCATCCGTCTTCTCGTCGGGTGTCTCGCTGCGCCGGGCAAGCCGCTCGAATGCTTCCGCCGCATCGTCGGTCCGGCCCATCCAGGCGAACAGACGCGCGAGTGGCGCCAGGGCCGCATCTCCCGCGGCGGAGTAGAGCTGCACGGCGCGGACGGGATCTTCGGCGCGCCATTCGGCGTACTCGGCGGCGCGGGCATGGGCCTCGGCTCGTCCGGGTCCTTCGGGAAGCGTCTGGGCGATCTGGACCAGGACCGCGAGGGCCGCGGGATGATCTCCGCGCCTCGCCTGCACCCGGGCGAGGCGGCGCAGCACGGCCAGGTCGGCGCCGGCGAGGGCCAGCGCCTGCGCGCAGGCTGCTACCGCCTCGTCATCGCGCGAAAGGCCTTCGTAGAGCGCCGCCCGCTCCGCGTGAAGCGCGGCGGCGCGCGCGGGATCGGCGCCGCGAGCCTCTTCGGCGAGCAATTCGACGCGCTCGCCCGCCGGAAGCGTCGGCAGCGCGAGCAGTCCCCTGCGCGCCGCCTCGGAACCGGGATCGATCGACCGCGCCTTGCGCAAGAGCGCGGTCGCGCGGGCATCGTCGAGCGCGGCGCGGGCTGCCTCCGCGGCCTCGACGAAGAACTCCGCGGCCTCCGGGCCCTGGGCGTCCGTGGCGCGCGTCTCGAGGGCGCGCGAGAGCGAAGCGCCGTCGGCCGCACGCAGAGCCAGGGCCGTCCACGCCTCCAGCCAGCGCGAAGAAGAGAGACCTCGCCCCTTCTGCGCGGCCCGCTCGGCGAGGGAGAGCGCGCGAGAGGAGAATCCCTCCGCTCCGCCCAGGATCACGGCGGCGCGGCCGAGAAGCTCCGCCGCGGCCCCTTGTCCGAGTCTCGCCGCGGCGCCCTCGAGGAAGTCGGCCATCTCCGGCGCGCTCACCGCTCCGCTGCGCTGGAGCAGCCGCAGCGCGGACGCGGCGGCTGGGCCGTCGCCGGCCAGCGAGAGCGCCTTGCGCGCCATCTCCGCGGCCTCGGAGCGCCGGCCGGCCCGCTCCAGCCAGGCAGCTGCCTCGACGAAATGGGTGGCCGCCTCGGCGGGGGAATGCTCGGTGAGCGCCTCGCCCAGCGCCACGAAACGGTCCGCGGCGGCCCCGGCGTCGCGCAAAGCGACGAGCCGCGCGTGCAGCGCGATGGCGGCAGCGTCGCCCGGATTCTCGGCAAGGGCCTCGGAGAGGAGCTGTTCTTGCTCGATGGGATCGCCGGAGAGCTCGGCGGCGCGGCTCTTCAAATCCGCGCGCTCGCTGGGCTCGGTGCTCACCGACGCCCGTATGCGCAGGGCTTCGGCCAGGTCGACGCCGCCTTGTCGCCCGGCGAGCTGATCGCGAAGCGCGAGCAGCGTCCCGTCGCGCCGGGCGTCCTCGAGCGCGGCCTTCACTTCTGCCGCAGCCTCCGATGCGCGGCCCAGCCGGAAGGCGGCAATCTGGGCGACGACCGAGCGGTCCGCAGCCGTGCGCGTCCGCTCCGCCTGCTCACGGTAGAGGCGCAGGATCGATTCCCAGTCGCCGGCAGCGTGCGCCCGCTCGAGGAGACCGAGGAGACCTTCCGGATCGCGCGGATCGGCGGCGTGCAGCTTGGCTAGCGCATCGCCGTGCAGCGACGCCAGATCTCCCTGGACGTTGGCGTCGGACCGTCCCAGGTCTGCGAAGAGGCGCGCCGCGCGCCGGAAGCTTGCGGCCTTCTGCACCTCGTCCCGTACCGCGCCCGCCGCGCGCAGGAGCAATCTAGCCGTCTCCAGCCGGTCGCCGCGCCGCTCGGCCGTTTCGATGGCCGCGGCGAGCAGCGCCGGGTGATCGGGGACCAGATCGAGGGCCCGCTCGAGCCGCCGGGCGGCCTCCTCGGGATCGGTCGGAGCGAGCAGGGCGGCCTGCGCGCGCAGCGACTCGGCGCGCTCCGCGGGCGAGGCGAGCATCTCCTCTTCCCGTTCGTGGAGCGCGACCGCGCGATCGACCAGGCCGACGCTGGCGAAGAGCCGGCGCGCGGCCTCCAGATTGGGCCGGTACGCCGGGTCGAGCCGGAAGGCGTTCTGGAAGGCGATGGCCGCGCTGCGCGCGTCGCCGAGTTGCTCGGCGAAGATGCGGCCGATGGCGTAGTGCACGGGCGCCGCCTGCGGCCTCGTGCCGAGGGCGCGCGCCTCGCGATCGAGCTCGGTCAGGGCGGCGGAGGCGGTCGCGATCTCCGCCTCGCTCGGCGGCGGCCGCCCGGAGGCGGCAGTTGTCTGGGTCGCTACGGCTTGTTCCAAGTGCCGGATCCCTTCTCGTAGCCCGGCTCCATCCTACGACGCGGAACGGACGGCGTCCCCCGGAAAGCTCAGGAAAGCCGGGCGGCCTTGCGCGCATTCGCCTCGATCTGGGGCAGCATCTCGCGCACCGCCGCGATGTCGCGGTGCAGCTCCCGGTCCTCCGACATGTGCGGGACCTTGCCGCGGATGACTTCATGGGCTGCCCGCACGCCTGCCCCTGGCGCGAGCGGGAGCCGCAAGTCGAGGGCCTGCGCCGCGACCAACAGCTCGATGGCGAGCCCGCTCTTCGCGTTCTCCACCACCGTCCGGGCCTTCAGCGCCGCCGTCATGCCCATCGCGACGTGATCTTCGCGGCCGGCCGAGGAGGGGATGGTATCGACGCAAGCCGGATGCGCGAGCACCTTGCTCTCCGCGCAGAGCGCCGCCGCGGTCACCTGGGCGATCATGAAACCCGAGTTGAGCCCCGAGTTCTGTGCCAGGAAGGGCGGCAGCCCGGACAGAGACGGGTTCACCAGTTGCTCGACGCGCCGCTCGCTGATCGTCTGCAGCTGCGTGCAAGAGATGGCGAGCAGGTCGAGCGCCTGCGAGATCGGCTGGCCGTGGAAGTTGCCGCCGCTGACGATCACCTCACCGGCAAGGTCCGCCTCGCCGTGTCCCTCGACGAAAACGAGCGGGTTGTCGGTCGCCGCGTTGGCCTCGATGGCGAGCGTCTCGCGGACGAAGCGCATTCCATCCGCTGCGGCGCCGTGCACCTGAGGGGAGCAGCGCAGCGAGTACGGATCCTGGACCTTCTCGCATTCCGGGCCCTGGTGGCTGCGCTCGATCTCGCTTCCCGCGAGGAGCGCCCGCATCTCCCTGGCGATCTCCATCTGTCCGCGCTGACCCCGGATGCGGTGGATGGCGGCGAGGAACGGCTTGTGCGAGCCCATCAAGCTCTCGACGGTCATCGCGCAAGCGATGGAGGAGATGCGCAGCAAGGACTCGGCGTCGAGAAGCGCCAGCGCGCCGACCGCCTGCATCGCCTGCGTGCCGTTGACGAGAGCAAGGCCCTCCTTCGCTTCGAGGACGACGGGAGCCAGACCGGCCCGCGAGAGCGCCTCGCGTCCGGGTAGGCGGGCGCCGCGGAAGACGGCCTCGCCCTCGCCGATGAGCACCAGGGCGAGATGGGCGAGGGGGGCGAGATCGCCGCTCGCCCCGACCGATCCCTTCTCGGGGATGATCGGCAACACGTCCCGCTCGATGAGCGAGACGAGGAGGTCGAGGGTCGACTCGCGGATGCCGCTGTAGCCGCCCGCGAGAACGTTGGCGCGCAGGATCATGAGCGCCCGCGTCGCTTCCGGCGGCAGCGGCGAGCCCACGCCCGCGGCGTGGGAGAGGATCAGGTTCCGCTGCAGTCGCTGCAGGTCGGGGCGGGCGATGGAGACCTCGGCGAGCGTCCCGAAGCCGGTGTTGATGCCGTAGGTCGGTACCCCGCTCTCGGCGATACGGTCGACGAGCTTGCGGGCGGCGCGCACCCGCTCCCGCGCCGCCTGAGCGATCTCGATGCGAGCTCCGCCTGCCGCCGCCAGGGCGACCTGCTCGAGGGTCAAGGACCTTCCGTCGAGGACGATGCGCATGCGGCCGCCCTTCTAACCGAAAGGCCCCTCGCCCGGAAGCGCTCGCCGATCCCGATTGAGACGCTCCCGCCTCTTCGCTACTGTGCGGCACTTCGATGCCCCGTTCCGGCAAGGCCCTCGTCGTCCAGAAATACGGTGGAACGAGCGTCGGCGACATCGAGCGCATCCGCAACGTGGCCCGCCGCGCGCTCGCCGCCAAGAAGGCCGGAAACGACGTGGTGGTGGTGGTGAGCGCGATGGCCGGCGAGACGAACCGCCTGCTCAAGCTCACCTCCGCGCTCGCCAAGCGGCCCAGCCAGCGCGAGCAGGACGTGGTCGTCTCCACCGGCGAGCAGGTCTCGGTGGGACTCCTCGCCCTCGCCATCCAGGAGCTGCGCGGCAAGGCGCGCAGCTTCCTCGGCCATCAGGTTCGCATCCTCACCGACTCGGCCTTCTCCAACGCGCGCATCCGCAGCATCGGACGGCGTCTACACGACCGACCCGAACCTGTGCGCCAAGGCGCAGAAGCTCGACCGCATCTCCTACGAGGAGATGCTCGAGCTTGCATCGGTGGGCGCCAAGGTGCTGCAGATCCGGTCGGTCGAGTTCGCCATGAAGTACCAGGTCCCGCTGTGGGTGAAGTCGACCTTCAAGGACGACCCCGGGACCCTCGTTTGCGAGGAGGATCAGGCGATGGAGGATGTCGTCGTCAGCGGCATCGCGCTCACCCGCGACGAGGCGCGAATCGTCATGCGCGACGTTCCCGACAAGCCGGGCGTGGCGGCGAAGATCTTCGGCACCCTGGCCGATCTCGGAATCGTCGTCGATCTGATCGTGCAGACGCCGGCGCACGAGGACGGCCGCACCGATCTGGCCTTCACCGTCGGCCGGCTCGACGTGGAGAAGACGTCGCAGCAGATGCGCAAGCTGGCCAAGGCGATCGGCGCGGGCAAGGTCGACCACGAGGAGGGGATCGCCAAGGTCTCCATCGTGGGCGTCGGGATGCGCAACCACGCTGGCGTCGCGGCCAAGATGTTCCAGGTGCTGGCCGAGGAGGGCGTGAACATCCGCGTCATCTCCACCAGCGAGATCAAGGTGAGCTGCCTCATCGACGAGAAGTACGCCGAATTGGCGGTGCGGGCGCTGCACACGGCCTTCGGTCTCGACAAGGTCGAAGGCGCGGCGTGAGGATCCGCTGCGAGCGGTGCAAGACGGTCTTCACGCTCGAGCTGACCCCGCCTCCCACCGCACCGTTCCAGGTCCAATGCGGCCGCTGCGGGCTCGTCTTCACCGTCCGGGCGGAGCCTCCGCCGGAGCCCCCGGCGCCACCCCCCAGGCCGCCGCCCGATGCGGATTGACGCTTCTCGCCCGGCGTACCCCGCTGGAACCCTGGTGCCGCGGTGGGCAATGGTTTTCCCAATCGCGGGGCACGCCGGGTGCAAGGATCGCGGTTGGAGTGTTCACTGTTGCGCGCCCCGGTGCGCCACGACGGCGGCACGACGGTTGCGTTGACCTGGGGGCATGTTGGCTCTAGCCCTGTCCATCGTCTTCTGGACCGCGGTCGTCGTGGTCCTCCACACCTACGCAATCTATCCGCTCCTGCTGATTCTGCTCGACGCCGTGGAACAGGCGCGGAGCACCTGGCGCTACATCGGGGGAACGGAGAGGCGCAGGCCTGCGGCGCAGCTGGGGCTGCCGCACGTATCGGTGCTGGTCGCCGCCTACAACGAGGCCTCCTGCATCGGCCAGCGCATCGAGAACCTGCTCGCCCAGGACGAGAAGGACGCCATCCGGCGGCTCGTGCAGCCTTTGCGCGACCCGGCGGTGGGTCTCGTCTGCGGGCGGTTGCGGCTGCACTCGCCGCTCGGGGCCCCGGTCGCCGAGGGCGCGTACTGGAAGCTCGAGAGCATGCTCAAGCTCTACGAGTCGCGACGCGGCTGCGTGATGGGCGCGAACGGCGGGATCTATGCCGTGCGCAAGCACCTCTTCCCGCCGCTCCCGGCCGGGACGGTGGTCGACGACTTCGTTGCGGCGCTGCGCGTCTTGCAGAACGGCTACGAGGTCCAGTACGAGCCCGAGGCAGTGGCCCACGAGGAGACCGCTCCCGGGCACGCCGACGAGTACAAGCGCCGCGTGCGCATCGCCGCGGGCGGGTTCCGGGCGCTGGCGCAGTTCCGCGACCTGCTCTCGCCCCGGCACGGGTTCACCTCCTTCGCGCTCTGGTCGCACAAGGTGTTGCGCTGGTTCGTGCCGCAGGCGATGGTCCTCGCGCTGGCCGCCAACGCGCTGCTCGCGCCGCACAGCCGGTTCTACGCGGCGCTGCTATTCGCGCAGTGCGGGGCGTACCTGCTCGCGGCTCTCGGGCTTCTCGGCCTGAGCCCGCGCAAGCTCGGCAAGCTCCCCGACGCCGCGGCCCACTTCGTGGAGATGAACGCGGCGCTCCTGGTCGGATTCTGGCGCTTCAGCCGCGGGCAGCAGGGTCAGACCTGGACGCGGACCGAGCGGGCCAAGGCAGCTTGATCCGGAAGGCCGCATCGGCGCGGCCCGCGAGGAACGCGCCGAAGCACAGCGCCAGCACGAGGTGGTCGAGGGCCGCTCCGAAGTACTGCCAGAGCGGCGCGCCCGGGCCCGGATAGTTCGACGAGAAGAGCAACGCGAGCATGAAGGCGAGGCCGAAGGCGCTGGCGAGGCGGACGCAGATCCCGAGCGCCAGGGCGATCCCGATCGACAGCTCGCCCAGGGCGACGAGCCAGGCCCAGGCATGCGCGTGGGCAAGGATGGGCCCGCGAAGGACCGGCGCGACGAACGGGTACACGCCGCCCTGCAGGAAGCGCTCGATCCAGTAGCGGAACCCCGAATCGACGAACTTCGAGTCGGCGACCTTGTACTCGCCGAAGACGAGGAAGAGGACGCCTACGGCGATGCGCAACAACGCGAGCGCGCGATCGTTACGGGTGGGTATGGGGGTCACGGTCTCTCGCGTCCCGATCTACTTGTCCCGGGACAAGTAGATCCGCCTCGCCGGCCGACCGGGCAAAAAAAGCCCGGCTGTCTCACTCAGCCGGGCCGAAGTGGTGACCCCAACGGGATTCGAACCCATGTTTGAGGCGTGAGAGGCCTCCGTCCTAGGCCACTAGACGATGGGGCCAACGCGCTCCCGAATCGCGGGACGCATCGCATCACACCGCACGGCTGTCAAGCGGCGGCGCGACGCGAACGGGCTCCCGCCACTCCCGATTTTACCCGTTGGGACGGGTGAAGCGCTCTACAAGCTCGCGAGGTAGTGCGCGAGGTTGTCGATGTCCTCGTCCGACAGCGTTCGCGCCACGGCGGTCATGGTCCCCGCATCGTTGGTGCGGGTCCGGGTGCGGTAATCTTTGAGCTGCCGGACCACGTACTCCGGATGTTGCCCCGCGACCCGCGGCACCTCGTTCTGTCCCGCGAACTCGCCCAGGTGGCACATCGTGCACAGCACTTCCGCAGACTTCTTCTTTCCCGCAGTGACGCGGTCGGGATCCGGTTGGAAGGGAATACTGCCCTCGCCCTTCGCAATCCGAGGCCTCTTCGGTCGCTGTGCGGCGTAAAAGGCCGCCAGCGCGAGCATGTCCTCCTTGCTCAAGGGCGCAACCGCGGGCGTCATCATGTCGCTCTTGCGCAGGCCGGACTTGTAGTCCTTGAGCTGCAGATACAGATAGCGGGAGGTCTGCCCGGCGAGGATCGGATAGTCGGTGAGCTCGGAATTCCCGTCCGCGCCGTGGCAGCCCGCGCAGTACTGCGCCTTCTTGCGGCCGGTCTCCACATCCGTCTCCTCGGCGCGCCCGGGGAGACCGACCAGGACCGATGCGAGAAGAGCGGCCGCGAGGATCGCGGCCGCCCCGTAACCCCGAACGATCATTCAGCCAGCGCGAATACCAGGACGCTGTTCCCGCGCTTGAAATCGATCTGGGTGTTGCCGCCCGCCGCGACCGCCACGTACTGCTTGCCATCGACGATGTACGTGACCGGCGGAGCGTTGACGCCGGCGCCGCACTGGAACGACCACAGCACCTTGCCGTTCTTCGCGTCGTACGCCTTGAAGAGCCCGTTCCCTTCGCCCGTGAAGACCAGGTCGCCCGCGGTGGCGGTGATGCCGCCGATCATCGGCTGCTCAGTCTTCGCCTGCCAGGCGATCTTCCCGGTCTGGATGTCGACCGCGGTCACGTTACCGGTCTGCGGCTCACTGGGGATGGTCTTGAACGCTCCGCCGAGCCACAGCTTGCCCTCCGGATAGGTGGACGGCTCGACGTGATACGTCATCGGCTGCACCAGGTTGATGGCGTAGGCGAGCCCGAGCTTGGGCGAGTACGCCATCGGCGACCATTCCACGCCGCCGTTCGCGCCGAGCGCCATCCGCTCGCCCTTCGCGCTGGGCAGCGTCCAGACGCCCTCCTGCGGCACCATCGCGTCGGAGAAGCGGATGAGCTTCCCGTCCTTGCGATCGTGCACGTACACGTGCCCGGTCTTGCCCGCGTGGATCACCGCCGGCACCGTGGCCCCCGACTGGTCCTTGGCGTCGACGAGGATCGGTGGGCTCACCGCGTCGAGGTCCCAGACGTCGTGCGCGATGTATTGGGAATGCCACTTGTACTGGCCGGAATCCAGATCGATGGCGACCAGCGAATCGGTATAGAGATTGTCGCCGGGCCGCTCGGCTCCGTACAGATCGGGCGACGGATTGCCGACCGTGAAATAGACGGTCCGCGACTTGAGATCGATGGTCGGCGTCATCCACACTCCGCCGCCGAGCGTGCTCTCGAACTTCTTTCCCTTTGCGAGCTGCGCCTTCTCCGCCGCGATGTCCCGGTGCATGTCGTGCCCGGTGGCATCCTTCGTCGCCCACACGCCTTCGCTGCCCTGATCGGGAATCGTATAGAACGTCCAGAGCAGCTTCCCGCTCTCGGCGTCGAACGCCTTCACGAATCCGCGGATTCCGTATTCGCCGCCGTTCGTGCCGATGAGGACCTTCCCGTCGACCGCGGCGGGGGCCATCGTCTCGCTGTACCCCTTCTCGGGGTCCGCGATCTGCGTCTGCCAGAGCATCTTGCCGGTCTTGTTGTCGAGCGCGACCAGCTTGGCGTCGAGGGTCCCGAGGAAGAGCTTGTTGCCCAGCACCGCCACGCCGCGGTTGTTGGGCCCGCAGCAATAGGTGGTTACCGATCCCATCGGGTGCTTGTAGTGCCAGAGCTCCTGCCCGGTGGTGGCGTCGACCGCGTAGACGTGATCGTAGGAAGTGGTGACGTACATGATGCCGTCGACGACGATGGGCGAGGTCTCCATCGACTCGACGACCGCGGTCTGGAAGACGAAGACGGGACGCAGCCGCTTCACGTTGCCGGTGTTGATCTGATCGGCCTTCGAATAGCGGGTCTGCGTGTAATCCTTGTTGGGATGCAGCCAGTTGCGATCATCGCCAAGCGCGGCGTTGAGCATCTCCTGCGAAACCGGCTTCGGCACCTTCGCATAACCGGTCTGCATGCCGCCCGAGGACTTGTCCCCGGCGCCGGCGGTCACCTCTGTGCCGGCGCTCCCTTGTTTCTCCGACCCCGACGTCGTGGCGCATCCGCTGAACGCAATCGCAAGGAAGACAAACCCGTACGCCCGGACGCGAGCCGGGAGACCATTCGCGCAATGCATGGCGTCCTCCCTCCTCGATACTCCCTGGATACTTCCGAAGTGTCGCGTAGCTTACATTTCCAGGGAAAGCAAGGAGCGGCGATCACTGCACGGCTGGATTCGCTCGCATCACCGCGGATTGCTCGCAGGAGAGCGTCCCGAGCGACTCCGCGCCGAGCACCCAGAACATGAGATCATCGCCCCCGCCGCACGCCGTGCTCGCATATACGCCACCCGGTCGGGCCCGCAGTGCACGACGTCGAGCGGTCCCGTGCATCCCGCCACGCTCGGCAGGTCCGCCGCGTTGACGGCCGCGCCGCTGTGGATCGTCCCGCCGAATCCGGACGGTCCGGGGATCGTCCCGTCGATGCCGACCACCGTCGCGCCGCCCTGCGACGTCGCCACGAGCGAGCCCACCAGGAAGAAATCGAGCTTGTTTCCGGGGACCGAGAGCCTGAACATCTGGTCGAGGTCGCCGCAGGGCGAAGCATCGTCGGCGTTCATGACGCCGAATGCAGTCTCGGCCCACGACGGCACGTCGTAGAAGGTGACGTTGCGCAGGCAGATGCCGGCGCTCGCATAGATGCCCGCAAGAGTCGCGATCATCCGCTTCACGCCGGGATCGCTGGGCGCATCGCGCGCGAGGAGCGCCGGTCCCACCAGATAGAAAGCGACGTCCAGGGATCCGGAGGCGGCGGACGCGCTGGGCTTGAGGAGCACCGTGACGTCGTAGCGGCTGGCATTGCTGCCGCCCGCGCAGTTGGAGGCGCCCAGGCACTCGAACGCAAAATCGTTTACGCGGAATTGCCAGATGCCGGGGGAAAGTCCCTGTGCGGTCCGCTGGAGCATGGGCGTGGTGTTCGGGATGGTGAAAGCGCTCGTCACGGGCGAGCTGCTGGCGAAGAAGACCAGCTCCCCGCTCGGGTCCGCTGGGGGAGGGGAGGGCGGGTTGTCGTCGTAGATCAGGGTGCCCAGGGGATCGCGCAGCTTGTCGGGAACGGCCACGTTCGGAATGGTGATGGTCCCGTTGATGGTGATCGAATCGGGAGCCGAGATCGCCTGTTCCACGATGGTTAGCGAAGCGGTTCCCGCGGGAACGTCGATGCTGACGGGATCGTTGACGGGGTGGACCGCGTGGTGCGCTACCACGGCGGGGCCGGGGATGACGGGCTTCGCGCACGTCACAGGGCGAGAAGTCGGACACGGATTGAGGATGCCGCAGGCCGGCGTCGGCGAAGCGACGACCACCGGAGGCGCGCAAGACGGAGCGGCCGGGCAGGAGAGCGCGGTGGCTGCCGTCGCGGTGAAGGTGACGGGAGAGCCGGTGAGGCCCGCCGCCGTCGCGACGAAGGACTGCGTTCCCGGAGCGGGTCCGAGGGTCGCGGTGGCCGACGCCGTCCCGTCCGACGCCGTCTGCGAGACCGGCGCCCCGACGGCGCCGGAGGTCGAGGACCACGCGATAGGAAAGCCGGCGATCGGCGCTCCGGAAGAGTCGGTGACTTTCACCACCAGCGATGCCGGCAGCGGCGCGCCCGCCTTCGCGGTCTGACCATTTCCGCTCACGAGCGAAACGGCGGAGGCCTTCGCGGCGGTCTGGCCGCTGCCGCAAGCGCTTGCTGCGATGAGGCCGGCGGACAGGACCGCGATTTTGCGAGCGTTCACGAGGATGGGCCTCCGCGAGACGGAAGGCGCATCTTTGCTTCCCCGGCGTCCAAAAGACGAGAGGCTTCCAACGCGCTTTGCGATGGAAGCCTCTGCGGAACACCGGGCTTTCGTTGCTCTCTAGCAGGCGCCCAACCAAAGCCCGATGGGAAAGACGGCGCCCCCCCCTGCCGCTAGCCAGCAAAGAGACTGTACAAGTACACCTTCGGCGCGGTCAACTTCGCGCTGCGTCGACAATCCGCAAAATAGAAATCGTCAATAAGAGTGATTACTTGCCTGCGCGAGGCTTGGGTTCTTCGCGGGCCAGCACGAAGATGCGGACCTCTCCCTTGGGCGTCTCGTACACGTTGGCGCCTTCCCACTCCGATCCCGCGGTTCGGTTCTCGATGTGGATGGATCGAATTCCAGCATTGTTCCGCAAGGTTGAGCGCGGGTACTTGGCCGGCGGGTAGACCGAGCGGTACCAGCGCAGCGTGTCCTCCCACGTCTGCGGCAAGCGATAGCGATCCTCGTCGACCTTCACCGCTCCGTCGGGGAGGGAGAAACCGCGGGCCTTGAATCCGCCGGCGGCGAGCAGCGCCGCGAGCACGAGAGCGATGCGCACGTCCTAGCCTCCGATCCGGGAGATCGCTGCGTCGATGCGGGCGAGCGATTCGTCGCGCCCGAGGAGCACCAGCGTCTCGAACAAGGGCGGGCTCACCGTGGTGCCCGTCACCGCCACCCGCACGGGCTGCGCGACCTTGCCGAGGCCCAGGCCCTTCCGGGCCGCGAGATCGCGGAACCCTGCCTCGAGCGCCGGTGCCCCTTCCCCGATGCGCTCCGCGACGAGCTTGCGGGCCTCCTCGAGGAGCGGGCGCGTCTCCGGCGTCAGGTTCTTCTTCGCGGCCGCCTCGTCGAACGAGACACCGGTGCGGAAGAAAGTGACGATCTGATCCGCCATCTCCACCAGCGTCTTCGCCCTCTCGAGGACCAGCGGGAGGATGTTCCGCAGCCGCTCCGGATCCGCTTTCACGCCGCGCGCCGCGAGAAGCGGCTCGAGGTGCGCGGCCAATTCCGGCAGCGGCGTTCGCTTGATCCACTGCTGGTCGAGCCAGAGGAGCTTCTCCGGGTTGAACACGCCCGCGGTGGCGCCGACGTGCTCCCAGTCGAACTTCTCGACCAGCTCCCCGGGGCTGAAGATCTCCTGATCGCCGTGCGACCACCCGAGGCGCGCAAGGTAGTTGAGGAGCGCGTGCGGCAGGTACCCATCGTCGCGATACTGCAGGACGCTCACCGCTCCGTGCCGCTTGGAAAGCCGCTGCTTGTCGGCGCCGAGGATCATCGGCAGGTGCGCGAACACCGGCACCGGATACCCGAGCGCCTGGTACATGAGGATCTGCCGCGGCGTATTGACGATGTGATCGTCGCCGCGGGCGACCAGCGTGATCTCCATCGTCACGTCGTCGACGACGGCGCCGAAGTTGTAGAGCGGCACGCCGTCGGCGCGGAGGATGACCTCGTCCTGCAGCTCCTTGTGCTGGGTGGTGATCTCGCCCTTCACCAGATCGCGGAAGGCAGTCGCGCCCTCGTCGGGCATGCGGAAGCGCACTACGGCGCCCTTGGTCCCCTTGGGAATGCCGCGGTCGCGGCAGGTCCCCGGATACTTGAATCCGCGCTTTTCCTTGGCGGCCTGCTCGCGCAGCTTGTCGAGCTCTTCCTTGGTGCAGACGCAGCGGTACGCCCGGCCCTTGGCGATGAGCTCGTCCGCGGATTTCTCGTAGATGGCGAGCCGCTGCGTCTGGAAGTACGGCGCGTGCGGCCCTTCCACGCCGGGCCCTTCGTCCCAGTCGAGGCCCAGCCACTTCATCCCGTCGAGGATCGCCTGCACCGACTGGGTCGTCGAGCGCTCTCGATCGGTATCTTCGATGCGGAGGATGAAGGTGCCCTTCTCTTTGCGCGCCCAGAGCCAGTTGAAGAGCGCGGTGCGGGCGCCGCCGATGTGCAGGTATCCCGTCGGGGAGGGAGCGAATCGGACGCGGACGGGCGGCATGGGGCAGCGGCCATAACAGACGCCGTCGCTGGATTCAACGGAAGGGCTCTGTTACGGAGAGCGCCCCATGCATGTTCTCGTCGCGCTCGTCCTCGCCACCGCCGCCGTGTCCCCTCGCGGCGCGGTGGCGACCGCCCATCCGCTCGCGAGCGAGGCCGGCGCGTCGCTGCTCCGGCACGGCGGAAACGCGTTCGACGCGGCGGTGGCGGCGGCCTTCGCGCTTTCGGTAGTCGAGCCGCAATCGAGCGGGATCGGCGGCGGCGGCTTCGCGCTCGTCTACACGGCGCGCGATCGACAGGTACACGTGGTCGATTTCCGCGAAGTGGCTCCCGCCGCGGCGCGCCCGGACATGTACCTGCAAGACGGCCAGGCGCGGCAGGACCTCGCCGAGGCGGGTCCGCTCTCGATCGGCGTTCCCGGCGCGGTGCGCGGGTACGTCGAGATCCTCAAGCGCTGGGGAAAGCGGCCGCTGCGGGAGGTCATGGCGCCCGCCGTCTCGCTCGCCGCGAACGGATTCCAGGTGACGCCGTCGTTCGTCTCCCTTTCCGAGGAACGGCGCGAATGCCTCGCCGCCGATCCGGACGCGTCGCGGATCTTCTTGCGCGGCATCGAAAGCGGCGAGCCCGAGCCGCTCGACCCTGGCGACAAGCTCGTCCAGCCCGATCTCGCGAGGACGCTGCAGGCGATCGGCCTGCACGGGGCGGACGCCTTCTACAAAGGTCTGCTGGCGAAGCGTATCGCGAAGGACGTCCAGGCCAAGGGGGGAATCCTCAGCGAAAAGGATCTCGCCGCCTACAAGGTCCGCGACCGCGCGCCCATCGAAGGGACCTACCGAGGGCATCGCATCGTGAGCATGCCGCCGCCGTCCTCGGGCGGGATGCTCGTCATCGCGCTCCTCAACGTCCTCGAGCGCGAGGATCCCCGCGCGGGCGGTTACTACCGTCCCGAGCATTTCCTGCACGTCATGGCCGAGACGGAGAAGCGGCTGTTCGCGCTGCGCGAAGGGTGGGGCGATCCCGATTTCAACCCGCGCATGATGCAGATCGCCCACGACATCACCACCAAGGAGTTCGCCGCCTCGCTGCGCGGGCAGATCGGCGAGCGCGCCACGCCTGCCGCGACGCTGGTGCAGCGCCAGGAAGGGCACACGACGCACCTCTCCGTCATCGACGAGGAGGGGAACGCGGTGGCCATGACCACCACGGTCAACAACGGCTTCGGATCCTGCGTCGTCGCGAAGGGAACCGGAGTCCTCCTCAACGACCAGATGGACGACTTCGCGATCGCTCCCGACGTTCCCAACGCGTTCGGACTGTCCGGCGGCAAGGAGAACGCGCCGGACGCCGGCAAGGAGCCCCTCTCGTCGATGGCCCCGACCTTCCTCTTCGCGCCGAGCGGTGAACTGCGGCTAGCGGTGGGGGCGGCCGGCGGTCCCACCATTCCGACCACGGTGGCGCAGATCATCATCCACCTCGTCGACGACAAGATGAAGCTCGACGAGGCGATCGCCGCATCGCGCGTGCACCACAACCTCTCCCCCGACGCCATCCGGATGGAGAACAACGGGCTCGAGGCCGAGACGCAGAAGGCGCTGGCGGCCAGGGGACACCAGTTCCGGGTCGCACGGTTTCCGATCGGAAAAGCTTGCGGGGTCGAGGTCGATCCGGCGACGGGTTTTCGCGCCGCGGTCGCCGATCCTCGATTTGACGGCGCGGGCGCCATCCCCTGAGCGGTGTTAGGCTGACTTCATGCCGTTCGCCCTCGCCGCGGTCCTGCTCGCGACCACCCTCCAGGGACCTGCCGACATCGAGGCGATGACCTTCTCCGCGGACGCCGTGGTCCACGGCCGGGTGACCGGGACTCGGAGCCATCCCGGCTCGGGAGGAGGCCTCGTCTTCACCGAGGTCTCGATCGCGCCCATCGGCTGGTGGAAGGGCGCCGGCGGGCTCCAGCCCATCTCGGTTCGTGTCGAAGGCGGGACCATCGGCGACATCGGACAGACGGTCGCGGGTGCGCCGGCGTTCACGCCGGGCGACGAGGTGGTGGTGTTCCTCCGGCGGATCGCGACGGGCCTGTACGACGTCGAGCGCATGGGGCTGGGGAAATTCCTGGTGAAGCCGGGTGCGGGCGGAGGCCTGCGCGCAACCCGCGCTCGCAACCAGATTTCGTGCGTGGGATGCAGCGCCGGCGAGGAAGACGACCTCGCCTTCGACGACCTGCGCGAACGGGTCCGCCGCGCAGCGGGGCCCGCGGCTCGTTGATGCGCGCGACATCGGTGGCGACGCTCCTCTTCGTCGCCAGCGCCCCGCCGGCCCGGGCGTACCGCCGTACCGAGACGCAGCCCGGATCGGGCATCTACCTCTTCTGGGGGCCGCGCGGTCACAACTTCCAGATGGATGCGCTCGGGACGCCGGACGTGTCGGGCACCGCCGCCTTCGACGCCATTCGCAAGAGCTTCGCGACCTGGGCAGGGGTGTCCTGCTCCGATCTGTTGTTTCCCGAAGTGGTGCCACTCGAGCAGGGAGATCGGCGGATCGGATTCTTCCCGGGGAGCATCAACCGCAACCTGATCCTTTTCCGCACCCAGCGATGCGACGCGGTGGTGCCGGCGAACGATCCGTGCCTCACCCAAGGCGGCTGCACCAACAAGTACGACTGCTGGGATCGCGGCGGCGCCATCATCGCCACTACCGTCACCACCTTCAGCGCGTCGACCGGGCAGATCTTCGACGCCGACATCGAGATCAACGACGCTCCCGCGGCCAACAGCAGCAAGTTCACCTTCACGACCGTCGACGCGCCACCTTGTCCGCCGGGTGGCCCGGTGGTGAATTGCGTCTCGATCGACGTGCAGAACACGATCACGCACGAGGCAGGTCACACCCTCGGGCTCGACCACTCCGCCGACCCGAGCGCGACGATGGCCGCCAGCGCTCCCGCCGGCGAGACGTCGAAGCGGGTGCTCCAGCCGGACGATATTACGGGCATCTGCGCCATCTATCCGCGCGGTGCGCAGACGGCGACGAGCGTCGGCGATCCCATCCGCCTGGAGCCTGCCGGCTCCGGCTGCGGCTGCTCCTCGGGACGCGGTGGGCTGGCGAGCGCGCTCTGGCCGCTGGTGCTCGTCGCGCTCGCCCGGGCGCGGCGATCAGGCCGCCGGAGCAGCCTGGCGGCGCAGCGAGAAGATCCAGGCCGCGAAGGGCAGGGCGCAGAGCGCGGCGGCCGCGGCGAGACGTGGATCGGCGTGCAGCCAGAAGAGCGCGGTCGCCGCCGCGAGCAAGAGCCGGGCTAGCTCGAGCGGAACGGCCCATCGGCGGCGCTCGAGGAGCGCGCCGAATCCGAGCAGGGTGAGGAGCAGCACGGCCGCGAGCGCTCCCTGGCGAGGCGGGTCGAGGGTGAACTCGGTGAAGAGCAGGGCGGTCGTGCCGATCACCGCCAGCACCAGGTTCGCCGCGAGGTAGGCGACGAGGCCGCGGGACGGGCGCGGGTCGTACTTGCGCGCCGTGGCTCGCGTGACCTCGGGCGCGTCGATCGTGCCGCCGGGGCGCCAGGCAGGGTCCTTGAAGACGGCGCGCAACCGATCCAGACCGCGCGCACTGGCCGCGAGCCTCGCGATGTCCACGAAGCCCTGCACCTGAGCGCGGATCGGGTTGAAGCTGCGGAGCGGCTTGACGACGCCGTAGACGGGCTCCTCGCGCTCGGGCTCGAAGGTGCCGAACATCCGGTCCCAGATGCAGAGCGTCGCGGCGTAGTTCTTGTCGAGGTAGCGGGGATTGACCGCATGGTGGACGCGGTGCTGCGACGGCGTGTTGAAGACCCACTCGAAGATCCCGAGCTTCCCGCACAGCTCGGTGTGGATCCAGAACTGGTACAGCGTCGAGAACGATTCGACCGTCGCAAAGATCAGCGGCGGCACGCCCAGGAGCGCAAGCGGCAGGTGGAAGGGGAGGATGGTCCAGGGCGAAAGCACGGCCTGGCGCAGGGCGACCGCCAGGTTGAAGTCCTCGCTCTGGTGGTGCACCGCATGAACCGCCCAGAGGAAGTTCACGCGGTGGCTCATGCGGTGCCAGACGTAATAGGTGAAGTCGACCGCAACGAACGCGATCAGCCACGACCAGGCCGCGCCCGGCTCGAAGAACCGGTGTCGGTACATCCACAGGTATGCGGCGGAGAGAACGCCTACGCCGAAGACGACGGCGATCTGCTGCGCCATCCCGCAGGAGAGATCGACCAGCGAGTCGTTGAAGCGGTAGGGGCGCACGCCGCGGCGCCGCGCCCAGAAGATCTCCACGCCCATGAGCAGGAAGAAGAAGGGGATGGCGAGGGCGATGTAGTTCGTCATCTCTGTCCCGGCCCCGGGATTGTCGGGCCCGGGCCCAGGTAGGGGCAAGCGCCCGCGACGTGTGCGCGCAGCCACGCGCCTGTTTCACTTGTCGTCGTCGTCCGGTGCGTCCTCGTCCTCGTCCGGCTCGGTGAGAGGGGCGGGAGCGAGGACGCTGCGATCGGCGTCGTTCGCCTTCGCCACCCGGAGCTTGCGGTCCCCTTCGCGTGCGGTGACGGAAAGCGCTCCCTGCCCGTCCACCTCCAAGGTGACGAGTACGCGAGGCTGACCGGCGTGGCCGCCCGAGACGCCGTCGACGACCCACCAGCCTTCGTCGCGCAGCTTCTGGGCGCTCTTGCCGGCGCCGCGAAGCACGTGGACCGCGATGCGGCGCTCGCCGTCGTGGAGGGTGGTGAAGCTCTCGGTGGCGCTGGTCGGGATCTCGCTGCCGCGCTCGATGAGCTGGGTGGCGGACCCGCCGGGTTGCTCGACGCTGACGGGCTCTCCGAGCGAGGGCGGCGGCGTTCCCTTCTTGCAAGCATGAAGCGCGAGAAGGAGCGCCAGCGCAAAGGCCCGCGAGGGCAGGGCGGCGCCGCCGACGCGTACGAGCCGCGTCGGGGCGCCCGCCATCATCGCAGTGCCTCTTCGAGCGCCTCGGCGAGGATGCGCAGGGCGTCGTCGACCTGGCTCTTGGAGACGATGAGCGGAGGCGCGATGCGCAGCGCGTTGTTGTACGTCCCGCCCTTGCCGACGAGGAGGCCCCGCTTGCGGGCGCCCTCGAGGATCCGGGACGTACCCTGCACGTCCGGCTCCTTGGTGCCGCGGTCCTTCACCAGCTCGATGGCCTGCATGAGGCCCATCCCGCGGACGTCTCCGATCGCCTGGAAGCGCTCCTTGAGGCCCTCGAGCCCTTCGCGCAGCGCCTTGCCCATCATCTGCGAGTTGAAGAGGAGCTTCTCCTCTTCGATCACCGAGATGGTGGCGAGCGACGCCGCCATGGAGACGGGCGATCCTCCGAAGGTAGAGATCTGAGAGTAACGGCCGGCGTCGGCGACCGAGGCTTTCGCCATGGTGAGGCCGATCGGCTGGCCGTTCGCCATTCCCTTGGCGCTGGTGAGGATGTCGGGCTCGGCGCCGAACTGCTCGACGCCCCACCACTTGCCCCCGGTCCGCCCCCACGCGGTCTGGACCTCGTCGGCGATGAAGAGCCCGCCCGCCTTGCGGATGATGGGCAGGGCGATGTCGAAGTACTCCTTGGGCGGCGTGATGAACCCGCCGACGCCCTGGATGGTCTCCATCAGGAAGGCGGCGATCTCGCCGTGGGTCGTGCTCTCGATGAGCGGCTTCAAGTCCTTGGCGCAGGCGACGCCGCAGTCCGGGTACTTCAAGTCGAAGTCGCAGCGGTAACAGTAGGGCGAGTGGGCGTAGCGGACGCCGGCGATCTCGCTTTGCACGCGCGGGCGGTATTGCTTCACGCCCATGGTGCTGAGGGCGAGCGTGCCGCGGCCGCCGTAATTGTGGCGCAGGACCACCAGCTCGGTGCGGCCCGTGGCCTCCTTGGCCAAGGTCACCGCGGTCTCGTTCGCCTCGGTGCCGGAGTTGGTGAAGAAGACCTTGGCGGGCTCCTTCATCGGCTTGATCTGGACGAGCTTCTCCGCCAGCTGGATCTGGGGGACGGTCGGATAGAGCGTCGAGACGTGGACGAGCTTGCGCTGCTGCTCGATGGCAGCCTCGGTCACCCGGGGATGGCAGTGGCCGACCTGCACGGTGAGGATGCCGGCGAAGAAGTCGAGATACTCCTTGCCGTCGAGGTCCCGGAGGTACATCCCGCGGCCCGACTCGATCGGCAGCGACTGCTCGAAGTAGGTGCCGACGTTCGGGAAGAGCAGTTCCTTCTGCTTCGCCCTGACGGCCTCGGTCGTCCAACGCTCCATTCGGGGACCCCCAGCTTGGGATCCGTGTAACACGTTACTTCCTGGGTGCGCGCGGCCAGATGATCCCGAGGGCCCCTATCTTGAATCTTTCCGCCGTTTGCGGGAGGCTTTTGTTTGCGAGCTGGCCGCGCGGCACGGTGCCTTCGCCGCGGCGGCTCGCGCTGCACCACATCAAGGAGGGCCGTATGGCCCAGAAGCCGACTCCCGCGTCGCGCGATTCGTCCCCGAGGCCCCGTTCCCTCCCACGGGCGCAGGACGGAGCCAAGCAACCTCGCAACGGGAGCGCGAAGGGCCTCGCCGACGCGCGTCGCGATCTCGAGGAGCGGGGTGCTCGCAATCGGGAGGGAGGGGTGCCGAACCGGTCCGACCCCATCGCCGATGCGAGGGCCGCTCGGGCCGTGGCGGACATCGCGCGCGCGCACGCCGCCGAGCTTTCCCGGCGCGGATTGTCCGCCGCCTATTCGGAAGTGGCCGTGCAGCTGGCCGCCGAGATCGAGGACCACCTGCAGGCGCTGCCGGCTGCCGCACTGGCGGCCCGGGGTCGCATCCCCGAGCACGCCGAGCTACTCGCCGATGCCGCCGCAACCGCGCAAGCCGTGCGCGGGGCGGTCCTCCGCGTGACGCGGGGACCGGACGGGCGGACCGCGGCGCATGCCTTCGGGCTCGGCGATCCGTTCTCGACGCGGCAGCCGCAGCACGTGCTGCGGGCCCTCGAGCGCATCGTCTCCGCCGCCTCCCAGCACGCGAACATCGCGACGGACGCGGGCATCATCAACGACGACCTGCACACCATGCGCGATCTCGCCGAGGAGCTGAGAAAGCTCCCGGGAGCCGGATCGCCGCTGACCGACGAGGCCGAGGCGCTGCAGCGCGCCCAGTCGGCGCTGCGGGCCTATTTCGACCTGGTCGGAGCGAAAGCGACCATCGCTTTCGCCGCCGACCCGGAGTCGCGCAAGGCGCTGCTCTCCGCCCTCCCGCGCGCGGACGAGCGCCGGCACCTGCGCCGCTCGGCCGATGCGGCGCCGGCGGCATGATCCTGCCGCAGCGCTCCGTGTAACGAATCGCCTCGTCCTGAGACGGAAGGCTTGATCCGTTACGCGCGGACCACCCGATGAGCTGCAAGGAAATCACCGAGCTGGTTACCGACTACGTAGAGGGCAGGCTGTCCCTCGGGCAGCGGTTCCGGTTCCAGTTCCACCTGGGCACCTGCCGCCATTGCCGCGCTTTCCTGCGGCAGATGAGGACGACGATCCGCCTCACAGGCCGGCTCCCCGACGCGGCGGTGCCGCCCTCGGTGGAAGCCGAGCTCCTGGCCCGCTTCCGCGCCTTCCGGCGCTGAGCCGTCCGCCTTCCCGCTCGCTCTACGACCCGGCGTTTTTCCCCGGCGCGAGCAGCGTCGTGCCTAGGTTCCCTCAAACGGGAGCCAGAGATGAAGAGCTACGCCCTTGCCATCGTCGCGGCCGTCACATTCGCCACTACCGCCCACGCCCAGGACTCGGGCACCAAAGCGGCCTCCGGCGGCGCCGCCCAGACCAAGCCGCAGACTCCGGGGAGCGCCGAGGCCCAGGTCGGTGAGCGTGCCCCGGGCGACGCCTCGAGCAGCACCAGCCAGGAAGGGAGACCCCGGGCAGGAATCGAGGTCGGCACTGCGTCGGCCACCCAGGGCGGTCGCACCGACAACGGAACGCCGCCGCCGCGTCAGGGCGCGACCGACCGACCGGCCACCCCTGTCGACAAGACGGATACCGCGAACAACTCCGCCAACCGCGCCGCCCGGCAGGGCGAGACCGAGGACAAGGAGTTCAACCGCATCCCCGACCAGGGCGCGACGATGATGCCCAGGCATCAGCAGAAGAAGGAGGCTTCCGCCGCCAAGAAGCGCGGCAAGGCCCGCAAGGACAGGACGACCGCGGGGGGCAAGACTGTCGACGCGCCGAACCCCGAGGCGGCCGACACCCCGGCGACCAAGAACCGGAAGCAGTAATACGGGCAAAAAAAAGGGCGGAGCGTCGCGATCGACGCCCCGCCCTGGATTGGAACCGGCGAGGGGGGTTGCCGGGCTCCAACCGGAGCCGGGGGGTTACCGGGCTCCGACACTGCAATCGGCCGCCGTCGCGAGTCCTTGAGGCCTGTTACTTCTGCTCCTCGAACTCCGCGTCGACCACATCGTCCTTCTTTCCACCACCCGCCTGCCCCTGGTCGCCTCCGGCCGCTTGCTCTGCGCCCGGGGTCGGTTCACCGCCCGGAGCGCCGCCAGCGGCCTTGTAGGCTTCCTCCGCCATCTTGTGGGATGCCTGCAGGAGCGAGTCGGTCGCGGACTTGATCGCCTCCATGTCGCTGCCGGCGAGAGCGTCCTTCACCGCCTTGATCTTCGCTTCCAATTCGCTCTTCGTTCCGGCCGGCACCTTGTCGCCGAGCTCCTTGAGGCTCTTCTCGGTCGCATAGGCGAGGCTGTCGGCCCGGTTGCGGACCTCGATCTCGTCCCGTCGCGCCTTGTCCTCGGCCTCGTGCTCCTTGGCCTCGCGCACGGCCTTTTCGATGTCGTCCTTGTTCATGCCCGAGCCGGCGGTGATGGTGATCTTGTTCTCCTTGCCGGTGGCGCGGTCCTTCGCGGCGACGTGGACGATGCCGTTCGCGTCGATGTCGAAAGTCACCTCGATCTGTGGCACGCCGCGGGGAGCCGGCGGGAGGCCCTCGAGGTGGAACTGCCCGAGCCCCTTGTTGTCCCGCGCCATGGGCCGCTCGCCCTGGAGGACGTGGACTTCCACGCTGGTCTGCCCATCAGCCGCGGTGGAGAAGACCTCGCTCTTCCGGGTCGGGATGGTGGTGTTGCGCGGGATGAGAGGCGTCGCCACGCCGCCGAGCGTCTCGATGGAGAGCGTCAGCGGGGTCACGTCGAGGAGGAGGATGTCCTTCACCTCGCCGGTGAGGACGCCGCCCTGGACGGCAGCGCCGATGGCGACCACTTCATCCGGGTTCACCGACCGGTTGGGCTCCTTGCCGAAGAATTCCTTCACTAGCTGCTGGATCTTCGGGACGCGGGTCGAGCCGCCCACCAGCACCACCTCGTCGATCTCCTTTGGATTCTTCTTCGCGTCGGCCAGGCACTTCTTGGTCGGCTCGAGGGCGCGGGTGAAGAGATCGTCGCAGATCTGCTCGAACTTCGCGCGCGAGAGCTTCTTCACGAGGTGCTTGGGGCCGGTCTGATCCGCCGTCAGGAAGGGGAGGTTGATCTCCGTCTCCTGCGTCGAGGACAGCTCGATCTTGGCCTTCTCCGAGGCCTCCTTCAGGCGCTGAAGGACCATCTTGTCCTTGGAGACATCGATGCCGGTGTCCTTCTTGAACTCGGCGATGAGCCAATCCATCACGCGCAGGTCCTGATCGTCGCCGCCGAGGTGCGTGTCGCCGTTGGTGGCGACCACCTCGACGACGTTCTCGCCGACCTCGAGCACCGAGATGTCGAAGGTGCCGCCGCCGTAGTCGAACACGGCGATGACCTCGTCCTTCTTCTTGTCGAGGCCATAGGCGAGTGCCGCCGCGGTGGGCTCGTTGATGATGCGCTTGACTTCGAGGCCCGCGACGCGGCCGGCGTCCTTGGTGGCCTGCCGCTGGGCGTCGTTGAAGTACGCCGGTACGGTGATGACGGCGTCCGAAACGGTATCGCCGAGATAGTTCTCCGCGGCCCTCTTCAGCTTCTGCAGGATGCGCGCGCTGATCTCGGGCGGCGAGTACTTCTTGCCGTCGATCTCGACGGCGGCGTCGCCGTTGTCGGCCTTCACTACCTTGTAGGGGACGCGGCGGCGCTCTTCGGCCGTCTCCTCGAACTTGCGCCCCATGAACCGCTTGATCGAATAGACCGTGTTCTCGGGATTGGTGATCGCCTGCCGGCGCGCGACCTGGCCGACGAGGATCTCGCCATCCTTGCTGAACCCGACCACGGAGGGCGTGATACGGCTGCCTTCCTCGTTCTCGATCACTTTCGGGTCCTGACCCTCCATCACCGCCACGACGGAGTTGGTGGTCCCGAGATCGATGCCAATGGTCTTCTTCACGTGGTTCCCTCGCTCGCGTGGAATCTTGGTGCGGCGCGATGTCCGATGCCGCGTTGCGGCGGTACAGTAAGTACCCAGGGGGGTCTGTCAAGGAACGCCGGGGTTTGATCGTGCCCAGGAACCGAGCTTGAGCGAGCTTCGAGCGGGCGAGCGCATCGGAGGACGGTACCTCCTCATCGACCGGCTTGGTCTCGGCGGGATGGGAGAGGTCTGGCTGGCCGATCTCGAAGGCGCAGGCGCCTTCCGCCGCCGCGTCGTCATCAAGGTGCTCGCCCCCGAACGGCGCGGGGATCCGCGCATCGCGACCATGCTTGCGGACGAAGCGCGCATCGTCGGGCTCTTGCACCATCCCGGCATCGTCGCCGCCGTCGACTACCTGGAATCGGAAAGCGAGGGACCGATCTTCGTCCTCGAGTTCGTCGATGGCTGCTCCTTGCGCAGCGCCCTCAAGGTGGCGCGCAAGCGTGGCGAGCGGCTACCGGAGGCCCTGGCGGCCCAGGTCGGCGCCGACGTCGCGCGGGCCTTGAACGCCGCCCACAACGCCTGCGATCGCGACGGGAAGCCGCTCCATCTCGTGCATCGCGACATCGCTTCCGACAACGTCCTCATCTCCAGGTCGGGGGCCGTGTATCTCGGCGACTTCGGGGTCGCCCGGGCGCGAGGCAATACCGAGATCACCGATCCGGGGTGTGCGCCGAAGGGCAAGCGCGGCTACATGGCGCCGGAGCAGGAGAAAGGCGACTCCGTCACGCCCGCGACCGACATCTACGCGCTCGGCAAGGTGCTGGCCGAGGCGGTGGGTCCCGACTGTGGGCCGGGCCTGCGCGAAGTGATCGAGAAGGCGACCCGGCCGGGGCCCGAGGACCGGTACCAGACGGCCGCGGAGCTGGCCTTCGCGCTCGGTCATGCCTGCCCGCTGCCGCGTGCTCCGGAGGCGGAGCTTGCGGCCTGGCTCCAGCGGGCGGCGCCGGAAGCGCTTCGTCACAGCCGCGCGACGGGCGTTGCGCGTCGCGACTCGCAACCCCCGGCGGGTATCGCGGTCCCACGCCCGCTGGAGGGTCCGCAATTTCGCGCGGTCGCGCGGCGACGGAGGCGCTGGCCGGCCATTGCTGGTGCAGTGCTCGGACTCGTCATCGGCGGCGCCGCCGTGGGTCTCTACTTTCGCGGAAGGGTCACGCCTCCCGATGCACCGACGGGAGAGCTCAGAGTGACCAGCCGGCCCGGAGGCGCGCAGATCTACGTGGATGGATCGCTGCGCGGTAAGGCGCCGATGACGCTGGCGCTTCCGGCCGGGCACCACTCCGTCCGCGTCGGCCGCATCATGTGGAGATCTTGGTTCCGCGGATGATGGCGTGAGGGACAGGTGCCTGGGTGGGGGTGGGCAGGCCTCCCGCCGAAGCAGACGCACCGCGCTCCGGACGCGGATGCGCCACGGCGCATCCTGTTCCTCGCGCGTTCTAATGCTCCGGCGAGAGGCCTGCCCACCCCCACCCTTCGCCGCCTCTCGCCGGTCCGGCCACACTACTGAGTCAAGAAGCGATGGTCCGACGGGCCGAGCCGGAGCGTCTGGGGCTGCCGTCGGCCGGACGCAAGGAGCGTGTTTCCGGAGGCGGTGATCCTGAGCGCCGATTCGGACCACCCGCAACGGATCCGCTCGGCACATCTCTTCCCGTGAAAGGCACGTCGGAATTGCTGGCGCCCTCGTCCCGTTTGTTCGCGGAATCAAGATCGGCTGGCGACGTGGAGTTCTGTCCGAACCGGCAGGGCGTGGCGGAGGGCGGGGGTGGGCAGGCCTCTCGCCGGAGCATTAGAACGCGCGAGGAACAGGATGCGCCGTGGCGCATCCGCGTCCGGAGCGCGGTGCGTCTGCTTCGGCGGGAGGCCTGCCCACCCCCGCCCAGGCACCTGTCCCCCCCGCT
Organism: Deltaproteobacteria bacterium; assembly: GCA_005879805.1. Taxonomy (GTDB): domain Bacteria; phylum Myxococcota; class Myxococcia; order Myxococcales; family 40CM-4-68-19; genus VBKO01. Next base: position 183,279 of record VBKL01000053.1, on the reverse strand, counting down.
ATTCTTCCCGGAATCACGATCGCCAGGCGATGCGAAGCTATCTCCGAACGCAATTTTGGGCGGCCTCGGCCGGGCTCGGAACGCCGCGTAGGACAGGATGCGCCGTGGCGCATCCGCGTCCGCAGCGCGGTGCGTCCTCCTTCATCGAATCTCGGCGATGACCAGAACTGAGCGTTCCTGCTCTCCGGGAGCGCTCCTGGAGAACGTGGTTGACACGCTACTGAAGATACGATACTTGCGTGAATGCATTCAGGCGATGCCATTCAAGACCATCGCTTCGATGTCGCAGGAGCCAGAAGCCCTGCGCGATGCTTCGAGGGCGGCATCCGCCGCCAGGGTGTCGATGGTCCAGCGCGAGGCCGACGAATTCGACCGGCTGGAAACGGAGTACCCGCAAGGGATCTCCGCCGCGCAGATCGTCGACTTTTTTGCTCCCAAAGGGGTGAGGCTCGCGCAGGCCACCTTCCGCAAGTACGTCCAGCTGGGCCTGCTTCCGCGCAGCCGCCGGGTGGGCGAGAAGGGCAAGCACCGCGGTTCGCGCGGGCTCTACCCGGCTTCGGCGGCGCGCCGCATCCATCTCATCAAGTCCCTCATGGACGAGGGGATGACCCTCGAGGACATCCGCGGCTCGTTCGTCTTCTTCCGCGGACAGCTGGACGGCGTGGAGAGATCGCTCGACGAGATCTTCGCCGCGCTCGACAAGTCCATCGCCGACCGCGCCGAGATGAAGCCGTCGCGGCGCAAGGAACTGGAGCGGCTCGTCGCCGACAGCAGGCGGCAGGCGAAATCGTTCGTCGACGACATGGAGCGGACGATGCAGCAGATCACAGCGCGGGAAGAGACAGGAAAGGGCGACCGATGAACGAGGCGAAACGCAACCCCGATCGTGGTGCGCCGCGGGAGGATCCGGCCTGGCCGGCGTCGCCAGTCGCGGAGACCAGAAGGCCGGAGCATCCGGAGGGCGCGGAGCCTGCCGGAGAGCGGCAGCGGGCGCGGACCATGAGCCGCAAGGAGATGGCGCGCCAGTTCCGCCAGCAGATGGCGGCGGGAGGCCTCGATCCCGAGCTCGAAGCGCTCGCCGCCGAGCTCGAGGCGACGAGACCCAAGGTCCGCGCCGACTGCGCCGTAGGGCCCCGCCCTTGTCCCTACGTCTCCTGCAAGTTCAACCTCTACGTGGACGTGAACCCCCGCACCGGGTCGGTGAAGATGAACTTCCCCGACAAGGAGCTGTGGGAGATCGCCGACACTTGCGCCCTCGACGTGGCCGATCGGGGCGGCATCACCCTCGAGGAGGTGGGCGCCATCATGAACCTCACCCGCGAGCGCGTGCGCCAGCTCGAAACGCGCGGCCTCATCAAGCTGCGGGTCATCGCCGACGACGAGCCGCGCAATCCGCCGGTCCCGAAGGGCGGAGGACCCGTCCCGCGCCGGTACGACGACGACGAGTAGCCTTCACCCCGTGGAGGTGTGACGTGACCCGCACGAAGCTCACCTCGCGAGGCCCCCCGCTGCGAGTAGGATCGCAGCGTGACCTGGCAGTTCACGATCTTGCTCGCCGTCGCGCTCGCGGCGCTCGTTGCCGCGGGGATCTTCGCGCGCCGGCGCAGGCGTCTACGCCGGGCTCTCCCCGCGCGCCGCGCGCCCCGGTTGCGGCATCCGGTGGTGCTCGCCCACGGCGTCCTCGGTTTCGACGAGATCGCGCTCGGCGGACGACGCCACCGCTACTTCCGCAACATCGCCGACGGGCTCGAGTCGCTCGGAGCGGAGTTCCACCATCCTCGCGTACCCGCGACTGGATCCGTCACCGAGCGAGCGGAGCATCTCGCCGACCTGGTCCGGAGCCTTCCCTGCGAGCGCGTCAACCTCATCGCCCACAGCATGGGCGGGCTCGATGCGCGCTATGCGATTTCGCGCCTGGGCCTGGGAAGGCGCGTCGCTTCTCTCGTCACCGTCGGAACGCCGCATCTCGGCACGCCGGTCGCCGATCTGGCGCTGAAAGGAATCCCCGCCTCGGCGGTGCGCGCGCTCTCGGATCTCACCGTATCGGCGCTCGAGCGGTTCAATCGCGAGGTCCCCGACGTGGAGGGGGTCGCCTACTGCAGCGTCGCGGCGCACAGCGATCTGCTGGCGACCAACCCGCTCCTGTGGCCTTCGCACGCCTATCTCTCGCAGAAGGCGGGCCGGAACGACGGACTCGTTCCCGCCTCCTCGCAGCGCTGGGGCACCGTGATCCGCGAAGTGGAAGCGGACCACTGGGCGCAGATCGGATGCGCGCAAGTCAACCTGGGCAATTCGTCGAAGGACCAGGCGACGAGCGACGCACAGCGTACCAAGGAAGACTCGAAGTCGACGGCGACCACCTCCAGCGACTCGGCCACTCCGCAGAGCTCGGACAGCTCGGCGACCGTGAAGAGCTCCGATTCGTCGATCTCGGCGAAGAGCTCGGACTCCGCGAAGAGCTCGGACTCGTCGGCCAAGATCGGCGATTCCGGCGCGACTGCCGACAGCAGCGCGTCCTCGACCTCGAAGAGCGACCGCAGCGTCGACCAGGTCCGCAAGGACAAGAAGAAGGGCATCGCCCGCGCACGCTCCGCGAAGCGCCAGCGGGACCAGTCGGCGCGTTCGCCCGAAGCGGTCGGCTCGATGGGCTCGAAGAACGACGCCACGAGCGGCACGAACCCGACCGGCAGCACGACCGAGCAGCAGAAGTCGAGCAGCAGCAGCACCCCCCCGAGCGACAGCACCTCGAAGTAGCAAGGGCCTGGGCGCCGCCCGCGTCCTCGTGCGGGCGGCGAGACCCCATGGTAGGAGAGCGCGCATGTCCGTGTCGCGCGCTCTTCTTTCCGTTTCCGACAAGGCAGGCATCGTCGAGCTGGCGAGGGGCCTTGCCTCGCTCGGGATCGAGATCCTCTCCACCGGCGGCACCGCCGACCTCCTGACCAAAGAGGGAATCGCGGTGCGCGCCGTGCAGGACGTGACCGGCGTCAAGGAGATGCTCGGCGGCCGCGTCAAGACCCTGCACCCGAAGATCCACGGCGCGATCCTGGCCCGGCGAGACGTCTCGAGCGATCAAGCCGAGGTCAAGGCGCAAGGCATCGAGCTCATCGACCTGGTGGTGGTGAACCTCTATCCGTTCCGGACGGCGGTGGAGAAAGGCCTCCCGCACGACGAGGTCATCGAGAACATCGACATCGGCGGCCCCTCGATGATCCGCTCGGCGGCGAAGAACGCGGACCACGTCACGGTGCTCGTCGATCCGGCCGACTACAAGACCGTCCTCGCCGAATTGCAGCAGAAGCGCGAGGTCCACGTCAGCACGCGGCGGCGGTTGCAAGCCCGGGCCTTCGCGCACACCGCGGCGTACGACGCCGCCATCGCCAGCTGGCTCGCGCAGGAGATCTCGCAGTCGGAAGGCGAAGGCTGGCCCGACGCTCCCGGTCTGCCCGAGTACCGGCTCGAGCAGGGGCTTCGCTACGGCGAGAACCCGCACCAGCGCGCGGCCTTCTACGCCTCGACGCCCGCCCCGCAGGAACCGACGCTCGCAGGGGCGAAACAGCTGCAGGGGAAGGAGCTGAGCTACAACAACCTTCTCGACGGCGCTGCCGCGCTCGAGGCGCTCAAGGACCTGTGCGGCGGCTCCGCCACGGCGGTGATCGTCAAGCACACCAATCCCTGCGGGGCGGCCCGCGCCGGGTCGCTGCAAGAAGCGTATCGCAAGGCGCGCGACGCGGATCCGGTGAGCGCCTTCGGCGGGATCGTCGCGCTCAGCCATCCGGTAGACGCAGCGAGCGCCGCGGTGCTCGCCGAGACCTTCCTCGAGGCGGTGATTGCGCCCGGTTTCGAGCCTCCGGCCCTCGAGGTGCTGCGGCCGAAGAAGGCGCTCCGCCTGATGGAATTGCCTCGCCTGGCCGATGCGCGCGCCTCATGGAAGCCGGAAGCTCACGAGCTGCGCTCGATCCCGGGCGGTCTGCTCATGCAGACGCGCGACCTGCTCCGCGCGGATCCGCAGAAGTGGCGCGTCGTGACGCGCAGGCAGCCGAGCCCGGAGGAGATGGAGGCGCTGCAGTTCGCCTGGATCGTCGTCAAGCACCTGAAGTCGAACGCCATCGCGCTCGCGCACAAGGACGTGACCGTGGGCATGGGCATGGGCCAGACGAACCGCGTCGACTCCGTGCGCCTCGCGGCGCAGAGGGCAGGCGAGCGCGCCAAGGGATCCGCGCTCGGCTCGGACGCGTTCTTTCCCTTTCCCGACGGGATCGAGGAGGCCGCCAGGGCGGGCGTCGCGGCGGTCGCGCAGCCGGGCGGGTCGGTGCGCGACGCGGAGGTGATCGCCGCCGCCGACGCTCTGGGAATCGCCATGGTCTTCACCGACGCGCGGCATTTCCGGCACTGAGATGCGGAAGGTAGCGGTCATCGGAAGCGGCGCGCGCGAGCACGCCCTCGTCCGGGCGCTGCTGCGCGGCGGGCGCGGCGAGCCGCGCGAGGTCGTCGCCATTCCCGGGAACGCCGGCATCGCCCGTGAGACACGCTGCGTTCCCTCGGGCGGCGGAGCGGAAGCCCTCGCCCGCGCCACCGTCGCCGAGAAGCCGGATCTGGCGGTGGTCGGACCCGAAGCGCCTCTCGCCGAGGGGCTCGCGGACCGCCTCGCCGCGGCCGGGGTCCCCTGCTTCGGACCGAGCGCCGCCGCCGCACGGATCGAGTCCTCGAAGGCCTTCGCCAAGGAGGTGATGGAGAAGGCCTCGGTCAAGACCGCGGGCGCCGCCGTCTTCGACGATCCCGCCGCAGCGAAGCGCCACGCGCGGGGGCCTTGCGTAGTGAAGCTCGACGGGCTTGCGGCGGGGAAGGGCGTGGTGGTTTGCGACGACGCGGCGCAGGCGGCGCGGGCCATCGACGAGCTGTGGGCCGCGGGGTCGAGCTCCGGCGCCGTCCGGCTCCTGGTCGAGGATCGGCTGGAAGGCCGCGAGCTGTCGGTCATCGCGGTTTGCGACGGCGAACGCGCCGTAGCGCTCCCCCCCGCCCGGGATCACAAACGGCTCCTCGACGGCGACCGGGGCCCCAACACCGGTGGGATGGGCGCCATCTGCTCGCCTCCGGACGCCGGCTCCGCGATCGTCGACGAGGTGCTGCGTACGGTGATCGAGCCGACGCTGCGGGAAATGGCCGCGCGAGGTATTCCCTTCGTCGGCGCCCTCTACGCGGGGCTCATGCTCACCCGCGGCGGCCTTTCGGTGCTGGAGTTCAACTGCCGGCTGGGCGATCCCGAAGCGCAAGCGATCTTGATACGGCTGAGATCGGATCCCCTCCCGCTCTTCTCCGCCGCCGCCCGCCGCGATCTGTCGGGAGTGCGCGCCTCGTGGGATCCCCGAACGGCGGTCGCGGTGGTGATTGCGGCCGCCGGCTATCCCGGGACGCCCCGCGCGGGAGATGAGATCCGCGGTCTCGATCTGCTCGCCCGCGAAGAAGGCGACGATCTGTGGGTGCTCCATGCCGGGACGCGCGCGCAGGACGGACGGATCGTCAGCGCGGGTGGCCGGGTGCTCACCGTCGCCGCGCTCGGAGAAGGACCGGAAGAGGCGAGACGCCGCGCGTACGGAGCCGCGGGCCGCATCGAGCTCGCCGGCGCGCAGATGCGCCGCGACATCGCGGGGACGGAGTGAGTCCGCGCGCGTTCGGGCTCCTCGATCGCTACATCGCCCGCCAGCTGGTCCGCATCTTCGTGGCCACGCTCGGCGGCGTGGTGCTCCTCTACCTGGCGGTGGACTTCGCCGACCGCGCGCACCAGTTCTCCGGCCGCGCCTGGGGGAAGGCGGTGCTCGAGCTGTACTGGAACAAGGCGGCCGTGGTCGGCTACCAGCTGGCCCCGGCGGCCCTGATCATCGCCTCCGCGCTCTTCGCCACGCTGCTTTCCCGGCGCGGCGAATTGACCGCTCTTTACGCCCTCGGGGTCCGCCCGCGCAGGCTGGCGGCCCCGGTGGCGTTCGTGGGTCTCGTCTCCGGCTGCTTCCTGTTCTTTCTCGGCGAGCGCGTGGTGGTGCAGGCGGACGCGCGCGCCGAGGAGATCCAGGTCAAGCGGTTCCAGCGCTGGGGAGACTGGGCCTCCTACCACTCGGGAACGAGCTGGCTGCGGGGGCAGACGGAGGAGCCGGCTTCGCCGGCGACGGGCACGCCGGAACCTTCGATCGCCCGCATGTACCATCTGGGCGCCGGGCGCGACGGAGGGTGGGAACCTGCCACCATCCTCGAGATCGAGCCTCCCTTCCGCCTCGCCCGCCGCATCAAGGAGGCCAGCGCGCGAGAGAATACGAGGCCGCGCTCACCGAGCGGGCCGCGACGCCAGTTCACGTGATCCCCGCCGCGCTCGCCGCGCTCGGTCTGACGTTGAAGCTGCAACGGCCCCGGCGGCGCATGCCGCTGGCCGGGGCGGTGGCCCTGGGCATGGGCCTCTCGATGGTCCTCTGGGCGGCCTCCGTCATCGCGCACGCGATCGCGGTCTCCGGCGCGCTCGAGCCGTGGATCGCCGCGGCGATCCCCGGCCTGCTCAGCGCGCTGATTGCCGCGCTGACGCTGCTACGGGCGTGATACAACGCGCGCCGTTCAAGGAGCCGCGATGAAGGGCATCATCCTCGCCGGCGGAACCGGGTCGCGCCTGTTTCCGCTCACCAAGGTGACCAACAAGCACCTGTTGCCTGTCGGCCGCGAGCCGATGATCTTCCATCCCGTCAAGAAGCTCATCGAGGCCGGAATCGACGAGATCCTGGTCGTCACCGGCGTCGAGCACATGGGCGACGTCGTCAACCTGCTCGGCTCCGGCAAGGACTTCGGCTGCCGCTTCACCTACAAGGTCCAGGACGAGGCGGGCGGGATCGCGCAGGCGCTCGGCCTTGCGGAATGCTTCGCGGGGCGCGATCCGATGTGCGTCATCCTCGGCGACAACGTCTTCCAGGATCCCCTCCGCCGCTTCGTGGATGCCTTCGAAGCCCAGGGCCGCGGCGCGCGTCTCATCCTCAAGTCCGTGCACGATCCGCAGCGGTACGGCGTCGCCGAGGTGGAAGGGTCGCGCGTGATTCGCATCGTGGAGAAGCCCGCCGAGCCGAAGAGCGATCTCGCGGTGGTCGGCGTCTATTTCTACGACGCCGACGTCTTCTCCATCATCAAGAGCCTCAAGCCCTCCCGCCGCGGCGAACTCGAGATCACCGACGTGAACAACCATTACCTGCTGGCCGGGACATTGCAGTGCGATCGCCTGGCGGGCTGGTGGACCGACGCCGGCACCTTCGAGTCGCTCCACGCGGCCCACGAGCTGGTGACCGGACGGGCGCAGAACGCGGTCGAGGCGGAGCGCGGGAGCGCCGGCCCGCACGGCGCGGGAGATCGATAGTGGAGGGCGGGGCGCGCACCGCCGTGCTCGTCACGGGCGGCGCGGGCTTCATCGGCTCGAACCTCGTCCGACACATCCTGCGCGAGCGTCCGCGGTGGGCGGTCATCAATCTCGACAAGCTCACCTACGCCGGGAACCTGGAATCGCTCGCCGATCTCCAGGACGACAAGCGTCACCTCTTCGTGCGCGGCGACATCGCGGACACGCGACTGGTCGAGCGTCTCTGCCTCGAGCACGGCATCGAAGCCATCCTCAATCTGGCCGCCGAGAGCCACGTGGACCGCAGCATCCTCGGCCCCGCCATCTTCGTGGAAACCAACGTGGCCGGAACGCAAGCGCTGCTCGACGTGGCGCGGATCTGCAAGGTGAAACGCTTCCTGCAGGTGAGCACCGACGAGGTCTACGGGTCTTTGGGACCTGCCGGACGATTCACGGAGAGCTCGCCGCTGCGACCTTCCTCGCCGTACTCCGCTTCCAAGGCCGCGGCCGATCTCCTCGTGCACGGATACCGGCATACGTTCGGGATGGACGTGGTGACGACGCGCTGCTCGAATAATTACGGTCCCTACCAGTTTCCGGAGAAGCTGATCCCGCTGATGATCGCCAACGCGCTGGAAGGGAAGCCGCTCCCCGTCTACGGCGACGGGATGCAGGTCCGCGACTGGATCCATGTAGAGGACCACTGCGCCGCCTTGCTCGCCGCGCTGGAGAGGGGCAGGCCCGGAGAGACCTATAACGTCGGGTCCGACAACGAGTGGCCCAATCTGCACATCGTGCGCAAGATCCTCGCCGTGCTCCGCAAGCCGGAATCGCTCATCGAGCACGTGAAGGATCGCCCGGGCCACGACCGGCGTTACGCCATCGAAGCGGGGAAAGCGCGCTCCGAGCTCGGCTGGGCGCCGCGGATCGCCTTCGCCGACGGGCTGGAACGCACCGTTGCGTGGTATCTCGACAATCGCGGCTGGTGGGAGCGGGTGCGAACCGGCGAGTACCGGACGTACTACGAGAAGAACTACGGGGAGCGTGGATGAGCTTCGGGCCCCGATCGACGGTGCTGGTCACCGGCGCGAACGGCCTTACGGGAAGCCGCGTCGTCGCGCGGCTCGCGCAGGCGGGGCAGCCCGTCATCGCCACCGGCCGGGGCGCGCGGCGGGAAGCGATCGCCGATCTGCCCGGCGTCGAATACGTGGAGACGGACCTGGCACGCGCGGGCTCCCTGCGCGACGCGATCGAGCGCTCGGGTCCAGCCGCCATCGTCCACTGCGGCGCGATGACCGACGTGGATGCGTGCGAGGCCGATCCGCTCCAGGCCTGGACCGCGAACGTCTCCGCCACCGCGGAAGCGGCGATGGCTGCCCGCGCCGTCGGGGCGCGCCTGGTCGCGCTCTCCACCGACTACGTCTTCGACGGAGAAGCGGGACGAAGCTATGTGGAGGAGGATCGGCCCAACCCCCGGGGGACCTACGCCCGCACCAAACGCGCCGGCGAGGAAGCGGCGCTCCTGCTCGGCGTGGATGTCGCCGTCGCCCGCGTCGCCGTCGTCTACAGCGCGAGGAAGGGATCGAAGCGGACGTTCGCCGGCAGCGCCGCGGAGGCGCTCCTCGCCGGCAAGGAAGTGAAGGCGTTCTCCGATCAGACGGTCTCCCCGACGCTCGCCGACAACGCCGCGGAGATGGTGATCGGGCTCTTGCGAAGCGGGGAGAAAGGCGTGTGGCATTGCGCCGGCGGGAGCGCGGTCACCCGGTTCGATTTCGCCCGCGCGCTCGCCCGCACCTTGGGCGCGAACGAGGGCCTGGTGGTGGGCGTGCCCCTCTCGTCGGTGGCGCTGGCCGCCCCGCGGCCCCGCAACTCGAGCCTGCGGGTGGACAAGATCCGCCGACTCCTCGGGTCAGCCGTTCCGCTCGACCTGAGCGCGCAGCTGGAGCGTTTCGCCCGCGAGCGCGTCCGGTGACACAGGCCGCGGAACGAGCAGTGGTGCCGGCGGTGGCCGCCCCTCCGCTCATCGAGGTCAAGAAGAAGCCGTCGCGCCTGGCCGAGCTGTGGAGCTTCCGCCAGCTCGTCTTCCTCCTCGTCGCGCGCGAGCTGAAGGTCCGCTACAAGCGCAGCGTCCTCGGCGTCCTGTGGACGATGCTCAATCCGCTGCTCCTGATGGTCGTGTACGCGGTGGTCTTCACCACCATCATGCCCGCCGCGCTGCCCAACTTCGCCATCTTCCTGCTCGCGGGACTGTTGCCCTGGATCTACTTCTCGACCGCGCTGTTGCAGGGGCTCATGTCGGTGCTGGTGAACCAGGAGCTGGTGCGCAAGGTGCGGGTGCCGCAGGCGGTGTTTCCCATCTCGGTGGTCGGATCGAACCTGGTGAACCTCGGCCTCTCGCTGGTGCCGCTCTTCGTCATGATGCTCGCCATCCGGCAGCGCTTCACGGCGGCGCTCCTCTTCCTGCCGGTAGGAATCGCCGTGCTGACGCTCTTCACCGCCGGGGCGACGCTCCTTCTCGCCAGCGCCACCGTGTTCTTCCGGGATGTGCGCCATCTCACCGAGGTGCTTCTCCAGGTGTTGCTCTATCTGTCGCCCATCCTCTACGACGTCGCGCAGCTGGGCAGCCGCGACAGCTGGTGGTTCCGGCTCTTCCGGCTGGAATTGCGGCTCAACCCGATGAGCTATCTCCTCCCGCTGTTCCGCGACCCCGTCTACTACGGACGCATCCCGTCGCTCTCCAGCTTGGGGATCGCCTGCGGCTGCGCCGTTGCCATGCTGCTCCTCGGCTACGGCGTCTTCGTGCGGCTCGAGCCGCGGCACATCCATCACTTCTGATGCGCGACGGACAGATCACCGCCCAGGACGTCGGCATCGCCTACCGGCTCTACCGGGAGAAGGTCTCCACGCTCAAGGAAGCGGTGGCCAACCGGTTCCGCCACCTTCGCGGCGCGGAGACTTTCTGGGCGCTGCGCCACGTCTCGCTCGAGGTCGCGCCCGGGGAGGCGCTCGCCCTCGTCGGTCACAACGGCTCGGGGAAGAGCACGCTGCTCAAGACCATTGCCGGCGTGCTGCAACCGAGCGAAGGCGCGCTCGCGACCCAGGGGCGGCTGAGCCCGATGATCGAGCTCGGCGCGGGGTTCGATCCGGAGCTGAGCGGCCACGACAACGTGTTCCTCAACGGCGCGCTGCTCGGCTTCACGCGCAAGCAGATGGAGTCCAAGTTCGATCGCATCGTCGCCTTCGCCTTCCTCTTCGTCTCGCACTCGTTCGAGGCGGCCCGCGAGCTCTGCCCGCGCGCCGCGGTGCTGCACCATGGAAGGCTCGCCTTCGATGGAGCCGTCGACGGAGCCTGGGCGCGCTACCGCGAGCTTGCTCGGGGACCTGTGCCCGGACCCGCGATCGAGGCGTGATCCCCTTGCCGCGATCGCCGCTCTTCGAGGCGTTGCGTCCGCGGCAGTGGACCAAGAACGCGTTCGTCTTCGCGGGGCTCCTCTTCGGCGGTCAGCTGTTCGAGCGAGCGGCGGTGCTGCGCTCCCTTCTGGCCTTCGCCATCTTCTGCGCGGCGGCGAGTGCCGTGTATCTCGCCAACGACGTCGCCGATCGCGACCAGGACGCGCTCCATCCGATGAAGCGCGCGCGGCCGATCGCCTCTGGGCGCCTCGGCACGAGACCGGCGATCGCGACCGCGGTCGTCGCCGCGCTCGCTGCGGTGGTGGGGAGCGCTGCGCTCTCGCGGCCCCTGTTGTGGATCGTCCTCGCGTACCTCCTCTCGAGCCTGCTCTACACGGCCGGCCTCAAGCGGGTTCACGTCCTCGACGTGATGATCGTGGCCGCCGGATTCGTCCTGCGCGCCGCCGCGGGGGCAGCCGCGCTTCCGGTCGAGATCTCCCCCTGGCTCCTCTGCTGCACCTTCCTGCTTGCGCTCTATCTCGCCATCGCCAAGCGACGGGCGGAGCTTTCGCTCCTGGGCGAGGAGGCGGAGCAGCATCGGCCGGCGCTGGCTCGCTATACGGTACCGCTCCTCGACGGGTGGCTGGTCGCGCTGACCGGCGCGACCATCGTCTCCTACGCGCTCTATACGCAGTCGCAGCGCACCGTGGAGCATTTCGGGACCACCGACCTGCTCTACACGCTGCCGTTCGTCGTCTACGCGCTGTTCCGGTACCACGAGCTGGTCGTGCGCCGGGGGGCCGGGGGCGATCCGGGCAACGTGCTGGCGCGGGATCCGGGGTTGCTCCTCGCCCTCGCAGGATGGGCAGCGACGGCGGCGGTCATCATCTACCGCCGCTGACGGATCAGCGCGGTTCTGCCCCTCGCGGGATTCCCGCCCGGACGCGGATGGGCAGGGCGAGCAATGCCGCGCGGGCGCCGTCGATCCCGGCGCGCGCCTCGGCGGCAGCGAGGTCGGGGCGTCCTCGCAGAAGCTCCAGCGGCGATTTCACCGCGAGCCGGAAGGCGGCCGTGAGCGGGACCAGCGCCACGGCGCGAAAGGCGGGCTGGTGGAGGGCCAGGGTACGGAGGTGGCCCCGGCCGAGCAGATAGCGCTGCCGCGCGGATCCCGCCCCCACCGTCGACGCGAATCGATGGTCCGCGACCGCCCCCGGCACGTACCAGCAGATCGATCCCGCGCGCCGCGCGCGCAGCGAAAGGTCCACGTCCTCGTAGTAGGCGAAGTATGCCGGGTCGAACACGCCGATGCGCAGGAGCAAGGCCGACCGCATCAGCAGGGCACCGCCGCTCGCGCCCTCGACGGGGCCCTCCTCGCGGCGAAGGTCGGCGAGGGGAACTCCGAAATCGCGGTCCCGAGCGCGTCCCAGGCGGTCGATGACGAGGCCGGTGGAGTTCACCCGGTCCTCGCCCCGGAACACCAGGGTGCCGTTCAAGAGGCCCGCCTCCGGATGGAGGGTGGCCGCCTGAACGAGCGCAGAGAGCCAGCCCGGACGGACCTCGACGTCGTCGTTGACGAGCGCCGCGTAATCGGCGCCCGCGGCCAGCGCCCGGCGGAGCGCGACGTTGTTGGCGCGCCCATACCCGGCATTCTCGGGCAGGCGCAGCACGGTCGCTTGCGGGAAGTCGGCTCGGAGGATCGACTCGGTGCCATCGGTGGACGCGTTGTCGACCACCACGATCTCGACCTCGGCCGCCCCCTGCCGCACGTCCGCCTCCAGCGCCCGCAAACAGGCCGGAAGCATGTCTGCCCCGCGATGGGTGACGACGATGGCGTGAATCTTGGGGGCCTTCATCTACGTGTTAGATCCTCCGCCCTTGCTCTCCGTCGGGATCAACGCCGCGCCGCTCCTCGCCCCTCGCACCGGGGTGGGACGGTACATCGCCGGCCTCCTCGAGTCGCTCGCTGCCCACCCAGTGCCCGATCTGCGCTGTATCGCCCTCTTCGCACCGCGGGCGGCGGTCCAAAGCCCCAATGGCGCCCTGGTTCGCGCCACATCCCTCGTCCGCGCCTTCGTGAAGCGGCTTCCCGCCTCCTACGATCTCGCGCAGGCCGCCCGCTCAGCTACGCTCGCCGCGCGCCGGGACCTGAGCCTCTATCACGAGACCAATCACGCGGCCCCCCGTTTCCGCGGGCCGGTAGTCGTCACCATCCACGACCTGTCCACCATCCGTTTTCCCGAGACGCAGGAACCCGCGCGCGCGCGTCATTTCGCCCGCGCCTTGCGCGAGGGCGCTGGCCGTGCTGCGCGCATCGTCACGCCGACCGAAGCCATCGCCCGGGAAGCCGTCGAGCTGCTCGGTCTTTCCCGCGATCGCATCCGGGCCATTCCCCACGGCGTGGGACCAGCCTTCACCCCGGACGGCGCGCGCCGTCCCTGGCGCCGCGCCTATGTTCTTTACGTGGGCGCGCTCAACGCGCGCAAAGGCCTCGACACGCTCCTCGATGCCTTCTCGGCGCTACCGGAACGACTGCGCCGCGAGCACGACCTCCTCCTGGCGGGTCCCCGGGAGAGGGGCGCGCCCGACCTCCGCGACGCGACTCTCCTCGGCTACGTTCCCGACGCCGATCTCCCCGCGCTCCTCCGAGGTGCCGCGGCATGCTGCTATCCCTCCCGCTACGAGGGATTCGGACTGCCCCTGCTGGAAGCGATGGCCTGCGGCGTTCCCTGCGTCGCGAGCGACGATCCGGCCCTGGTCGAGGTAGCCGGGGGCGCCGCCCTCCACGCCAGGCGAGCCGATCCCGCGGCGCTCGCCGCCGCCCTCGAGCGCGCGCTCGACGACCAGACCGTGCGCGCGGACCTTTCGCGCCGCGGCCCCGCCCGCGCATCGACATTCACCTGGGAGCGCAGCGCGAGCGAGCATCTGCGCGTCTACCGCGAGGCCCTCGCGTGAAGCGCGTCGCGCTCGTGCACGACTGGCTCACCGGGCTGCGCGGCGGCGAGCGCGTCCTCGAGGTCCTCTGCCGCATCTACCCGGACGCGGACATCTTCACGCTCCTGCACGTGCCGGGAACCTGCGGCCCGATCATCGAGAGCCACCGCATCACGACGAGCTTCCTCCAGCGCCTTCCCTTCGCGCACACGCGCTACCGCAATTACCTCCCGCTCTTTCCTGCGGCCATCGAGTCGCTCGACCTCCGTTCCTACGACCTGGTCGTCTCGACCAGCCATGCCGTCGCGAAGGGCGCGCAGGCGGCAGAGGGGGCGCGCCACGTCAGCTACGTGCACACGCCGATGCGCTACGTGTGGGACCAGTTCGACGTCTATTTCGGCAAGGGCAGACGAAGAGAAGGGGCCGCACGGTTACGCGCTCGTCGTCACCGCGCTGGTGCCCTACAAGCGGGTCGAGCTGGCGGTGCAATCGTTTGCACGTCTGGGCCGGCGCCTCCTCGTCGCCGGCGATGGTCCGGGGCGCAAGCGGCTCGAGGCGATGGCTGGTCCCAGCGTGCGGTTCCTCGGCAGCGTTCCGCACGCGGACCTTGCCGCGCTGTATGCGCGCGCCTCCTTCTTCGTCTTGCCGTGCGAGGAGGATTTCGGCATCGCCCCGGTCGAGGCGCAGGCGGCCGGAAGGCCTGTTCTTGCTCTGGCGCGAGGAGGCGCGCTGGAAACGGTCGTGCCGGAGAAGAGCGGCGTCTTCTTCGACGAGCCGACGGTCGACTCCCTCATTGCGGGGATCGAGGAGATCGACCGCCTGCAGCGGGACTTCGATCCTGCTTGGATTCGCGAGCACGCGGAGCGATTCGCCGCGCCCCGATTCGAGCGCGAGATGCGGGAGACGCTCGCGCGCCTCGCTTGACACGGCCGATCCGGTGCGCACTTTCGCCCGCCATGAAGCCCCGCGCCCTGGCCGTCCTCGATCCGAACGATCGTTCTCCTGCCGAACAAGATCGCCCACCCGCGCCGGTGCCGGCAGATGATTCGCGCCTCCTCGACGCCTACTCCGAGGCGGTCGTCCGCGTGGTCGAGCGGGTCGGGCCGGCCGTGGTCGGGATCGCGGCCCGCAACCGCCGCGGACAGCGCGGCGGCGGCTCCGGGGTCATCTTCGCCCCGGACGGCTACATCCTCACCAACGCCCACGTGGTCGAGCGCGCCCGCGACCTGCGCGTCACGCTCACCGACGGCGCCGACCTCGTCGGATCGCTCGTCGGAGCGGATCCGGCGACGGATCTGGCCGTGGTCCGCGTCGAAGGCACCAAGCTGCCGCACGCGGAGCTGGGAACCTCCCAGGATCTCCGCGTCGGACAGCTGGTCGTCGCCATCGGCAATCCGCTCGGCTTCAGCAGCACCGTCTCGGCGGGCGTCATCAGCGCCCTCGGCCGCACCATGCGGGCCCAGGATGGCCGCCTCATCGATCCCGTCCTGCAGACGGACGTGGCGCTCAATCCCGGCAATTCTGGCGGGCCGCTGGTGGACAGCCGGGCGCGCGTGGTCGGCATCAACACCATGATCATCCTCGGCGCGCAGGGATTGTCCTTCGCCGTTCCGGTCGATACCGCGCGCTGGGTCATCGGCCAGCTCATGACGGTCGGCAGGGTCCGGCGCGGCTTCCTCGGTGTCGCGGCGCAGGTACGGCCCTTGCCGAAGCGCAGCGCGCGCAAGTTCGAGATCGCCGCCGGGACCGGTGTGGAAATCATGGAGGTCCAGGCAGGCCGGCCGGCCACGAAGGCGGATCTGCGCCCGGGCGACGTCCTCGTCTTCCTCGACGGCAAGGCGGTGAAGAGCGTGGACGATGTGCACCGGGTGCTCGACGCCTCCTCCATCGGACGCCGCCTCCCCGCCAAGGTTTTGCGAAACGGGACCCTCCTCGAGCTCGACGTCGTTCCCGACGAGGGCTGAGTCACGGTTCCACCGCCCTTCCGCGGAGAGTGAGCGCAACCTTGCGCCGTGGGTCCTTTCCCGGTACTTCCCGGGCGCCCCATGTTCAAGCGGCACCACCAGATCTTCACGGCGCTCCGGGTAGTGCTCGACGTGCTGGTGGTGGCGGCGGCCTTCGCGATCGCCCATGCGCTGCGCTTCGGCTTCCCGGAGGTCTTCCCCTATCCGGAGATCCCGCCGCGCGGGGAGACGCTAACGGTCGGCATCCTCGCCTGCATCCTCTGGCCGCTCTGCCTGCGCAGCGTCGGGCTGTACCGCGCCCAGCGCCAGAGCACCGCGGTCGACGAGGTATTCGGCGTCTTCAAGGCAACGGCCCTCGGCGGGATTCTCCTCGTCACCGTCACCTATTTCTTCCGGCAGGATCGCTATTCACGCGGCGCTCTCGTCATCTTCACCGTGCTCGCCTTCTTGGGCGTCGGCGCGACCAGGTCCCTCTTCAAGGAAGCCCTCCGAGCGCTGCGTCGGCGCGGCTACAACCTGCGCTACGTGCTGGTCCTCGGCACCGGCCGCCTCGCGAAGCAGGTGCTCGCGCAGATCGACGCCCATCGTGAACTGGGCTTCCGGCCCGTGGGCTGCCTGTCGTTGACCCGCGCCCGGGTCGGAACGCGGATCGACGGCACCGAGGTCGTCGGGACGGTGCGCGATCTGCGCGGAGTCCTCTTCCGGCAGCAGATCGATCAGGTGCTCGTCGCCTTGCCCACGCGGTGCTTCCACCACCTGCCGCGCATCATGGAGATCTGCGCCGACACGACGGTGGACGTGAAGCTCGTTCCCGACGTCTACCAGTACGCCACCTTGTTCGGAGGGCTCGAAGAGTTCGGCGGCCTCCCCATCGTGAATCTCCAATCCGCCGGCGTCCTCGGGATCAACGCCGTCGCCAAGCGCGCCTTCGATCTGCTTTTCTCCGCCGTCTTCCTCGCCGTCCTTTCCCCCCTGCTGGTCCTCGTGGCCCTGGCGGTGAAGCTGACTTCGCGGGGCCCCATCCTCTACCGGCAGGAACGGGTCGGCCTCGACGGGAAACCGTTCGCGATGCTCAAGTTCCGCACCATGCGGAGCGATGCCGAGGAAGCGGGCCCTCGCTTCGCCGAGCGCGCCGATCCCCGGGCGACACCCATCGGCGGGTACCTGCGCAGGACCAGCCTCGACGAGCTCCCCCAGCTGCTGAACGTGCTGATCGGCGACATGAGCCTGGTCGGTCCCCGTCCGGAGCGCCCCGTCTTCATCGCCCGCTTCCGCCGCCGCATCCCGAGGTACCAGCTACGCCACATGGTGAAGGCGGGGATGACGGGCTGGGCGCAGATCCACGGCCTGCGCGGCAAGACCAGCATCGCCAAGCGCGTCGAATACGACCTCTACTACATCGAGCACTGGTCCCTGCTCCTCGACCTGCGCATCTTGCTGCGGACGATCGCTTTCGGATTCCTTTCGCGGAACGCGTACTGATGGTGAAAACCGGGCTGGTCCGCGCCATCGACGAGGGAAAGCTCAAGGGCTTGCGTGTCGGGGCGATCTGCAACCCGACGAGCGTCGATGCGAAGCTGCGCCATCTCGCGGACCTGTTGCACCAGGCCGAAGGGGTGAAGCTCGCGGCGCTCTTCGGTCCCGAGCACGGCGTGCGAGGCGACGTGCAGTACCTCGAGGAGGTGCACGGGACAGTCGATCCGCGCACCGGCGTTCCGGAGCATTCGCTCTATGGCCAGGATTTCGCCTCGCTCACGCCGCGCGACGAGCATCTGCAATCGCTCGACGCCCTCGTCTTCGACATCCAGGACGTCGGGAGCCGGTACTACACGTACCTCGCCACCATGGGCCTCTGCATGCAGGCGGCGGAGCGCAACGGCCTGCGCTTCGTCGTCCTCGACCGTCCCAATCCCATCGGCGGCGCATCGGTCGAAGGCGGCGTCGTCCACGAGGGATTCGAGTCGTTCGTGGGGCTGTGGCCGATCGCGGCCCGGCACGGCTTGACCGCGGGCGAGTGCGCGCTCCTCCTCAAGGGAGAATTCGGGATCGATTGCGATCTCGACGTGATCGAGATGGACGGCTGGCTGCGCGACATGCTCTTCGACCAGACCGGGCTGCCCTGGATCCTGCCTTCGCCCAACATGCCGACGCTCGATACGGCGCTGGTCTACCCCGGCCTCTGCCTGCTCGAGGGCACCAACGAGGCAGTGCGGCTCGGCGTCGCCTGCATCGTGCACGCGCGCGCGCAGGATCCAGCCAAGTTCGCCTGGCGGACCGAGAAATACGAGTTCGTGGAGACCATCCCCGCCATCGATCTGCTCGCCGGCAGCGAGGCCTTCCGCCGAGGCGTCGAGGCGGGCAAGAGCGTCACCCAGCTCTGCGATGCCTGGGACGCCGAATGCGACGCCTTCGTGCGCACGCGTTCCACGTATTTGCTCTACTGACGCGATGGAGATCGCCCTCTTTGGCGGCAGCTTCGATCCTCCCCACGTCGGGCATCTCCTTGCCGCGACCTATGTGCTCGCCACGGAGCCGGTCGGGGAACTGTGGCTCGTGCCGGTGAACCAGCACCCGTTGGGGAAGAAGCTCGCGGCGCCCTTCGAGCACCGCGCCGAGCTTTGCGAAGCGATGATCGCGGACGCCGGATTGCCGCGCGCGCGGGTCTCGCGCATCGAGGCCGAGATCGGTGGCGAGGTGCGCACCGTCGATCTCCTCGAGCATCTGCGGCGGACCCATCCGGAACATTCCTTCGCGCTGGTGGTCGGGTCGGACCTCGCCGCGGAGCGGTCGCAGTGGAAACGGTTCGACCGCATCACCGAGCTCGCCCGGATCATCGAGCTCCGGCGGGGAGGGTTCGAAGGTGGGATCGGTGCCGTGCTGCCCGAGGTCTCCTCCACCGAGGTGCGCACGCTTCTCGCCTCGGGCGCCGACGTTTCGCGCCTCGTTCCCCGCGAGGTCCTGCGCAGGATCCGGGCGGCGGGCACCTACACCGGCGGTCAGCGATGAGGGGTGAATTGCGGTACCGTTCCTCCGTGCTCCTCCTTGCCCTGGCGCTGTGCGCGGCGCCGGCCGCAGTGGCCGATCGCGCTCCGCCTCCCGACGTGCGCGAGATACCCATCGAGATCCCCGACCCGACCCCGACGGGGTTGCTCCTCGCCTGGAAGCCGACGGTGCTCTCGGTGCGGCTCGATACCGGCACGGGCGATTCGAAGTTCGGCTCGGAAAGCTTCGAGCCGGGACGCGGGCTCGCGCGCTTCACCTTCCAGCTCCTCGGCAACAAGCCGTTTTTCGGGCGCGTCGAGGCGGAAGGCGGGCAGTTCAAGACCAGCGAGGCGCGGTTGGGATCGACAGGCGCCGACATCACCGGCCGCTTCCTGGCGGGAGCCGCCACCCGCATCACTTCTGGAGTGGTCCTCACGGCGGGAGCGGGAGTGCTCACACGCTACGAATGGGGAAGGCCGACGGGGGGCGTTCCCACCATCGGCATGTTCGGCGTGGCCTCCAACCTCGAGCTCGACATCCGCCTCTTGCCCGCCATCTCGATGGGTTTCTTCGTCGAGGGCGCCATCGCCCCCTTTCCGTACCTCGCGCAGACGAACCTCGGCGACCTCTCCGATTCGAGCGAGTTCCGGGGCCGGATCCAGTTCTCCTACGATGTCTCCCCGTCGATGGCGATCGATGTCGGATACGACTTCACGCGGTGGCACGCCGCCTTCACCAATTCGACCATCGTCAACAGCACGGACCGGGCGCTCCTCATCGAGAGCCGCGACCACGCCGCGACCCTCGGGCTGCGCTTCAAGTTCAGGCCCTGAGGGCGGTTTCATTGCCCGGAGCAGGGCGACGGCGGTAGCGTTGAGGGCGATGAGCTTCCCGCAGAGCCGCCCCCGCCGTTTGCGCCGCACCGCCGCACTCCGCTCGATCGTTCGCGAGACGCGCATCGAGCCGTCCGACCTCATGCTCCCCCTCTTCGCCATCTCGGGAAAAGGGGTGAAGAAGCCCATCCCTTCGATGCCCGGAGTCGCGCAGCTTTCCGTCGACCTGGTCGTCGCCGAAGCGAAGGCCGCCCGGGAGGCCGGCGTCCGCTCCGCGATCCTCTTCGGCATCCCCGACGCAAAGGACGCCCAGGGCACCGCCGCCTGGGACCCGCAGGGACCCGTTTGCACCGCGCTCCGCGCCATCAAGGACGCGGTACCCGATCTCGTCCTCGCCGCCGACGTCTGCCTCTGCGAGTACACCGACCACGGGCATTGCGGCCCGCTGGCGCGGGACGCCCAGGGGCACGTGGTGGTGGCGAACGACCAGACGTTGCCGCTCCTCGCCCGCGCGGCGGTGGCCTACGCCAAGGCGGGCGCCGACATCGTCGCCCCGAGCGACATGATGGACGGCCGGGTGGGGGCCATCCGCCGGGCGCTCGACGAGAACGGCGCCACCGACGTGATCCTCATGAGCTACGCGGTGAAGTATGCCAGCGCGTTCTACGGTCCCTTCCGGGACGCCGCACAGAGCACGCCCAAGGAAGGCGACCGCCGCGGCTATCAGATGGATCCCTCCAACCTCCGCGAGGCCCGGCGGGAAGCGTTGCTCGACGTAGGCGAGGGCGCGGACCTGATCATGGTGAAGCCTGCGCTCGCCTACCTGGACGTGATCTCGGAGATCCGGCGCACGACGGATCTCCCGGTCGCGGCCTACAACGTGAGCGGGGAGTACTCCATGCTGAAGGCGGCCGCCCAGAACGGATGGATCGAGGAGCGCCGCGCCGTCCTGGAAGTGCTCACGGGCATCAAGCGGGCGGGCGCCGACCTGATCTTGACGTACAGCGCGACCGATGCCGCGAAGTGGGTTGCTGATCTCGCTTGATCGAAGCTCCGGCAAGCCCCAAAGTGACGGCCGTGCTCATGGCGAGCGGCGCGCGCAGCCGGCGGCAATGGAGGAGGCCGGACAGTGGAGACCGCTGAGCCTCCGAGTTATCCGCCCGCCGACTTCCGCCGTCGCGCTGCGGCCCGCGCGATCGATCTGCTGATCGGGCTCGCGCCGCTCGTGCTCGTTCCCCGCGGGCAGCCTCGCGCCGGCGAGTTTCTCTGCCTGCTCTTCCTCCTCGCCGCCGATTCGCTGTTCGGCACCGGCCGCTCGCTCGGGAAACGCGCCGTGGGTCTGCGCGTCATCGCGGTCCAGACCCGGCGGCCGGCGGGGATCATCGCCTGCCTGCGCCGGAATGCGGTCTTCGCCCTGGCGCCGTTGCCCGCGTTGCTGGGCGCGCCGCACCCGCTCGCGGTAACCATCGTTGCCATTGCCGTCATCTGCGCGGTGGAGGCGGGCGTCGCCCTGCGGCCGCTCACGCGCGACCTCGGCCAGCGCCGGATCGGCGATCTCCTCGCCTCTACCCAGGTCGTCGACGGATCGATCGCGCTCGGGCTCGGGCTCGTTGCCCCGCGCGACGCGAGCCCCGCGGCTGCCCCCCTGGTCTCCTCGCGCGCCGCGCGAGAGCGCGTCAAACCACGCCCCGGCCCGGGCACGCGCGCAACCGATGCGGGCCTTCATGAGGAAGCATGCGCATCGCCCTGACGCACAATCTGCGCCTGACCGATTCCGAAGACGAAGCAGAGTTCGATTCCCGCGAGACCATCGACGCACTCACCGCCGCTCTCGAGCGGCTCGGCCATCGCGTCGAGCGCATCGAGGTGAGCGGCCCCGCCTCGCGGACGGCGGCGCGCATCGAGGCCTACTCCCCGGAGCTGATCTTCAACACCGCCGAGGGCCGGCGGGGCCGGTTTCGCGAGGCTTTCTATCCCGCACTCTTCGACGAGCTCGGATTTCCCTATACCGGCTCCGACGCCTGGGTGCTCGCCGTCACCCTCGACAAGTCGCTCACCAAGCTGATGCTCTCCGAGCACGGCGTCATCTCGCCGCGCGGGCAGTTCATCGACGACATCGTGGATCTCAAGCTCGACGGCTGGCGCTTTCCTCTCATCGTGAAGCCCAACTTCGAAGGCAGCTCCAAGGGCATCACCCAGGACTCGGTGTGCGAGGAGCGGGGAAGGCTCCGCGCGCTGGTGGAGAAGACGCTCGCCAGGTTCCCCGCCGGAGTCCTCGTCGAGGAGTTCATTCCCGGCAAGGACCTCACCGTCGCCTTCCTGGAGAAGGCGGCGCCGGAGCGGCAAGGCGTCCTCACCCCGGTCGAGTACGTCATCGACGAGGCGGAGCTTTCCAAGCGGCGCTACCGCATCTACGACTACGACCTGAAATCGGTGCACCACGAGGCGGTGCACGTGCGCACGCCCGCGCAGTTCGCGGGGCACATCCTGCAGCGGGCGCAGGACATGGCACGCAAGGCCTATCGTGCGCTCGGGTGCCGCGACCTCGGACGCATCGATTTCCGCATCGCCGAGGACGGCCAGGTCTACTTCATCGAGATCAACGCGCTGCCCAGCCTGGAGCCCGGGGCAGGAATCTACGCCGCCGCGGCGCTGGAAGGGCTCCACACCGACGGCGTCCTCGCCAAGGTGATCGAGAGCGCCGCCCTGCGCTGGGGACTGCACGATCCCGGCAAGCGGCGGAACCGGCCGCCGCGCAAGACGGGGCCCCTGCGGGTCGGCTTCACCTTCAACGTGAAGCGCATCAAGCCGGAGATCGACGGCCGCAAGGACGAGGAGGCGGAGTACGATCCGCCGCAGACCATCCAGGCGGTACGCGAGGCCATCGCCGCGGCCGGCCACGAGGTGATCGACCTCGAGGCGACCACCGAGCTTCCCACCGTCCTCGCGGCCACGCCGGTCGACGTGGTCTTCAACATGGCGGAAGGGATCAAGGGGCGGAATCGCGAAGCGGTGGTGCCGGCGCTCCTCGAGCTTCTCGACATCCCCTATTCGGGATCGGATCCCACCGCGCTCTCCATCGCCCTCGACAAGGCGATCGCCAAGCGCATCGTCCGCCAGCACGGGATCCTCACCCCCAATTTCATGACCCTCACCACCGGGAAGGAGCGGCTTCCCCGCGACCTCAAGTTCCCGCTCATCGTGAAGCCGAACGCGGAAGGGTCGTCGAAGGGCGTTCACCGCACGAGCGTCGTCGATACCGAGGCGGAATTGCGCGAGGCGGCGCGGGAGATGATCGCCAAGTACGATCAGCCCGCCCTGGTCGAGGACTACATCGCCGGGCGCGAGTTCACCGTCGGTCTTCTCGGCGAGCGCAGGCCAAAAGTATTGCCGCCGATGGAGGTGGTGTTCCTCGCCAAAGAGGCGCATCCCGTCTACTCGTTCGAGTACAAGCAGGATTGGTCGAGCAAGATCCGCTACGACGTCCCGGCGCAGCTCGAGCCGGGGCAACTCAAGGCCCTCGAGCGCGCGGCCCGCGAATGTTTCATCGCCCTCGGGTGCCGCGACGTCGCCCGGGTCGACTTCCGCATGGACTTGCAGGGCCGGGTCTATTTCCTCGAGTGCAATCCGCTGCCCGGCCTGACGCCGGGCTGGAGCGACCTGGTGCTCATCGCCAAGGCGGCGGGCCTCGAATATCCGGCGCTCATCTCGGAAATCTTGTCCGGCGCGATCCGCCGTTACAAGGAGCGGGAGCGCGAGCGGCGCGAGTCGGAGCGCGGTGGCGCGACGCCGCCCAACGGCGGAGCCGCGGCTTCCTCGCCCGAAGAGCAGAAGCAGGAGCCCCAGCTCCGCAGCTGACGTGCGCGTCGGCGCTTGCAAAACTTCAGGCGCCAACTTTCGCAAAGTCGACGATTTGCGCCTGGTTGGGGCACACCCGTGGCGGCGGGCCCTCCCGTCGGATATTCCACTAGAGGTGCAGCCCAACACGGAGGCGAGGTTCCGCGCCCGCGAACTGGGCGTGCCGCTCGGGCGTTTCCGCCCGGGACGCTGGAACTCCATCACCGACGTCGAGGGCGTGCGGGTAGGGCACTCCACCATCATCCGCGGCGCCGGACCGCTGCGGCGCGGGAAGGGTCCGGTCCGCACCGGCGTCACCGCCATCCTCCCCAACGAGAACATCTTCGACCAGCGCGCGGTGGGCGGCGGGTTCGTCTTGAACGGCGCCGGCGAAGTGTCGGGGATGACCCAGCTCATCGAGTGGGGGCTCGTCGAGACTCCGGTCTTCCTCACCACCACGCTCTCGGTCGGCCAGGTGAGCGACTCGGCGGTGCGCTGGATGATCGAGCACTATCCCGGGATCGGCGGCGAGCACGACGTACTCATTCCGCTCGTCGGCGAATGCGACGATTCCTGGCTGAACGATTCCGCCGGGCGGCACGTCGCGCCCGAGAACGTCTACGAGGCCATCCAGACGGCGAGCGACGGCCCCGTCGCCGAGGGATCGGTGGGCGGCGGCACCGGGATGATTTGCTGCGATTTCAAGGCGGGCATCGGCACCTCCAGCCGCAAGCTCCAGCCCGCGCTCGGCGGCTATACGGTCGGGGTGCTGGTGATGAACAACTTCGGCCACATGCGGGACCTGCGCATCGCAGGCTTTCCCGTGGGGCCCATCCTTCTCGACCAGTACAAGGACATCCCCCACCGGTCGACCTCCTACGGGAGCATCATCGCGGTCCTCGCCACCGACGCGCCGCTCTCGAGCCACCAGCTGGGGCGCGTCTCCAAGCGCGTCGCGCTCGGGATCGGCAGGGCGGGCAGCATCGCCGCCCACGGCTCCGGCGAGATCATCCTGGCGTTCTCCACCGCGAACAAGGTGCCGCGCACGACGCCGAAGATGATCCACCACATGAAGATCCTCCTCGACCAGCGGATCAACCCCATCTACGAGGCGGCCATCGAGGCGACGGAGGAGGCCATCCTCAACTCGCTGTGCATGTCGCGGGACATGATCGGGGCGAACAACAACTACGCGCCCGCGCTGCCGCTCGGCGAGGTGAAGGAGCTTCTCGACCGCTGGAAGCTGCGGCCCAAGACCCCCAAGCCGCCCATCCAGCCTCCGGCGCCGATTCCGCCGCACGAGACCCACGAGCCGGCCGACGAGCCCACCATCGCGGAGGCGCCGCCGAGCGCGGTCCGCGGGGCGGAGGGCATGATGAACGTCCCCCTGCCGGAGCCTCCCGCGGCCGACGGGCAAGGCCCGGCCGACCGCTCCCGTAGCGGAACGCGGTGACAAGCCCCCGCCTCCGCCTGTAGAGTGCGCCGCCTTTGCAGACCGGAGCATCTCATCGGGGAGAGAAATGGCGCGTTCGAAGAGCAAGCACATCCGGCTGATCAACCGCCGCCGGAAGCAGTACAAGCAGCGCATGAAGCGCCGCAAGGCGGAGGCCAAGGCCGGCGGTTCCGCGGCCCAGAAGCGGCGCCCGGCGCGCAAGCCGGCGGCTCCGGCTGCACCGCCCCCCGCGGCAGCCGCTCCGCCCGCAGCCGCGGGCTCGGAAACGCCCGCCGCCGGCGAGTAGACGACCTGGCGCACGGCTGGTTCCCGCTCTCGCCAGGCGGCCGTCCGGGCAGGCGCTCCGGTCGCACCCGGGCCCTGAATGCCTAACTTCCCGCCATGCTGGCGGAAGCACGCATTGGAACGACTGGCTTCTCCTATCGCGAGTGGGCCGGCAGAGCGTATCCCGCGGGGCTCACGCCCTTGCAGATGCTCGCGTACTACTCGTCGCAGCTCTCCGGCGTGGAGCTTGCGCCTCCGAAGTTGCCCGGCCCCGATATCCTCGCCTCGTGGGCCGCGGCGGTTCCCTCCGGATTCCAGTTCGCTGTCCGGTATCCGGGGCACGTGGACTTCCGCTCCGGCAAAGCGGTGGCGAAGGGGCTCGGCGAGCTGCTCGAGTGCGTCGAACCCCTCGGCATGACGCTGGGGCCGATCCTCATCCAGGTTCCCTCGACGGTGACGGCGGATCGGCACGTGCTCGCGGATCTGCTCCGCGCCGCGCCGAGCGAATTGCGGCTCGCCTTCGAGTTCCGCCATCCGACCTGGAACGACGAATCCACCCTGCGGCTGCTTTCGGCGCACGAGGCGGCGCTGGTCCTTTCCGATCACGGCGAAGGCCCGCCGCGGCTCGCGGTGACCGCAGGCTTCACGTACGTACGGATCCGTCGCGACGACGATCAACCGGACGTGTGGACCGAATGGGCGGATCGCCTCGCGACCATCGTGCGGCGCGGCGTCGATGTCTACGGCTTCCTCAAGCACGACCGGAAAGGCGTCTCGTTCGATCGCGCCCGCCGGCTCGCCATGCTGCTGACCGCCGAGGAGGGGACGGCCTCCCAGCAGCTGTTGCTCACGTAGCGTCCTTCTTCGTTTCCTTCGGCGCGGCCGTCTCTTTGGGCGCCGCCGCCGGCGCCTCCGCCGGGGCCGCCGCGGGCTTGTCGCCGCCGTCCTTCTTCTCGGCGTCCTTGCCGGCCGGCTTCGCCTCCGTGCTCTGGTTGGCGGTCTTCGACGAGCTGGACCCGTAGAGGTCCCGGTACCATCCGCCGCCTTTGAGCTGGAACGAGTTGCGGCTCATGATCTTCGCCATCTTGCCGCCGCACTCCGGGCAGGCGTCGGGAGGGGGGTCGGACAGCTTCTGCAGGCGCTCGACGATGTTGCCGCACGCCTCGCAGACGAACTCGTAGATCGGCATGATCGGGAGGATATCCACAAAACCGAGCGGGCGAGCAGCCCCGATCATGCCGGCGTTGAACGCGACAACAGGTCGCGGAGGACGCGGGCCTCGGCCGGGCCGATCCGCAGCTCGCGGCGGAGCGCCTGCACCGGATCCTTCGAGCGCCTGGCCTTCTCCCAGACCCGGCCGGCGCGCTGGACGGCCCCGCTCGACAGCTCGGCATGGATGCCGAGATCCTCGAGCCACGCCCGTCGCAGAGCCAGGTTCGACAGTTGTGCGGACGGCCAATCCGCTTTTCGCGCCTCGCCCCGGTAGCGCTCGCGCATGGCCTCGATTTCGCGGGCGAGGCCGCGCTCGCGGACCAGGGTCTTGAGTTCGTCGAGCGAGAGCTCGAGGTCCCCGGCGACCTTCCGCTCTCCGCCGCGATGGCGGGCGAAGAGCGCCCGCAGGAGATCGCGCTCGCGCTGCCCCAGCTCGCGCTCGAGGCCCGCCGCGCGGAACCGGGCGAGCAGGACGGGGGTGCTGAGCGGCCGGCCCTTGCTGCCGAGCTCTTTCGCCAGCGCCCTTCGTCTCGGCCCGATCTCGCCGAGGAGCGTGCGGAGCTTTTTCGCCTGCGCCGCGACGTCCGGCGCGGCGGAGGGTTCCGCGGGCGGGGCGGTAGCCTCCGGCGGGGCCCCCAGGGTCGCAGCTGGCTCCGGCGGGTGGGCGCGGCGGCGCACGGGCGGCCCGCTGGCCACGCCGGGCAGCTGCCTCGCTCTCGGCACGTCGCCCGGAACGCCCCGCACGAGGCGGAACGTTGTGGCCGTGGCCCGACGCGAAGTCAAATGTTGTGTACCGTTCCCTGGACGGAGCGGCCGCCACGCGTTACAGAGCCGTCGTGAGCGAGGCGCTGGAAGGAGTCCGCGATCCGCGACGGCTGCGCACCCGCGTCGGCCTGGCCTTCGTGCGCATCCTGCGGCCCGCCCTCTACGCGCTCCTGGTCGCGAGCGCGCTCCTCACCTTCTGGGCGGGCGGAAGCATCGGCGGCCGCCAGCTCGGCATGAAGGAGGCGCAGGCCGCGCCGATCCTCTTCGGCATCTTCCTCATCGTCTTCGCCGTCTACCGGCTCGCGCTCGTCCGGGCGAAGAAGTATCCGGCCGCTACCGGGCTCTTCCAGATCGGGCTCGGCGCCCTCGTCTGGGTGCTGCTACTTCCCGGGTCGCGCGAGCGCCTGGCGGCGCCGCCGGAAGCCGCCCGCGACGACGTCGTGGTCTTTCTCTCTTCCCCGCAGGCGCAGTTGCGCCACCTCGCCGCCGAGCTTGCGGGATACCGCAATGATCCCGCGCGGTACGCCGGGCCGCTCATCGAGCATCTCGCGGATCCCGACCCTCGCGTACGGGAGACTGCGCGCGCATCGCTCGTGCGCATGACCGGGGGCGACGCGGCTCCCGGTGCGACGGGCGAGAGCGCGCAGGAGCAATGGCGGGCATTCGCCCGCGATCGGGGCTGGATCCGGTAGCGGCTTGACACTCCGCCGGGCGGCGCTACAGTTGAATTTGAGAATCAATTTCACCGGCCCCCCGCGAGGGAGGCAGGTAGCCGATGACCACTCGCTCACAAACGCCAGCGCCCAGGGCACGTGTCCGGCCGCCTCCCGACGCCGCCACTCCGGCCGAGGCGCGGACGCGCCTGAACGAATGGATCGCCGAGCGCGGCCTCAAGGCCACCCGCCAGCGCGACCTCATCGTCGACACGTTCTTCGGCGCCACCGGCCACCTCAGCGTCGACGAGCTGCTCAGCAAGGTGCAGGAGCGGGACGAGAACATCGGCGCGGCCACCGTCTACCGCACCATGAAGATCCTCGCCGACTCGGGGCTCGCGAGCCCAAGGCACTTCGAGGACGGGCAGACGCGCTACGAGGCGGCCATCGGCCGCCACCACCACGACCACCTCATCTGCACGAGCTGCCACGCCATCATCGAGTTCGAGAACGAGCGCATCGAGGAATTGCAGGACCTCGTCGCCCGGCAGCACGGGTTCCTCGTCACCCGGCACAAGCTCGAGCTCTACGGCTTGTGCAAGGCCTGCCAGGCGCGGCAGCCGAAGCGCTGAGCATCTAATAGGCGACTTGTTTTTTCCTTGCGGGTCCATGGCCCCCGTGTACGGTCGCGCGATGCCCTTGCGACCCGGACGGCTGCTCCTCGGGGCGGCCATCCTTGCCATCGTCATCGCCGCGGCCGCCTTCTGGGACGCGAAAGGCATGAGGCTCCTGCGCAAGCTCGGCGCCGATGCCGCGCGGCAGGAAACGGCCAACGCAGCCCTTCGCGAGGAGAACGCGCGCCTGTCGCGGCGGGTCAAGCACATGTCCGGCCCGGGAGAGACGCAGGCGCTGGAAAAGGCTGCCCGCGAGCGGCTCGGCTACGTCAAGGACGACGAGGTCCTCTTCAAGTTCGAATAGCTCGCACGGTCGCAGGACGACTTCGCGAGAAGATCCGGCTTCGCTTCCGGCGGGGTCCGATCTACGATCCGGGTTCTTGCCGCGCCGGCAGGACCAAGGACGCAAGGCCTCCAACGCAGGGAGCTCCGTCGTTGCGCAAGAACTACGTCCTCGACACGAACGTCCTCCTCCACGACCCGAGCGCGCTCTACAAGTTCAAAGAGAACAACGTCGTCATCCCGATCTACGTGGTCGAGGAGATCGACAAGTTCAAGCGGGACGCCTCGGAGCTGGGCCGCAATGCGCGCCAGGTCTCCCGCGACCTCGACTCCTTCCGCACCGAGGGCGGCTCGCTCACCGAGGGGGTCACCCTGGAGGGCGGCGGGACGTTGCGCGTGCTCTTCACGCACAAGGACCTCCCGCGGCAGCTGATGAACGGCCACCTGGCCGACAACCGCATCCTCGCCCTCGCCGCGGACCTCAAGGAGCGCGAGCCCAATCTGCGCTGCGTTTTCGTCTCCAAGGACGTGAACCTGCGCATCCGCGCGGACGCGCTCGGCCTCCCGAGCGAGGACTACCGCAACGACAAGATCGAGAACCCCGAGGTCTACATGGGCGTGCGCGAGGTGGAGGTCGCGCGCGCCGACATCGACGGGTTCTACTCGCATGCGGAGCTCGCCGTGCCGGAGGAGATGGCCGGCCACGTCGCGCCCAACGAGTTCGCGCTCCTCAAGGACCGCGAGGCGCCGAACCACACCGCGCTCGCCAAGTACAACGCCTCCCGCGGCAAGTTCGTGCCGCTGATGAAGTCGCTCAAGGAGGGCGCCTGGGGGCTACGGCCGCGCAACAAGGAGCAGAGCTTCGCTCTCGACCTGCTCTTGAACGACGAGATCAAGCTCGTCACCATCGTCGGGAAGGCGGGCACCGGAAAGACGCTCCTCGCCATCGCCGCCGGCCTGCAGAAGACGATGGAGGAGCAGGTCTTCCAGAAGATGCTCGTCTCGCGTCCTGTCTTCCCGCTCGGGAAGGACATCGGATATCTGCCGGGAACCGTCGAGGAGAAGCTCAACCCGTGGATGCAGCCCATCTACGACAACGTCGAGTTCCTCATGGGGTTGTCGAAGGCGGACCGCAAGGCGGGGAGGAGCTACAAGGAGCTGATCGATCTCGGGCTCGTCGCAATCGAGCCGCTCACCTACATCCGCGGCAGGAGCATCCCCAATCAGTTCATCATCGTGGACGAGGCGCAGAACCTCACGCCCCACGAGGTGAAGACGATCATCACGCGGGTCGGCGACAACACGAAGATCGTGCTCACGGGGGACCCGTACCAGATCGATAATCCGTACGTGGATTCGACCAACAACGGGCTCATTCACGTGGTGAACAAGTTCCGGAACGAGAAGCTCGCGGGGCATATCACGCTCACCAAAGGTGAGCGAAGCGCGCTCGCGGAGCTGGCGAGCAACGTGCTCTAAAAACGTCCGGACGCTACCCGGGTATCGTGGACGTTGACGTCGCCGACTACGTCAACGTCAACGCTCACGTCAACGGTCTATTGGAGACGGATCGGGGTTTAAGCGCTAGCGAACGGCCGCCGCCCCTGCAAGAGCGGCCCGCAATTGAAGTCCAGCAGCTCGAGCGGCTGATCGCACATCTCGAGCTCGAGCTCCCTGCGATACCCTTCCGCGTCCCCGCCGATCTGGAACGGCATCTCCCGATCGAACTTCACGTGGACACTGTCGCAGAGGAAATCGGCGACGCCCTTGCGCGGCGTGATGCCGCGCCAGATGCGCGGAGCCTGCGACAGCATCTGCGGCAGGCTCATCGAGGAGAGCCGCAGCTGGAACTGGCCCGGCGCGCGCAAGGCGAAGGGGAAGATGCGGAAGCCGAAGCCGTAGCAGGGGACCGTGCCGGCCGCGGCGATCCGGCAGGGGCCGCGGTAGATGACGTCGCCACGACGGATCTCGCGGCCGACGGGCTTGCCGGTCCAGTCGAGTTGCTGCGCCGGGGAGCCGGTGTTCACCACCTCGACCATGGGAACGGTGCGCTCGGAGAGCACGGCGCCGGCCGGACGCGCCCGCAAACTCCGCGAGCGCGTTGCCGGTCCCGAGACGCAGGACGCCGAAGCGGGGGAGCTGGAAGCTGTGGGAGGCCGCGAGAGGGGCGGCGCTGCCGCCGCTGGCCCGGACGAAGAGGTGGGGCTGGCCGCGCGCCACCTCGTCGTAGATGCAGTTCACGTAGCCGACGAAGGTGCCGTCGCCGCCGCCGGTGAGCACGGTGCCGTAGCCGCGATCGAGCACGGTCCGGGCGATGCTGCGGGCGTCTTCGAAGCTGCGGGAGAAGAAGAGGTCCTCGGGCGGAACGAACTGCTCGAGCTCCCGGCGGAGCTGCTCGGTGACGGCCCGGGCATTTCCGTTGAGGAGGACTGCGACCTTCTTCTGGGTGACCGGAAGGCGCTCGACGTTGCCGTGCATTCGGTGCTGACTCCCGCGTGGCGTTACGTGCCCGTCACTGCCTTGTAGCAAACACGAGACCGTTTAATGTCGGCGTGCGTCAGGCTACGAACCCCAAACACTTCGAGCGCTTAGGTACATTCCGGGTACGTATCACACCCACATGTCCCACCGTTTTGCCGCGAAGCGGCGGTGGCGGTGCGTAGCCGGCTATGCAGGCGCCTGCCCGGCCGCGGACCAGGACGGACGTGGATCCTCTTGGCGGAAAGGCTCGCTCGGCGTAGAGACTCCGCCCGAGCCATATTGGAGGACCAGCCTCGATGAAGGTGTTCGTCACCGGCGGGACCGGGTACATCGGCAGCGCTGTCGCACTGCGCCTGAAGAAGGCCGGCCACGACGTTCCACCGCGCGCGAGCTTCTCCACGGCAGCGTCGGAGGGACGTTCATCTACACGAGCGGCATCTGGGTCCTCGGCAACACCGAGGGCGATGCCGCCGACGAGAAGCACCCGCTCAAGCCAGCCCAGGCGGTGGCGTGGCGACCCGCGCACGAGCAGGCTGCTCTCGACCTGGCGAAGGACGGCATCCGCGCCGTGGTGGTGCGTCCGGGGATCGTCTACGGCGGCCCGGGCGGCGTCCCCGCCATGTTCTTCGGCACGGCCTCGAAGCACGGCGCCGCGCAGATGATCGGCGAAGGAAACAACCACTGGCCGCTCGTGCACCGCGACGATCTCGCCGAGCTCTACGTGCGCCTCGTCGAGCGCGCTCCCGCCGGATCGATCTTCCACGCCGCCGATGCATCCACCCACACGCTGCGCGAGATCGCCGAGGCCTGCAGCCGCGCTGCGGGAAAGGGTGAGGTCTCGGTCCAGCCCATCGAGAAGGCGAGGGCGCAGATGGGCCCGTTCGCCGATGCGCTGGCCCTCGACCAGAAGGTCTCGAGCGAGAAGGCGCGCACCGAGCTCGACTGGCGGCCGCGGCATGAGGACTTCGTCGCCGAGGCGGACAAGCTCTACGCGGAGTGGCACGCGACGCAGTAGGACACGGTTGTCGCGGTCCCTCGCGCGCTCGGCTGCGAAATAGCGCGGAATCATTCGCGAGCGCAGCTAGTACGAGGAATGCATGAGGCCGCGCCGTGCGCGCGCTGCTCGGAATCCTCCTCGCACTGCCGGCGGCCGCGAGAGGCGGCGATGTGCGTCTGGAGCTGGGCGCGGGCGCTGGCGGAGCGATCGATTCTTCCGTCCTCGCGCCAGTGTTGTCCGTTCGCGCGGGGATGGATTTCTGGGAATTCTTCGAACCTGGTCTGCGAGTGACCGGGGTCCTCGGCCCGGAAGGCGTCGACTTCATCCCGGGCGGGCAGGGCGGATTCGGACGCGGCGCCGGGAACCGCGCCTGGTCCTTTCTCGGCGAGGTGCGTTTCCACAATCCCGGCCGGTTCCAGGGACTGTTTCAGCTCGGAGTCGGGGTCGGCCGTCTCGTCCGCGCGAGTACCGACGTCGACGAGAGCGTTGCAACCGTCGGGGAGGTGGGACTCGCGACCCAGGCGGGTGTCGGCTTTCGCGCCTTCATCCTTCCCAGGCTCGCGCTCGGCCTCGAGCTGGATGTCCTGAACTGGCGTGGCACGGGGCCACCTCCGGGCTTCGATCCCAATCGGAACCCGGGCGTCAGCAGCGGTCTTGCGCCCGGACCCAGCGCGGCAGGCTTTTGCCTGTGCTTCAGCGTCGCCGGGGAGCTCGCTCCTTGACCCGCTGTCAATGGCTCGTGCGCCGACGACGGGCTCGAAGGGGGGAAATCTCTTCTGGGTGAACGTCGCGATGCTGTTCGGTCACTGAAGGAAGAGACGGCTCACGCCTCCTGCTTCGCGAGCATCGGCGCGACCGCGTCGAGGATTGCGCGGTCGCCCTGCAGAGCGACGCGCTGCGAGTAGAGCTGCATGCCGCGCGTTCCACCCAGCTCCTCGCCGCCGCCCGCATGGCCCGGCCCTCCGTGGACGAGTTGCGGAAGCACGGTGCCCGGACCGAAGGTTTGACCTGCAACTTTCTCGCTCCCCAGGTAGATGCGCCCGTGGTAAGGCGCGACGGCGAGGACGAGCTTGCGCAGGAAATCGCGGTCGTCGCTGAACGCCGAGCAGACGAGGCCGCCACCTCCGCGCCTCACCAGATCGGCGAGCTTGTCCGCCTCCGCGATGCAGAGCGTCGCCACCGGCCCGAACACCTCGTCCTCGTGGATCGCGCGGGCGGCCTGCGCGTCGCGGGCGACGAGAAGCGTCGGGGCCACGAAGTAGCCCTTGCCGTCCGGCGCGAGCGCCTTGGGGGGCGCGTCGCCACCCACCACGACCTCGGCCTCCTTCGCGAGGCGCCCGATCCCGGCGCGCACGTCGCGAAGCTGATCGGCGGTCGACACCGGCCCCATGGTCACTTCGGTTCGCGCGGGATCGCCGACTCGAACCGCCGAGAGCCGCTCGACGAGCGCGTCCCGTACCTCCTGCTTCTGGGCGCTCGTAGCGAAGATGCGACGGACCGCCGTGCACTTCTGGCCGGTCTTCTGCGTCATGTCGCGGACCACGTCGGCGACGAACAGATCCCAAGTGGCGCTCCCCGGATGCACGTCGGGACCTAGCACCGCGGCATTGAGCGAATCGGCCTCCACGTTGAGCCGCGCTCCCCGCCGGGAGAGCTGCTCGCGAAGCTTGTTCGCCGTCTGGGACGAGCCGGTGAACGCCACCACGTCTTGCGGCCCGAGCCGATCGAGCAGATCTCCGGTCGAGCCGGCGAGAAACCCGAAGCTCCCCTTGGGGAGGAGCGGGATCCCGATCTCCGCCACCCGATGCGCGACGAGCGCCGTGCTGGTCGCGGGCTTGCTCAGGATCGGCATTCCCCCGAGGAGCGCAGTCGCCGCCTTCTCGCTCAACTCGTCCCGCGCGGCATGGAGCGCTTTCGACCAGGCACGGCACAGCTCACCGCGCTGCGCGAAGGTCAGCTCGCGGAGCGCGGGCCCGCCGCGGGTGCGCGCATGGTCGAGCGACTTGCCGAAATCGATGCCCGAGGTTCCGGCGCGCGCGAGCGGCTCTTCCGTAGCCGGGTTCACCAAGGTTGACAGGCCCCCCTGGCCTTCGACCCAGCGATCCTCCACGTAGCTGCGCAACGTGACCATCATCGATTGCTCCGTGGCGGCGTGGCCGCCGGCTGCGGTTGATCCGGAGCAGCGCGCTGGCGGGGCGGCGTCGGAGGAGGCCGCACCAGCGTTCCTTCCATCTCGGCGAGCGAGACCGCGACCCAGGAGACTGCGGCAGCCGTCCTGGAAAGAGCGTCGCGATCGACCTTGTCGAAAGTATCGGCCGCGCTGTGGTGCAAGTCGAAGTAGTGCGTGTTGTCCTGGCGCACGCTGACGAAAGGAACCTGCAGCGGTCCGAGCGGGGAGATGTCCGCGCCTCCGGCCTCGCCGTCGACGAAGCTGGCTGCGCCGACGGTCTGCAGCGGCGCGAGCCAGGGCGCAAGGAGCGCCTTTCCGTCTCCGCCGGCGCGGAGGACGATGCCGAGCGGGCGGCCTGCTCCGCTGTCCGATTCGAGGGCTGCGACGTGGCGGGGTGCCTCGGCTGCATGGGCCTTGGCGTACGCCTTCCCGCCGGCGAGCCCGTTCTCCTCGTTCATGAAGAGGACCACGCGAATCGTGCGACGGGGTGCTGGACGAAGCTGCGCGGCGAGACGGGCGGCCTCCATCACGATCACCGCGCCGGCGCCGTCGTCGATCGCCCCCTGCGCCAGGTCCCAGGAATCGAGATGCGCTCCGAGGAGCACGACTTCCTCGGGCTTCTCGCGGCCGCGCACCTCGGCGACCACGTTCGCCGACTGCACGTCGGGCAGCGTCTTGCACCCGAGCCACAACTTCACGCGCACCTGCGCGCCTTTCGCGAGCAGGCGGTGGAAGAGGTCGGCATCCTCGGTCGAGATGGCCGCCGCCGGCACCTTGGGAGCCCCCTCCGCGAAATCGGTCGCGCCGGTATGCGGCGAGCGGAAGCTGGCGGTCGCGAGAGACCGCACGAACGCGCCTGCCGCCCCGGCTTTCGCTGCCTCGGCGGGCCCGTGCGTTCGCAGATCGACGAAAGCGCCGTAGCCGGTCGTCTTCCCGGACGCCGTGCTCATCGCGTGGTTGAAGAAGACGATCTTGCCCTTCGCGCTGGCGCCCAGCGCCTGCAGCTCGGCGAGGGTATGCACCTCGACGATGTCGCCCTCGATCCCGTCGGACGGCGTGCCCGGGCTTCCGCCGAGCGCGGTCACGGCGAGCTTCAATCCGGCGACGCCTTTCGCGGGCAGAAGCTCGGCGCGTTCCTCGCCGCGCACCCAGTGGGGAACGGTGGCGGGCTCGGTGTGCGCGGATACGCCGTCCTCCTGGAACTTTTGCAGGGCCCAGGCCACCGCGGCTTCCGCTCCGGGCGAGCCAGTCAGCCGCGGTCCCACCGAATCGGTCAGGTCTTGCAGCCGCGAGTACGCGACGCCGTCGCGCAAGGCGGTTCCGACGACCCGCTCGGCGAGCGCCGGAGGGTAGGGTGCGGCGACGAGGAAGAGAACTGCGAGCGCCATTGCGACATCCTCCTTGCGGGAGGCGCACTCTGGCATGGGGGCGGGTTCCTTGTCCCTTGCGGCCGCCCCCGGTAGAAGGCGTCGTGCCTTGGCGAAGGCGGCTTGCCGTCGCACTCACCGCCGCATCGTTCGCGGGGTTCTCCGCGTGGGAGATGACCCGCAAGGTGCATCCCTTCGGCGATCTCTCGAACGGCTTCTTCACCGATCACTTCTCGCACATGAACGACGCGCGGCATTTCCCGCGCGCCGGCGTGCGCCAATGGACGACCCCGCTCGCCGGGATGGAGCGGAGGGTCACGCCCAGAGAACGCGCGGCGCTGCCGCCCGACATCGTCGATTGCCCCGACGGCTGTCTCTTCCACGTGGACGGATGGCCCGCGCAGAAGCCGATGCAGCAGTCGTGGCCTTTCCTGACGCGCTTCTACCCGCCGGGCGATCTGCTGCTCTTCGCGCCGATGGCGGCGCTCTACCATTTTACGCCGATCCGCGCGGCGACCATCGACCGGCTGCTGGTGGTCCTCTGCCTGGCCCTGGCCCACGTTGCCATCTTCGCCATCCTCGATCGCGTCGACGGCCCGCTCGGCGCCTTCTGCGCCCTGCTCGGCGCGAGCGTCCTCATCCACTGGTCGCTAGAGGGTTTCTACGACGCCTCGATCGTGTTGCCGCTGCTCCTCTGCGACGCGTTCCTCGCCGCGGGCTTCGGGGCCTCGGCGTTCCTCGCCTTCGGGGTGGCGATGCTGCTTCATTTCCGCGCCCTGTACTACGTGCCCTGGGGCCTCGCCGCCGCCGTGCTGGTGTTCCGCGGACGCACGGCGTTGCAGCGCACCGACCAGGTGAAGATCGCCGTCGGAGTGCTCTTTCTCGCCGTCTCCGTCGCGACCTTCGCGCTCGCGTTGCCGGGACTTCTCGACTACCCGATGCAAATGAATCCCCTCTTCCTGCGAACCGCTGCCCTCGATCGTGCCGCGCTCCTGGAAGGGGCCGCTCTCGCCGTGGCCGCGGGAGCCGTTTTCGTCTGGGCGCGCTCGCCGCTCGACGCGGGCCTCGTTGCCTGGCTGGCGCTGGTCCTGACCCAGGTGCGGCAGAACTACTCGTGGTACTCGATGGCGCTGGTGCCCTGGCTCGGCGCGCCGGCGCGCAGGCCTGCCGTCCGCCTTGCCCGGCTCGCCATCTTCGCCTTCCTCGCGGAGTGCATCCATAACGACTCGCTCTGGCCCCGCTGGATCGCGCAGGTCCATCTGTGAGGGCGGGAGCTCCCGCTGCGGCGCTCTTCCTCGCCGTCGTCGCCGGCCTCTACTTCGACGAGGTCCGGCCGCAGATCGAGGATCGCGTGTACCGCGGGAGCGACGGCCGGCCGTTCCATCTCCCCACGTATCTTCCGGGCGACTGCCCCTTCTATCGCGCGACGGCTCTGTCACTTTTGCGCGAGAAGGATCTCGATCTCCACGACGACATGGCCTGGAACGTGGTGCGCCCGCAGGGCCAGGTGGCGCTCGGAGCCCGCGGCGAGTGGTATCCGAAGCACCCGATTCTCCTCCCCCTCGCGGCGCTGCCCTTCTATGCGTCGCTGGGCGACCAGGGGCTTCTCGCCTTCAACGTGCTGCAGGTTGCGCTCCTCGACGTGCTCGTGTTCTTCCTCGCACGGCGCCTGACCTCGGACGGCGTGGCCCTGGTCGTCGCGGTCTGGTTCGCCTTCGGATCCTTCCTGCGGCCCGTCGCGTACAACTTCTCGCCGGACGTCTTCTCCTCCGTGCTGGTGGTGGGCGGCTATCTCGCGCTCGTGAGCCGCCGCTTGGCCGCCGCCGGCCTCCTCTTCGGTCTCGCCATCGCCGCCAAGTGGACGAACCTCGTCTTCCTGCCGATCGCCGGCACCTACGCGATCGCGACCTCCGGGCTGCGGCCCTCGATCCGCTTCGCGCTCGCGGCCGCGCCGGTGTTGCTCGCTCTCGCGCTGCTCGATTTCCACATGTTCGGATCGCCGTTCGTCACGCCCTACGATCGCGTCCTCGGCGAAGGATTCCGGATCGAGCCGAGCCACCGGCTGATGTTCGATCGGCCGTTTTTCGCCGGCCTCTGGTCGCAGATCGTCGATCCTCGACTCGGGCTCTTGCGCTCCGCGCCTCAAGCGCTCTTCGCGGTGCCCGGCTTCTTCCTCCTCGCGCGGCGGGCGCGTGCCGAGGCCGCCCTCTGCGCCGCCCTTTGTGCCGCGCAGATGGCAGTGTTCGCCCCGTATCGGATGTGGGATGCCTCGAACTATGGTCATCGCTTCTGGATGACGGCGATCGTCCTTTTCGCGGTTCCCGTCGCGGCCCTCGCCGATCGCGTGTTTCGCGGCGCGGCCCAGGTCTAGGAAGCAGGAGAGGACGTCATGAGTGGAAACGAGCCGCCGAAGGGCCCCGATCTTGGACAGTGGACCGAAGTCTCGCGCCTCGAGGGCGCCACGCCCTTCGCCGGCCAGGTAAGCGGAGAGGCCGTCATCGCCTGCCGCGCGGGCAACGACGTGGTCGCCGTCGGAGCAAGTTGCACCCACTACGGCGGTCCGCTCGGGGAGGGCCTGATCGTCGGCAACACCGTCCGCTGCCCCTGGCACCATGCCTGTTTCGACCTTCGTACGGGAGAGCCGATCGCGGCGCCCGCTCTCTTTCCCATCGCCCGGTACCGCGTCGAGCGCGACGGCGGCCGGTTCCGGGTGGCGGAAAAGCTTCCGGACGCTCCCATGCCCAAGGCGAGCGGCGGCCCGCGTTCGGTCGCCATCGTCGGGGGCGGCGCGGCTGGATTCGCGGCCGCCGAGATGCTTCGCCGTCATGGGTACGGGGGCTCGATCACGCTCGTCGATCCGGACCCCGATGCTTCTTCGGATCGCCCGAACCTGTCCAAGGACTACCTCGCGGGAAGCGCTCCCGAGGAATGGATTCCCCTCCGGCCACCGGACTGGTTCGCTGAGCAGCGCATCGAGAGGGTGAGGGACCGCGCCATCTCGCTCGATGCCGGAAAGAAGAGGCTGGGCCTCGAGAATGGCAAAGACGTCGAGGCCGAGGCGATCATTCTCTCCACGGGAGCGGTACCGATCCGGTTGCCAATCCCGGGCGCGGATCTGCCGCACGTCTTCACCCTCCGCACGCTCGCGGACTCGAGGAAGATCATCGCGGCGGCATCCGGGGCGAAGCGCGCCGTGGTGATCGGCGCCAGCTTCATCGGCCTCGAGGCCGCGGCTTCCCTGCGCACCCGGGGCCTCGAGGTACACGTCGTCGCGCCCGAGGAAGTTCCCATGGAGCGTGTCCTCGGCCGCGAGGTCGGCCTTCACGTCCGCTCCGTGCACGAGGCGCACGGCGTCGTCTTCCACCTCGGCCGCACGCCGCAAGCAATCGAGGCGGGCATGGTCCGGATTTCCGACGGCACCGCGCTGCCCGCCGACGTGGCAGTGATGGGCGTCGGCGTCCGTCCCGACCTGGCTCTCGCGGAAAGGGCCGGACTTCGCGTCGACAAGGGCATCGTCGTCGATCGCAACCTCCGCACCAGCGCTCCGGGCATCTGGGCCGCCGGCGACAATGCCCGCTTTCCCGACCCGCGCACCGGGGAATCCATCCGCATCGAGCACTGGGTGGTGGCGGAGCGGATGGGACAGTGCGTCGCGCGCAACTTGCTGGGCGAGAACGCGGCCTTCGATGCCGTGCCGTTCTTCTGGAGCAACCATTTCGAGGTATCGATCAGCTATCTCGGACATGCCGCTTCCTTCGACCGGATCGACGTGAGCGGCTCGATCGAGAAGGACGACTGCGCGATCGCCTACCGGAAGGGGGGAAAGACGCTCGCCCTCGCGACCATCGGCCGCAATTTCGAGCGTCTGGAAGGGGAAGTAGCCATCGCAAACGGCGACGAAGCCGTCCTGCAGCGGATCGTTCCGCAGCGAAGGGATAGTTGAAAACGCCGGATTCGCATAAGACGTAAGGCCAAAACTTCGCGCACCGGAGGAACGACGATGTCGACGGCAACCGGGAAGATGGCACTGGCACTGGCCTCAGCGGCGCTCCTGTTTCTGTACGGGCCGACGGGCGCCACCGCGCAGACCGAGGGCGACACCATCAACCTGGGGGCGGCGGTCTCGCTCACCGGCAAGTACTCGGTGAACGGCAAGAACACGAAGGACGGCTACGACCTCGCCATCAAGCGCCTCAACGAGATGGGAGGCGTGAAGGTGGGCGGCAAGTCGTACAAGCTCAAGATTGTCTACTACGACGACGAATCCACGCCGGCGCGCGGCGCGCAGCTGGCCGAGCGCCTCATCAACCAGGACGGCGTCAAGTTCCTCCTCGGCGCGTACAGCTCCGGCCTCACCAAGGCGATCGCGCCCATCACCGAGAAGTACAAGGTGCCGCACGTCGAGGGGAACGGCGCTGCCCGCGAGCTCTTCACCGAGGGTTACAAGTACCTGTTCGGGGTGCTCTCCACCTCGGACTACTACCTGCGCGACGCGGTCAACATGGCCGCCGAGGTGGCGAAGGAGAACGGCCGCGATCCGAAGTCGATGAAGATCGCCATGGCCTTCGAGAACGATCCCTTCAGCCTCGACGTCCGCGCCGGCATCCTCGAGGCGGCGAAGAAGCACGGCATGAAGGTGCTCGTCGACGACAAGCTTCCGCCCGAGATCAACGACATGGCCGCCACGCTCACCAAGGTGAAGGCGGTGAAGCCGGATCTGCTCCTCGTCTCCGGTCACGAGAAAGGCGCCACGCTGCTCGTCCGGCAGACCTCGGAGATGAAGATCGACGTTCCCATCGTCGCCACCACCCACTGCGACTCGGCGAAGATCGCCGAGACGATGGGCAAGCAGGCGGAAGGCATCCTCTGCGCTTCGCAGTGGGATCGGACGCTCGCCTACAAAGACAAGTGGTTCGGCAGCGCCGACGATTACGCGAAGACCTTCCAGAAGGAGTTCAACTATCCGGCGCCGTACCAGGCCGCCGAGTCGACTGCCTCGGTGCTGGTCTTCGCCGATGCGTTCCAGAGGGCGGGCTCGCTCGATCCCGCCAAGGTCCGCGACGCCATCGCCAAGACCGACGTGATGACCTTCTACGGACCCATCAAGTTCGACGAGACGGGAAAGAACACCAAGAAGCCGATGGTGCTGTACCAGGTGCAGGGCGGCGACTACAAAGTGGTGTTCCCCAGCAAGTGGGCGGAGACGAAGATCAAGTACCCGCGGAAGCTGCCGACGAATTAACTCTTGGAAAACCTCCGCCTCCTCTTCGACGCGCCCATCCTGACCGTCCAACTCCTCCTCGACGGGATCTTGATCGGCGCCATCTTCGCCCTCGCCGCCTACGGCATGATGCTCGTCTGGGGCGTCCTCAACATCATCAACGTCGCGCAGGGCGAATTGGTGATGCTCGGGGGATACGTCGCCTTCTTCCTTTTCAAGGCGGGCATCAACCCCCTCTTCGGGGTGCCGGTCGCGGCCGCGCTGTTGTTCGTGGTCGGGTGGCTCCTCTACCGCGTCGTCATCTTCCGCATCGTCGACAAGGATCTCTTCATCTCCATCCTCGCCACCTTCGGGCTGAGCATCCTCATCCAGCAGCTTGCCAAGGTGGCGTTCTCGCCCGACGTGAGGACGCCGCAGGCCGGATTCGGCACCATCTCGATGTTCGGTGGCGCGGTCACCGTGACCTGGATCAAGATCATCTCCTTCGCAGCCGCGCTCACCACGGGCGGCGTCCTCGTCTGGTTCTTGCGCGGTACGCGGATGGGCCAGGCAATCCGCGCTACCGCGCAGAACGCGCGAGCGGCCCGGGTGATGGGTATCGACACCGATCGCGTCTATGCCTGGACCTTCGGGGTCAACGCCGCCATCTGCGGCGCCTCGGGCGCGCTGGTGGCGATGACGTATCTGGTCGACCCGTACATCGGCCTGCCCTACACCATCCGTTCCTTCATGATCGTGATCGTCGCCGGGCTGGGAAACATCTCGGCCGTGCTTGCGACCGCGATAGGGCTCGGCGCCGCGGAGAACATCTCGGCTTTCCTGTTCGGCGCCGAGTACCAGATCGCGTTCGTCTACGGTCTCCTCGTCGTCATCCTCATCTCGCGGCGGATCGTGCTCGCGCGTCAGCGCCGGTATCTGGCATGAAGCGCTCGATCCTCCGCGCCGCCGTTCTCGCTTTCTTGATCGCCTTCCCCGCGCTGCTTCCCGCCTGGCGCACGCAGATGTCCTACCTCGTCATCATGATCGTCTTCTCGCTCACCTGGGACCTGCTCGGCGGGCAGATGGGCTACAACTCGTT
Organism: Deltaproteobacteria bacterium; assembly: GCA_005879805.1. Classification (GTDB taxonomy): domain Bacteria; phylum Myxococcota; class Myxococcia; order Myxococcales; family 40CM-4-68-19; genus VBKO01. The sequence goes on along the minus strand of VBKL01000053.1, from coordinate 141,368 downwards.
CGGCAACGTCCTCTTCTTTGGCATCGGGATGTACGTGTGCGCAGTCGTGCAGCGCGACGCGCACTTCTCCTATCCGGCGACGCTCGCTCTCGGCATCGCGGCCGGCGCGGCGGCGGCCGTCGCGGTCGCGGCCATCCTCGGGTCGGGGATTCTCGGGTTGCGCGGACATTACTTCGCCATCGGCACGCTCGGCCTCGGCATCGCGGCGGGAGAGCTGGCCGCCGGATGGGATTTCGTCGGCGGAGGCGGCGGGATGGTTCCACCGCAGTATCCGGGCGCCCTCGGCGGACGCGAGACGTTCTTCTACTATCTGGCGGCTGCTCTGGCGGTGGCCACGTTCTTCACCCTGCGCTGGCTCTACGGGGGACGGTTCGGCCTCGCCGTCAACGCCATCCGCGACGACGAGGACAAGGCCGAGGCGATGGGTCTGTGGACCACTCGCTACAAGACAGCCGCCTGGTGCGTGTCCGCATTCTTCCTCGGCATCGGCGGAGCGATCGTCGGCAACGTCAGCGGGTTCATCGATCCCCGCGAGACGGCCTTCGCGGGTTCGACGTACGGCGTGTGGATGGTCCTCATGGCAATCCTGGGAGGGAAGGGCACGCTCTGGGGCCCCGTCCTCGGCGCCGTCATCTTCCACATCACGAAGGAGCTGTTCTGGACATACCTGCTCGACTGGCAGCAGGTGGCGCTCGGCTTCCTCATCGTGGTCATCGTCATCTTCTTTCCCGTCGGGATCCTGGGTTGGGCGCGGGAGAAGTGGCCGGAGAAATTCGGGCACCGGGTGGAAGAAGCGAAGCCCGCGGAGGCAAGCGGGTGACGCCCATCCTGGAGGTGACGCGCGTCCGCAAGACCTTCGGCGGCGTGGTGGCGAACCGCGACGTGAGCCTCTCGGTCCCCGAAGGGAAGATCTACGGGCTCATCGGTCCCAACGGATCGGGCAAGACGACGCTCTTCAGCTCCATCGTGGGAACGCATCCCATCGACTCGGGCTCCATCAAGTTTCGTGGAGAGGAGGTCTCGCGGCTGCGAGTGCCGCAGATCGCGCGCCTGGGCCTCCTTCGCACCTTCCAGCAGACGCGCATCTACGGGAAGATGACCTGCGTCCAGAACCTGCTCATCAGCGTTCCGCCGGCGGCGCTCTCCTGGCGGTCGATGCTCGCACGTCCCTCGGCGGCGGAAACCAAGAAGGCGGAGGATCTCCTTCAGTTCGTCGGGCTCCACGCCAAGCGCCACCTGCGCGCGGGCGACCTTTCTTTTGGTCAGCAGAAGCTCCTCGAGCTGGCGATGGCGCTGATGAGCGAGCCGCGCATGCTGCTCCTCGACGAGCCGACGGCGGGAATCAACCCGACGCTCATCAACGATCTCATCGACCGGCTCCGCCGGATCAACGCGGAGCTGGGCATCACGCTCCTCGTCATCGAGCACAACATGCGGGTGGTGATGGGGCTCGCCCAGTACATCTACTGCCTCGCCCACGGCGAGCTGCTCGCCGAAGGCGAGCCCGCGGCGGTGAAGAGCGACAAACGCGTGATCGAGGCCTACCTGGGCGCGCACTGATGCTGGCCGTTCCCGATTCCGGACCCTCCCGCGAAGAGCTCCGCCTCCTGGCGGGAGGCGAGCCACTGCTCTCCCTCGAAAGGCTTCGCGCCGGCTACGGCCGGATGGAGATCCTGCACGGCATCGATCTGGTCGTCGCGCCCGGGCGCTCGCTCTGCCTCATCGGCCCGAACGGGGCGGGCAAGTCGACCGTGCTGCATTCGATCTACGGCTTCACCCGCATCCTGGAAGGGACCATCCGGGTGGCGGGCGAGGACGTCACGAGAATCTCGCCGAATCAAAAGCTCCGGCGCTCGGGCGTCGCCTACGTGCTGCAGGACAACTCCGTCTTCCCCGACATGACCGTCGAGGAGAACCTGTGGATGGGCGGGTATCTCATGGACCGTCCGCAGCAGGCGAAGGAGGCCGCCGAGCGCGTCTTCGCGAAGTACAAACGGCTCGCCGACCGCCGCCGGCAACCGGCACGCGTGCTCTCGGGCGGCGAGAGGCGGCTTCTGGAAATCTCCCGGGCGCTGGTCATGGACCCCAAGGTCCTGCTCGTCGACGAGCCCTCCATCGGCCTCGAGCCGCGCTACATCGACATGGTGTTCGAGATCCTCACCGACCTCCAGCGTCAAGAGGGTAAGTCGATCGTCATGGTCGAGCAGAACGCCAAGAAAGGGCTCGAGTTCGCCGACGTAGGCTACGTGCTGGTGGCCGGCAAGGTGGCGAGAGCGGCGACGGGAAGGGAGCTCCTCGAGGATCCCGAGGTGGGACGCCTCTTCCTGGGAGGGTAGAGGCGCGCACATCGCCGTGCGCGGCCCCACATGCGCGCATTGCGCGGCTACCTGGGGAGGCCGCTAGATTTCCGCCCGTGGAATCCACTCTCTCCGTTCCTCCGCCGAAGCACGTCCCCATCCGGGAGCGCGTCTCGGCGGGCATCGCTGCCTTCCGCTTCTCTCGCCAGGAGCGCCGCGCGCTTCGCGAGCACGGTTTCGCTCTGCAAAAGCTCGGCGAGTCGCTGGGCTCCCGCGACGATCTCGCCGAGCGCCTCTCCGAGTCGCTGCACGAAGTCGGGGAACGCCGCTCGAAGTGCGACGCGATCACCAGTTCGCTGGGCCGCTCTCTCGACGACGACCGCGCCGACTACGCCGAGGTGCCCGCGCTCGTCCGGCCCCTGGTGATCCTGCGCGGCCTCGCCCATCGCGGCGTCCTGCGGGCCCGCCTGTACCGGGCGCGCAAGGAACTGTCCGTCGCCTGGGAGCGGCTGGGCGGCGACGCCCTCGACGACGATTCTTCGCTCACCGTTCCGGCCGCGGAACTGGCCCGGGCCGCCCGCGCCGCTGCCCTGCGTGCCTGCGAGGACCGCGACCGCGTACTCGCACCGTACGGCGGAGCCGCTCTCCCGCCCGGCATGGCCCGCGGAGCGCGCGAGGCACGACATCTGACCAAGTCCGTCGCCAAGGAAGTCCGCGGCGCCCTCGTTCCGCGCCTCCCCGCGGTGGCTGGCATGGGCGTCGGCTGGTGGGTCGCGAACACCTTCACCGATTCGAGCTTCAGCGCGACCCTGCACTCGCCTCGCTGCGGGAGGACGACGATGCCGACCGTTCTGGAGAAGGCGAACACCCTGCGCGCGCTGCACCAGGGGCCGCGCCTGCTCGTCCTGGCCAACGTCTGGGACTGCGCAAGCGCCCGCATCGTGGCGAAGGCGGGACTTCCCGCGCTGGCGACTTCCAGCGCCGCGGTCGCGGCCATCTACGGCTATCCCGACGGCGAGCGCATCTCGCGCGACGAGATGATCGAGTTGGTCGGACGGATCGCTGGCTGCGTCTCCCTTCCTGTTTCGGCGGACGTGGAGGCGGGCTACGGCCAGACGACCGACGATGCGGCGCAGACGGCCCGGGCGGTGCTCGCCTGTGGCGCGGTAGGAATCAACCTCGAGGACACGGCGACCGACGGGCGCCTCCTGCCCGTCGAGGCCCAGGTGGCTCGCATCCGCGCAGCGCGTTCCGCGGCCGAGCCGCTCGTCATCAATGCGCGGACCGACGTGTTCGGCGTCGAGGACGTTCCCGCCGCGGAGCGGATGGCCGAAGCAATCCGCCGCGCGAACGCCTATCTCGCCGCCGGGGCCGACTGTGCCTTCGTGCCCTGGGTCGTGGACCCCGAGCGCATCTCCGCGCTCGTTCGCGAGATCCGCGGTCCGCTCAACGTGCTCATCTCGCCGAAGTCTCCGCCGATCCCGGAACTCGAACGGCTCGGCGTGCGGCGGGCGAGCGTCGGATCGGGCATGGCGCGGGCGGCATACGGCCTCGCCGCCACCATCGTGCGTGAGCTTCTCGACAGCGGCACCTACCGGTCGCTCGCCCAAGGTGCGATTCCGTACGCGGAGATGCAGCAGCTGCTGGAATGACGGATTGTCAATCGGGGGCGCTTTCCGCTATGCGGAGCGCGTGAAGCTCGCCACTTATGCCGTCCAGGGCAAGGTTTCCTACGGTGCGGTCGTCGGCGACGGCGTCGTCGACCTCCGGCGCCATCTCGGCGAATCGCGCTATCCGACGCTGAAGAGCGTTCTCGAGGCGGGAGCGCTCGGGGAGGCTCGCAAGGCCGCGGTGGGGAAGCGCCCCGATCACCGCCCCGCCGACGTGGAGCTCCGGCCGGTCATTCCCGACGCTGCGAAGATTCTCTGCGTCGGGCTCAATTACCACGCACATCGCGACGAAACGGGTCACCGCGATCCGACCGCCCATCCCGCGCTCTTCATCCGCTATCCGGACACGCAGGTGGGCCACGGGCAGGCCCTCGTGCTTCCTCGCAACGCGAAGGACTTCGACTACGAGGGCGAGCTGGCGGTCGTCATCGGAACGCGCGCTTCACGCGGCTCAACGGCAACGAGATGCAGCGGGCGCCCACCGATTTAATGATCTTCGACATCCCCACCATCATCGAATATCTGACCGGCTTCACCGAGCTGCTTCCCGGCGACGTGATCGCCACCGGTACCCCGGGGGGCGTCGGGTTCAAGCGCGAGCCGCCCGTCTTCATGAAGGCTGGCGATGTCGCCGAGGTCGAGATCTCGAGCATCGGGATCCTGCGCAATCCGGTGGTCGCGGAAAGGGACTGACTACCGCGGGAGCCGTTTCATGGACGTGGTGATCGTGGGCGGGGGAATCGGCGGACTGACCCTGGCCCTGACGCTGCAACGGGCCGGCGTCTCCTCTCGCGTCTACGAGTCGGTGCCGCAGATGCGCGCCGTCGGCGTCGGGATCAACATCCTGCCCCACGCGGCCAAGGAGCTCATCGCGCTCGGGCTGGAAACCGACCTGGCACGCGTCGCCGTTCCCACCCAGGAAGCGGTCTTCTTCAACCGCTTCGGCCAGCTCATCTTCCGGGAGGCGCTCGGCCGCGCCGCCGGATACGACTGGCCGCAGTACTCCATCCACCGGGGAGATCTAATAGCGGTGCTCCACGAGGCGGTGCGCAAGCGCGTCGGCGCGGACCGGGTGAAAGCGGGCTGGAAGTGCGTCGGGTTCGAGCAGGACGGTTCGAGCGCGACAGCGCTCTTCCAGGACGCGACCACCGGAGAGGACCTTCCGCCCCAGAGCGGCGACGTGGTGGTCGGCTGCGACGGGATCCATTCGCGCATCCGCAAGCAGCTCCATCCGGAAGAGGGCGAGCCGCTCTACTCCGGCGTCAACATGTGGCGAGGCGTGACGCGGTGGCCGGCGTTCCTCTCCGGCGCGAGCATGGTGCGGGCCGGCTGGCTCGCCACGGGGAAGATGGTCATCTACCCCATCCGCAACCGCGTCGACCCGCAAGGGCGACAGCTCGTCAACTGGGTCGCCGAGGTGGAAACGCCGAGGCACGTCGCGCGCGACTGGAACCGCCGCGGCGAGCTGAGCGACTTCCTCCGCGCCTTCGAGGACTGGCATTTTCCCTGGCTCGACGTTCCCGCCTTCCTGCAGGCGGCGGACTCGATCCTCGAGTTCCCCATGGTGGACCAGGATCCGCTCTCCTTCTGGACGAAGGGGCGGGTGACGCTCCTCGGCGACGCGGCGCACCCGATGGTTCCGCGCGGCTCGAACGGCGCCGGACAGGCCATCCTCGACGCCCGGGTGCTGGCCGCGGAGCTGTCGAGCAAGGACGACCCGCGTGAGGCGCTCGCAGCCTACGAGGCGCAGAGGCTTCCCGCTACCTCCAACGTCGTGCGGATGAATCGGCAGAATCCGCCGGACGCCATCCTGCGCGAGGTCTATCTGCGCAGCGGCGACAAGCCCTTCGAGCGCATCGAGGACGTGATCAGCGAAGCTGAGCTGCGAGCGATCTCGGACCGCTACAAGCAGGTCGCGGGATACGATCGCAAGACGCTGGAGGAGGGCAGAGCATGAAGGCCCCGATCGTGAACGTCCAGGGATTCATCGACCGGCGCTTCGGCGGCTTCCAGCTGCAAGTGGTGGCGCTCTGCGCGCTCATCGTGCTCATCGACGGCTTCGATACCCAGGCCATCGGGTACGTCGCTCCCGCCATCGTGAAGTCGTGGCACGTGCAGCGGCAGGACCTCGGTCCGGTCTTCGCCGCCGGGCTCACCGGGCTCATGGTGGGCGCGCTCGCCTTCGGTCCCATTGCGGACCGCTTCGGACGCCGGCCCGTCCTGCTCTTCTGCACGCTCTTCTTCGGCGTCCTCTCGCTGCTCACCGCGACGGCGAATTCGCTGCAGGTCTTGCTCGCCTTCCGCTTCCTTACCGGACTCGGGCTCGGCGGCGCGATGCCCAACGCCATCGCCCTCACCACCGAGTACGCGCCGAGGCGGGTGCGGGCGACCACCATCATGATCATGTTCTGCGGCTTCTCGCTCGGCGCAGCGCTCGGTGGTCTGGCCGCGGCCGGGCTCATCGCCCGGTTCGGCTGGAAAGCCGTCTTCGTGGTGGGCGGTGCGGTGCCGTGCCTTTTCTTCGCCTTCCTGCCGCGGGGCCTCCCCGAATCGATCCGGTATCTGGTCGTGCGAGGCGGGCGGAACGCGGAGGTCGCGTCGATCCTGGAGCGGATCGACCCGTCGATGCGGCCGGATCCTGCGGCCGTGTTCACGGTGGAGGAGCACAAGCCCAAGGGATTCGTGGTGGCGCAGCTTTTCGCCGAGGGCCGCGGCCGCTTCACGCTCCTCACCTGGGTGGTGTTCTTCATGAGCCTGCTCGATCTCTACTTCCTGACCAGCTGGCTCCCGACCATCATCCACGACGCGGGAATCCCGGTTGCGAACGCCGCCGTGATCACCGCCATGTTCCAGGTGGGAGGCATCGCCGGGACGCTGCTTCTCGGCAGGCTCTTCGATCGCTTCTCGCCTTACGCGATGCTCGCCCTCACCTATCTCGGAGCGGGCGCGTTCGTCGTCCTCATCGGCACCGCCGCCGCCTCGACGACCCTGCTCGTCGCCACCATCTTCGGCGCCGGGTTCTGCGTGGTGGGCGGGCAGATCGGCGCCAACGCCCTCACCGCCGAGTCGTATCCCACCGCCATCCGCTCGACCGGCGTCGGCTGGGCGCTGGGGATCGGCCGCATCCCGAGAAGAACCCCGAGCGCAAGGAGTGCTACGAAAGGATCAGCGGCGAGAACCTCACGCCGCTCTGGGAGGTGCTCGGCGATCTGGTGCCGCAAAGGCCGCGCACGCCGTGCGTCCCGGCGCTCTGGCGCTACCAGACGGCGCGCCCCCTTCTCCTCGAAGCGGGTCGGCTCATCACCGCCAAGGAGGCGGAGCGGCGCGTGCTGGTGCTCGAGAACCCCGGCCTGCGCGGGCATTCGTCGATCACCCACACGCTCTATGCCGGCTTGCAGCTGATCCTTCCCGGAGAGGTGGCGCCGAGCCACCGGCACGCCCAGTCGGCGCTCCGTTTCGTCGTCGAGGGCAGCGGTGCCTACACGGCGGTGGACGGCGAGCGCGCCACCATGCGCCCGGCGGATTTCATCGTCACGCCCTCCTGGACCTTCCACGACCACGGCAATCCCGGAAAAGAGCCGGTCATCTGGCTGGACGGACTGGACATCCCGATGATCGCCTTCTTCGACGCGGGCTTCGCCGAGCGTTACCCGCAGGAGGTCCAGCCCAGCGTGCGGCCGGAGGGCGACGCGCACTCGCGGTACGGGCAGAATCTGTTGCCGCTCGAGTATCAGCCAGCTTCGCGAACGACGCCGGTCTTCAGCTATCCGTACGAGAAGACGCGCGACGCGCTTTCGCGCTTGCAGCGCGCCGGGCCGCCGCATCCGTCCCACGGCATCAAGATGCAATATGCGAATCCGGCGACCGGCGGTTATCCGATGCCGACCATCGCGGCCTTCATCCAGCTCTTGCCGGCGGGCTTCAAGGGAAGGCGACATCGATCGACCGACGGGACCGTGTTCAGCGTGGTCGAAGGCCGCGGGCGATCGAAGATCGGTAAAGAAGTCTTCGACTGGGGCCCGAAGGACTTGTTCGTCGTCCCTTCCTGGCACGAGGTCTCGCACGAGGCGCAGGAAGAGACCGTGCTCTTCTCCTTCTCCGACCGGCCGGTGCAGAAAGCACTCGGAATCTGGCGGGAAGAGGAGCTTTGAAGGGAGGCCGACTCGAGAGCCTGCCGCGGTGAGCAGGCGTTCGCGCCGTCGCCGAGGCGGCGAACCAGGCCCACTCCGGCACGCTGGACGACCGCGATGTCGTCAGGATTGACGACAAAAAGGGCATCTTCCACGCCCTGCGTATCCCCACTACCAGGACGACGGGTGCGCTAGCGAAACGATGATTACCTGTGCAGCGGCAGATGGCCATGGTAGGCGCAGACGGGTTCTCGGCGGCTGATGTTCAGGGCAGCCTTGCGGCGGACGTCATTGTCGCCAATGCGCCCGATCCTGTCTTCGTGTGCGACTTGCACGGGAAGATCCTGGAGGCGAACGAGGCGGTCTCGCAACTGCTCGGCCTCCGCCGCGACGAGGTGCTCGAGCAGTCGCTGTCCCGCTTCCTGAGCGAGAGGGAGACCTACGAGTTCATCGCCGCGGTGCGCGAGGTCGTCGAGCAGGGGGTGACGCGAAACGTCCGCCTCAACGCCGGCAGCGCGTCGGGCGAAGTGATTCCGACCACATTGAACGCTTCGGCGCTGCGCAACGGCCGCGGGCAGCCCATTGGCGTCATCGGGATTCTTCGCGACATGCGCGAGCTGGACAAGGCTCGCGCATACGCGGAGAGCCTGATCAAGAACGCTCCAGATCCGGTCTTCGTCAGCGATTTGCGGGGCAAGATCCTCCAAGCCAACGACGCCGTGTTCACGCTGCTCGGGTTTCGTCCGGACGAGGTCATCGAGCAATCGTTGTCGCGCATCATCTCCGCCGACGAGACCCGCGAGTTCATCGCCGCGTTGCGCGAGGTGGTCGAGCGCGGCGTCACGCGCAACGTCCGGCTGAATCCCCGCAGCGCGTCGGGCGAGGTGATCCCGACCACGCTCAACGCTTCGGCCCTCTGCGATCCTGACGGTACCGTCATCGGGGCAATCGGCATCCTGCGCGACATGCGCGCGTACGAGCGGGTCGTGCGCGACCTGGAGGATTCCCGGCGCGAGCTGCGCGCGGCGGACAAGGCGAAGGACGAATTCCTGGCGATGGTTTCGCATGAGCTGCGCACGCCGCTCACCGCCATGCTCGGATGGGCACGGCTCCTGCGCGTGGGAGCGCTCGCCTCCGCCCGGGCCGCGCACGGCCTGGAAGTGATCGACCGGAACACGAAGCTTCTCGCGCAACTGATCGAGGACCTGCTGGACGTGTCGCGCATCGTGACCGGCAAGCTCCAGGTCGATCGGCGGCCGGTCGATCCGGTCGTGGTCCTCGAGGCGGCGATCGATGCTGTCCAGGGCCTTGCCGACATGAAGAGGATCGAGCTCGAGGTCGCGGTCGATCCGGACGCCGGTCCGGTGCTCGCGGATCCCGCTCGGCTGCAGCAGGTCGTCTGGAACCTGCTTTCGAACGCGATCAAGTTCAGCGAGCCGCAGGCGAAGGTGCACGTTGGCCTTGAGCGCAGGGGATCGATCGCGCGGATCACGGTGGCCGACACGGGAATGGGCATCAAACCCGAGCTGCTGCCCGAAATTTTCGACCGGTTCCGGCAGGGGCAACGCAGGACCGGCGGTCTCGGGCTGGGCCTCGCCATCGTTCGCCACATCGTCGACCTCCATGGTGGGACGGTCCGCGCGCAGAGCGCGGGCGACGGACGAGGCGCGAACTTCACGGTCGAACTTCCCATCATGAGCAGCCGGGCTGACGCCGCCGAGCGAATATCGCCTTCCCACGAGGGCGCGGTGAGGTCCGGAGCACCGGCGCTCAAAGGCGTCAAGATCCTCGTCGTGGACGACGATGCCGATGCCCGTGAGCTACTGAGCATGATCCTGGAGCACGCAGGAGCCGAGACAGCCACGGCTGGCTGTGTCGACGAGGCGCTGGCCGTGCTCGAGCGGTTCAAGCCGGATGTCCTGGTCAGCGACATAGGAATGCCCGAGCACGATGGGTACTGCTTGATCCGCAAGATCCGCGCCGGCGAGGGCAATGGCATGAGCGGAATCCCCGCGGTCGCCCTGACCGCATTCGCGCGCGATGAGGACCGGAGCCAGGCCCTCGAGTCGGGGTTTCAGGCGCATCTGGCCAAGCCGATCGAGCCCGGCGAACTGACCGCGATCATCGCGCGATTGATCACGTAATGTCTTCGGCCTCGGCGATGGTGGATTCGCTTTCGCGGCACTCACGGGAATGGTCCTCTGGGAAGGACTCAAGCTCGTCATCATCCTGACCCTGGGGCAGACGTTTCATGGCAAGCGCCTGGCCAAGTTGGGAATCCACGCTTTGACGCTAGTCGCCGTGATGGCAACCATCAACTTCAACAACCGGTTGGCGCGGACGCGAGGAGATCAGGTGGTTTCGGCAATCAAGGAATACAAGGCCAGACACGATCGATATCCCGACGCTTTACAGGGGTTGGTGCCGGACTTCCTTCCCTCGGTTCCCAAGGCGAAGTATGCGCTCGCCTTCAACGAGTTTTATTATCGGTACAGTCCTGGAGAGCTCCTCAGGTTCGGTTGCTTCGTGTGGCCGCCCTTCGCATGGTCGTTCTACGACTTCGAACGGAATCGTTGGCGATCTGTTGGGTAGATCGGCGGGAGACCGGCTATTTCAGCTTGTCGAGCTCGGCGAGCAGCTCGTCGTTCGTGACCAGATCCTTGGGACTATCGAGGACCTTCCTATATCGAACCGTTCCCGACTTGTCGATAATTGCATAAGCCCGCTTGGCGTAACGATAGAGCCGGTTCTTGGGATCGGTCTCGAGGAATCCGTAGGCCTCCAGCGTCGTCCGGGGCATATCGCTGAGCAGCGGGAAGGTGAGGCCCATCTTCTCGCTCCACGCCTGGCTGGCCGGCACGAAGTCGGTGCTGATGCCCAGGACCTGGGCATTGCGGCTTTCGAACTTGGGCAGGTCAAGTTGGAAAGCCGCGACTTCGCGCGTTCAGGTCGGAGTGAAAGCGCCGATGAACCCGAACAGCACCACGTTCTTCTTGCCGAGGTAGTCCGCGAGCGAAACCTTCTCGGCGGTCGTCGCGGGCAGGGCGAAGGCGGGCGCCTTGTCGCCGATCTGCACGGCCGCCGCAGGGAGCACCGGCGCGCCTGCGAAGAGCGCCACCACCCCGACCACAATCCTCGTCACGTTCCTCATGGAACCTCGCCTTCTCGAGGTGAAGATCATCGTCCGGTAAGTGGCTGTATGAACGCGAGCGCCTCTTTCCCGTCCCACTCGCGCGCGCCGATGGCCCGGCCGACGATGACACCTTTGCGGTCGCGCACCACCGTCACCGGGAGCCAGCGGACACCGTACCGTCGTGCCACTTCCATCTGCGGGTCGAGGAGCGTGCGGATCTTGTGTCCGTGCTTTTCCAGGTACGGTTTGACGTCCTTCTCTCCGCGGCCGTCCATGGCGACGAAGTAGACGGTGAGATCCTTCGGGAACTTCGCCTGCAGGTTCTCCAGGCTCTTGAGCTCGCTCGTGCAGCTCGAGCACCAGGTGGCGCCGAAGCTGAGCACGGCGACCTTTCCCGCGAGCGCTTTGGAGTCGAACTTCTTGCCGGAGAGATCGGGGAGGGAGAACGCCGGAGCGGGCGTATGCTCGCGCAGGATGAAGACGTCCGAGTCTTGCGCGAGGACGCCAAAAGCCATTCCGATGGCGAGGAGCAGGCCCGCTCGCAAGGACCGTTGCCTCATGAGGAGCGCAGGATTCTCGCAGGCGGCCCGAACTGTCAATCGGCCGGCCGGGCCTCACTTCGTCGAGCTGGGCCGACGCGAAGGGGCCGAGAGTTTCACTGCCGGTCTGGGTGCGCCTTCCCAAAGGCCTCGATCCTCATGCACGCTTCATGGATGTGAACGATGCGCGGATAGCTCCCCAGATCGACCTTGAAGCGCACGGCGTTCACGACCTGCGGGACGAGGCAGCAGTCCGCCATCGTCGGGGCGTCGCCGTGGCAGAACTCGCCGGTTGCGGGTTCGGCGAGGATCTGCTCGAGGGCGCGGAAGCCCTCGTGGACCCAGTGGTGGTACCACGCGTCGATGGCCGACTGGTCGAGGTGAAGCTCTTTCTCGAGCCTGAAGAGCACGCGCAAGTTGTCGAGTGGATGGATGTCGCAAGAGATGAGCTGCGAGATGCCGCGAACTCGTGCCCGCTCCAGGGGCGCCGCAGGCAGGAGCGGCGGGCGGGGATGGGTCTCGTCGAGGTACTCGAGGATGGCCATCGACTGCGCGAGCGTATGACTCCCGTCGACGAGCGCAGGGACCGCTTGTGCGGGGTTGACGCGGGCGTAATCCGGCGACCGGTGAGCGCCCTTGCGCAGATCGAGGACGACCGATTCGTACGGCAGCGACTTCAAGTTGAGCGCGATCCGGACGCGGAACGACGCCGACGACCGGACCGCCTCGTAGAGCTTCATCGCGGCACCGCCGAGGCGGCCCCCGGAGAGGGACCGCCTCCGGGGCGGATTTCAGAAGAGGAAGAAGGTGCCGAAGAACACGCGGGAGTTGTTCGCGAGCTGGTTGGTGGTCCTGCGCTGCAGGGTGCGGGCGAACTCGAGGCCGAACCGCACCCCCGTCCACGGATCGACGAAGAGGTTCGCGTCCCACCAGGCCTGCTGGTTCCACGTCCCAGCGAACTGCTGGGCGTTGTCCGAGTAGACGTTGCTGTAGCTGCCGGCGAGGACGACCTTCCCCAGCGAGAACTGCGCGCCGACGAGCAGGGTGCGGAAGTCGACGGTGTCGAGCTTGCCGGCCCGGTTGAATCCCGCGATGCCGGCGTCGATGTCGGTGAATCCGGCGTAGTTGGCCGCGGTGACGCCGATTGGCGTACCGATGGCCGCGCCTCCGCTCAGACCGGTGAAGAGGTCGGCCATCCCCGTGCCGGTGGAGGCCTCTCCGAGCAGCGAGAGGGCGAACGGACCGCGCTGGCTCGCCGGAATCAGGGGCACGAAGGCGTTGAGGGCCACCACGTTGCCGACCACGGTGTCGTAGGCCAAGGCATTCGCTCCCGAGACGGCGCTCGCCATCTTGATCTTGCGCGTGCTGCCGGTGACCGCGATGGAAGCCGGGCTGACTACGGTTGCCGTCGACCCGATCGATTGCACGCCGGTCCAGCCATTGATGTTGAACTTGAGGCCACCCTGGAGGTCAGGCATCTCCGCGTCGAATTGTGGAGAGCGCACCGCCGCGGCGGCCGCCTCGACGGAGAACACCTTGGCGTCGAAGATGTGGCTCAGGCGCACCTGCGGGTTCCTGCCGAAGAGCTGTCCGGGCAGGCCCTGCGGCTGGACGCTGGTGGGCAGGTAGGCCGCGGCGAAAGCCATCAGGTTCCAGGTCTGCCCGATGGAGAGCGTCACGAAGTCGGTGTCGACCTGGGCGAGGGCGATGCGGATGCGCGGAGTGGCGTTGGCGAAAAAGTTCGCTTCGCTGATGGTGCGCGCCGTGGTCGGTGGAGTCGTCGCGGGAGTGCCGGGCTGATTGCCGACGAAGTCCATCTCGAAGTTCGCGCGCACGCGGATTCCGCTTACCTCGGGCGCGGCGAAGCGCATGCCGAGCCGCGTGCCCCGTGAGCTGAACACGGTCCTGCCGTTGTCGCCGAGGAAGGTGCCGGGCAGTTGCAGCGTCGGGTTTCCGCCGTAGGAATCGAGGGCGGCGCGCTGGCTGTCGTGGATCACGTCGCCTTCCAGGTAGCCGTAGAGGGTCGTCACGAAGCGGCCGACCACGAAAGTCGGCGCGGACGAGGCGCGCTGCCCTACGCTGATCAGATCGCGCAGGGCCGAGTTGTACTCGTCCTCGGTGATCGCGCCCTTCTTGCGCAGCGCCTCGAGGGTGGTGAGCGAGAGCTGGAAGTCGGTCCGCTCCTGCAGCTTGGGCGGAATGACGACGCTGCTCGAGCTGCCGGGTCCTGCCGACGGAGTCTGCTGGTCGGCGGGTTCGGCAGCGGCGGCGGGGGCTGCGGGAGCGGCGGCGGGTTCTGCAGCGGCTTCCGAGCGTGCCATCGCAGGCACGAGCACGAGCGCCGCAACGAGAGAGAAGGATCTTACGGTCACGTCAGCCTCCTTGGGTTGGACGCGTGCGAACGATTGCACAAATCGATCGCCAGATTCCAGACCCCTCGGTCCTGCTGGGCGGGAGCGCTCCTGCCGGGCTGCGTCAGGCCGTCTTCTCGCCGGCCCGATACCAGCGCAGGCGAGAGCGCACGATCCAGTCGATGGCGGCGTCCACCACCACCGCGAAACCCGCCAGGAGGAGCACCGCCACGAGCGCCTCGTTGTGATGGAAAGTCCGAGACTGAAAGAGGATGTAGAAGCCGAGTCCATCGACGGAAATGATGAATTCGGCCACCACTGCACCGACGAGGGCGCGCCCCACCGCGAGCCGGATACCGGCGATCAGGTATGGCAGCGACGACGGCAAGGTGATGCCGAACCAGATCTGGTGCGGGCGGGCCCGACAGGCGCGCGCCACCTCGAGATATTCGGCGGGAACGGAGCGCGCGCCGTCGGCGACGTTCATGGCGATAGGGAAGAAGGAAGCGAAGATGATGGTGGCGAGACGCGCCGCGGAGGTGTAGCCGAACCAGATGGTGAGCAGAGGGACGATGGCCACCATCGGCATGGCATAGAGCCCGTTGACGTAGAGGGATAGCGCGCGCTCGGCGAGGCGGAGGCTGCCCATGAAGAGCCCGACGAGGACACCGGAAACGACCGCGATGACGAGGCCCTCGGCCACCGCGGAGAGGGTGATCCCGGCGGCGCCGAGTACCGGAGCGCTGGTGACCACGCCGGGAAGGGCGGCGAAGATGCCGCTCGGCTTCGCCACGTACGCCGGAGCCAGAAGCCGGACGACGATCTCCCAGGCCCCGAGGACGAAGGCGCCGCCCGCGAGCTTGAGCGCGACCGACGATTCCGCGAGACGCCGGCCGAGCGGCCGGGAGGAGGCGGAAGCCGTGAGCCCGATCGCCGCCGGCCCGGCCCGCATCAGCGCCCCGTGCCCCGCCAGACGGTGAAGCGATCCTCGAGCGCCCGGCCGAGGCCCATGAGGGCGAAGCCGAGGACGGTGATGACGAGGACGGCGGCGAACAGGCCGGCCGTGTCGAAGTTCCGCGCCGAGATGAGGAGCAGCTGCCCGATCCCGCTCGCGCTGAGGAAGAATTCCGCGGCTACCATTCCCACGAGAGCGCGTCCGATCGCCTGACGCACGCCGGTCATCGCGTAGGGGAAAGCGGCGGGGATCATCACGTCGCGCCAGATGGCCCACTCGCCGGAGCGGAACGAGCGGGCCACCTCGATGAGCTCCGGCCGGATGCTGCGGGCGCCTTCGACCGTGTTGTAGAGCACCGGGAAGAAGGCGAAGAGAAACACCACCAGCACCTTGGCCCCGAAGTCGAGCCCGAAGAGCGAGAGGATGA
Source organism: Deltaproteobacteria bacterium (assembly GCA_005879805.1). Classification (GTDB taxonomy): domain Bacteria; phylum Myxococcota; class Myxococcia; order Myxococcales; family 40CM-4-68-19; genus VBKO01. The sequence goes on along the minus strand of VBKL01000053.1, from coordinate 125,866 downwards.
AGGGGATGAGGGCCACCATCGGCATCGCGTTCCCGAGGGCGATGTAGTCGGAGAGCGCGATGCGCACGACGGGCAGGCGCGCGAGGAGAAGGCCGAGAGGGAGGGCGACCACCACCGCCATCCCGAGACCCACGGCGAAGAGCACCAGCGATCCAACCAAGGTGGTCGGCAGCTCGCCGCTCACGGTCATTTCCCACAGACGCGACATGGTGGCCGAGAAGGGCGCCGCGACGGCAGGGCTCAGGCGGCGGGTTCCGAATTCCCAGAGGAGGATTCCGGCGCCCAGGCTGGCGAGGACGACCAGGCGGTCCTTGCCGGACCCGGGGCGGCGCATCGCGTTCAGCGTCCCTTGCTGGCGAGCGAGCTCGCGTCGCGGGAGACGCTCCGATCGACGAGCCGTTCGTAGCCCACCGGCTCCTTGCCAGGCTTGATTCCGCCGAGATCCTGCTCGGTCTTGACCGCCTTCTCCAGATTCGCCCGGGTGAGGCCGTCGCCCCGGGCCGGCCAGAAGTCGATCTGCACGAAGGTGCGCAGCGCCTCTTTCGCTACCTTCTCGGTCCGGCCGGTCACCGTCGCGATCTTCGCCACCCGGTCGGCGTTCTTCGGGTCGGCGATGTACTTCGCGGCCTCCATGAGACCGGCGACGGCGCGCACGTACGCGTCGCGCCGCGTCTTGAGGTTGTTCCGTGTCGTGACGAGCAGGTTGTAGTGCGAGTGGGGATCGACGTCGCGGATCGAGGAGACGATGGTCAGCTTCCGCTTCATCTGCTCTTCGAGCACCGGCACGTCGTCGGTGTGGAGGACCCCGAACTTGATCTGTCCCGCGATCATCGCGGCGCCGACGTTGGAGCTGAGGCTCACGAGCTTCACCTGATCGACCTTGAGCCCGCAGGGCCGCAGGAACTGGGCGAGCGCCGCGGCGCGGGCTCCTCCCACCGAATCGACGCCCACCGGCTGATCCTTGAGGTCCGCGCACTTATTGCTCTTGCCGTCGGCCGAGGCGAGGAGCCAGTCGGGATGCTCCTGGCCGTAGATGCCGACGAGATCGACCCCGGCATTGGAGATCATCCGCACGATCGCCGCGGTCGGCGAAAGCGAGAGGTCGACGTTGCCCGCCACCACCGCCTGCGCTGCGGACGCGCCCGAGTCGAAGGGCCGGACCTCCACGTCGAGGCCCTGGTCCTTGAAGAAGCCCTCTTCCTTGGCGACGTAGACGAAGAGCCCCGAAAACACCGGCGGGATGCCGGGGACGGCGATGGTCATCTTCCCGGGCGCGTCGGCGGTCATCGCATCGCGGGCCGGCAATGCGACCAGGACCAGCGCGAGGAAACTTATCGCTTTGCGGGTCATCGGGGCCTCACTTGCCCGCGAGGGCCTTGGCGTCCTTCCACACCGTGCGATCGACGAGCTTCTCGTAGGCAACGGGAGTCTTCCCCGGCTTGATGCCGCCCAGTTCCTTCTCGGTGGCGACTACGGCCTCGAGGTTGTCCTTGCCGAGGCCGTCGTTCCCGGCCGGCCACAGCTCGATGCGGACAAAGAGCGGCAGCGTCTCTTTCGCCGTCTTGGGCGTCCGTCCGGTAACCGTGGCGATCTGCGCCACGCGGTCCAGGTTCTTGGAGTCGAGAGTGAACTTCGTCGCGTCGATGAGGGCTGCGACCAGGCGCACGTAGGAGTCGCGCTTCTCCTTCAGCTTGTCGCGCAGCGCCACCATCACCAGGTAGTGGCTGCGCTGGTTCACGTCCTTGAACGACTGCACGACGGTGAGCTTCTTGCCGAGCTGCTCCTCGAGGACGGGCACGTCGTCGAGGTGGAGCACGCCGAGCTTGAGCTGACCGGCGAGCATCGCCGCCCCGACGTTGGTGGAGAGGGGCACGAGCTTCACCTGATCGACCTTCAATCCGCAGGGCCGGATGAGCTGCTCGAGGGCCACCGCGCGGGCGCCGCCGATCGAGTCCACTCCGACGCCCTGGCCCTTCACGTCCTGGCACTTCGAGAGAGAAGGGTCGACGGAGCCGAGCAGCCAGTCGGGGTTCGGCATTCCGTAGAAGGAGACGAGATCGACGCCGGCGTTGGAGATCATGCGCACGATCACCGGAGTGGGCGACAGCGAGGCGTCGATGCTCCCCGCCACCACCGCCTGGGCCGCCGCGGCGCCCGAGTCGAAGTTGCGCACCTCGACGTCCACGCCGTGCTTCTTGAAGAAGCCCTCTTCCTTGGCGACGTAGGTGACGACGCTGCCGAAGACGGGCGGGACGCCCGGCATCGCCAACGTGAGCTTTTCCGCGAATGCGGGCGCAGAGGCAAAGGCCATGGCCGCGCCGCAAAGCGCTCTCGACATCGATCTCATGAAGGACCCCCGAGTCTGAACTCCGCCCTGCGTGCCTCGTCCATCAAGGTCTTCCACACGTGCTCGCGTAGCTCGGCGAAGCGCGGAGAGGCGAGCGTGTCGCGGGTGCGCGGGCGCGGCAGCGTGACCTCCACGACCTCCGCGACCGAGCTCGGCTTCCCCTTCAACACCACCACCCGATCGCCCATCAGCACCGCCTCCTCGATGGAATGGGTGACGAAGACCATGGCGGTCGGCCGGAGCCCGAAGATGCGCAAGAGCTCGAACTGGAGGATCTCGCGGGTCTGCGCGTCGATGGCGGCGAACGGCTCGTCGAGGAGCAGGACGTCGGGATCCACGGCGAGAGCGCGGGCGAGGCCGCAGCGCTGCTGCATGCCGCCCGAGAGCTGGTAGGGATAGGCCTCCTCGAAGCCCTCGAGGCCGACGAGGCGGATGACCTCGGGGACACGCGTCGCGATCTCCGCGCGCGACGCACCCTGCATTGCGAGCCCGTACGAGACGTTTCCGCGCACGGTCTTCCAGGGGAAGAGCCCGAAATGCTGGAACACCATCGCCATCTTCGGCGGTGGACCCTTCACCTCGGCGCCGTCGAAGAGGACGACGCCTTCGCTCATCGGGATGAGGCCGTCGAGGCAACGGAGCAGGGTGGTCTTGCCGCAGCCCGAGGGACCGACGATGGAGACGATCTCGCGCCGCCCCACCGTGAGGCTGACGTCCTTGAAGACATGCAGAGCGCCGTAGCGCATTCCCGCTCCGGATACGGAGATGCGCGGCGGATCTCCGGAGCTGTCTTGCTGCACGATGGCGTTTCGCATGCGCCGGCCGGACCGGCTCAGCCGGCGCCCGGAGGCCGCTGGCCGGAATCGGCATCCTTCTTCGCCCAGTAGTCCGCCGACGCCTTGGTGCGCTCGAGCTCTTCCTTGGTTGCCATCCCCGGCGCCATCGAGGCGGACGTGCCGGCGAGCACCTGGTGGTGGTCGATGTTCAGGGTCCGCAACCACCGCTGCTGGCCCATGGTGATGGCGACGAAGTAGCCGAGCTCGACCAGCTCCGGCTCGGTAAAGTGGGCGCGCAGCCGATCCCACATCGCGTCGTCGGTTTCCAGGTCCCAGACGATCGCTTCGGTATAGGCGAGGGCGGCCTTCTCGCGGGGGCCGAAGCGGTTGGAGGACTCGAACTCGAGGAGGTCGAGGTAGTGCGCCTCGGTGAGCCCGGCCTTCGCCGACTTCACCGAGCGCTGGTTGCCGCAGTACTCGCACTTCACCGATCGCGAGACGTAGACGCGGCAAAGCTCCTTGATGCTGTGGTCGAGCACGCCGTGGTGGAAGACTTCGCGCCAGGTATCGGTGAACGACCAGAAAACGGCCGGCACGTGCGCGCGCACCGCCTGGCTCTCCGGCCTCGGCGTTCCTTCCCGCCGGCAGCGGTCGAGCTCCGCCTTCATCTTCGGATCGGCGATGCTATCGGGATCGACGTAGCTGATGCGTTGCTTCGACATCCGACGACCGTACCCGCCGCCGGAGTTCGCGGTCAAGCAGGGACCGTGCCCGTTGACCATCAAAGGGCGGCATGGAATGAAAGGCTGCAATCGTTTGCGCAATTTCCGGCCCCGAGGCCTTCGCATGCCCGACCATCCGCGCGAGCCCAAGGAGATCACCAGGGACACGGTCCTCGGCGGCGAGGCCTTGAAGCCCGGCTACAACTGGAGCCGGGAGATCCCCGCCCACGGGCATTCCGCCGTGGATTTCGAGGAGCGGGTCAACTTCCGCAGGCTGCACGACTACCGGCTTGCCAGGGCGCGTCAAGCGCTCGCCGGATCGCAACTCGGATCCGTGCTTTGCTTCGACAACAACAACATCCGCTACTTGACCAGCACAGTCATCGGCGAATGGTCGCGCGACAAGATGTGCCGGTTCGCGCTCCTCACCGGGAACGGCGAGCCGTGGCTGTGGGATTTCGGTTCCGCGGCCGTCCACCACCGCCTGTACGCCCCCTGGCTTCCGCGAGATCACTGCCTCGCCGGGATGGTGGGCCTCCGCGGCTCCGTCGCTCCGGAAGTCGGCCTTTTCAAGCGCGCCGCGGAAGAGATCAAGTCCATCCTCAAGGAGCAGGGCGTCGCGGGGATGCCCATCGGCGTCGACATCGCAGAATTGCCGATGATCTTCGCCTTGCGCGATGCCGGGCTCGAAGTACGCGACGCGCAGCAGACGATGCTCGACGCGCGCCAGATCAAGAACGTCGACGAGATCATGCTCCTCAACATGTCGGCGGCGATGGTCGACGGCGTGTACCAGGTCATCTCCGACCACCTGAAGCCAGGCGTCCGGGAGTGCGACATCGTCGCGCTCGCCAACAAGACGCTCTACGAGATGGGCTCCGACGACGTCGAGGGGATCAACGCCATCGCGGGCGAGCGCTGCAGCCCGCATCCGCACAACTTCACCGACCGCATCATCCGGCCGGGCGACCAGGCGTTCTTCGACATCATCCAGTCGTTCACCGGTTACCGGACCTGCTATTACCGGACCTTCAACGTGGGCCGCGCGACCGACGTGCAAAGGGACGCCTACCGCAAGGCCCGCGAATGGATGGACGCCTCCATCGAGCTGGTGAAGCCCGGCGTCACGACTGACAAGCTCGCCGCCTGCTGGCCCAAGGCCGAGGAGTTCGGCTTCGCCAACGAGATGGAGGCCTTCGCGCTCCAGTTCGGCCACGGCCTCGGCCTCGCGTTGCACGAGCGGCCCATCATCAGCCGCCTAGTCTCCTTCGACCGGCCGATGGAGATCCAGGAAGGCATGGTCTTCGCTCTCGAGACCTATTGCCCGGCGAAGGACGGGCATTCGGCGGCGCGGATTGAAGAGGAGGTCGTCGTGACCAAGGACGGGCACCGCGTGATCACACTCTTTCCCGCCGAGGAACTGTTTGTCGCGAACGCCTACTGACGACATGGATCGAGCGACGCGGCTCGCGCTCTACCGGTCGCTAGTCGAGATCCGCGTGCTGGAGAAGCGCGCCTATGATCTCTTCTTGCAGAACCTCGTGAAGGGCACGAGCCATCTCTCGCTCGGCCAGGAAGCGGTCGCCGCCGGCTTCGCGGTGGCGATGCGGAAGGACGACTACACCTTCTGCACCTATCGCGGCCACGCCCACACGCTCGCCCGCGGCGCGCCGATGGTCGGCGTCCTCGGCGAGCTGATGGGTCGCAAATGCGGGCTCATGGGGGGAAAGGGCGGCTCGATGCACCTCACCAGCGTCGAGCACGGCGCGATGGGCTCCTACGCCATCGTCGGAGCTCATCTTCCGGTGGCTGCCGGCGCGGCGTGGTCGGCGCAGGTCCGCGGAACGGATCAAGTATCGGTCTGCTTCTTCGGAGACGGCACGACCAACATCGGCGCCTTCCACGAGGCGCTGAACCTCGCCGCCGTCTGGAAGCTCCCCGTCATCTTCGTCTGCGAGAACAACCAGTACATGGAGTACACGCCGATCCGTGAGGTGACGGCGGTCGCGAATCCTGCCGCGGACCGCGCCTGCGCGTACGGACTCGAGAAGATCCTCATCGACGGAAATGACGCCGACGTCGTTCACCGCACCGCGCGGGAATGCATCGGCAAAGCGCGGGACGGCGGCGGTCCGTCGCTGGTCGAGGCTTTGACCTACCGGACGAGCGGGCACTCGCGCGCCGATCCCGGCAAGTACCGGCCGGTGGGGGAGCTCGACGACTGGTTGAAGAAGGACCCCGTCGTGCTCTACCGGGTCCGGTTGGTCGGGATGGGAATCGAGGAGAACGCCCTGCGCGACATCGAGCGCGCCGTGGAGCGCGCGGTGGACGAGGCTACCGAGGCCGCCAAGGCTTGTCCGCCTTCGGGGGTCGAGGTCATCGAGAAGGACGTGTGGGCCGACGGAGGATCGTCGTGGCGGAACTGACCTACCGGGACGCCGTCGCCGCCGGCATTGCGCAGGAGATGGCGCGCGACGAGAGCGTGGTCTTCCTCGGCGAGGACATCGGCGCTGCGGGCGGAGTCTTCAAGACCACCCTCGGGCTCCTCGAGCGGTTCGGGCCCAGGCGCGTGCGAGACACGCCCATTTCCGAGCAGGCGATCATCGGGGCGGCGATGGGAGCGGCGATGACCGGGCTGCGACCGATCGCGGAGATCATGTTCTCCGATTTCTTCGCGGTCTGCTGGGACATGATCGCCAACGAGATCGCCAAGACCCGCTACATGACCGCGGGACAGATCGCGCTGCCGCTCGTCATCCGCACGGCGAACGGCTACGGGTCGCGCTTCGGCGCCCAGCATTCGCAGAGCGTGGAGAACTGGGCGATGGCGATTCCCGGCCTGAAGGTCGTCGCGCCCTCGACGCCTCTGGACGTGAAAGGGTTGCTCGCGGCCGCGGTGCGGGATCCCGATCCCGTGATCTTCTTCGAGCACAAAGGGCTCTACTCGACGAAAGGCGAGGTGCCCGACGGCGAAATCGTCGATCGCCTCGGCACCGCGAAAGTCGTGCGCCAGGGAGAGGACGTCACCATCGTGGCTCTCGCGGCGATGGTTCCGAAGTCGCTGCAAGCCGCCGAGCGGCTGGCCGCGGAGGACGGAATCTCGGCCACGGTGGTCGACGTCCGATCTCTCGTGCCGCTCGACACGAAGACCATCTTCGAAGAGGTGCGGAAGACGGGTCGCCTCTACACGGTCGAGGAGAATCCGCGGCTGTGCGGTTGGGGAGCGGAGATCGCCTCGCTCGTCGCGGAGGAGTGCTTCTACGATCTCGACGGGCCCATCGTGCGCATCACCACGCCTCACGTACCGCTGCCCGCCGCCGATCTGCTCGAAGACAACGCGGTGCCCACCGTGGATCGGATCGTCGAGACCGTTCGTAGGAATGCGGGCTGATGGACGTCGTCATGCCCCAGCTCGGCGAGACGGTGAAGGAAGGCACCGTCATCGCCTGGCGGAAGAAGGTCGGCGAGCGTGTCGAGAAGGATGAGCCGCTCTTCGAGGTCAATACCGACAAGGTGGACATGGACGTGCCGTCGCCCGCGACGGGTGTGGTGAGCGCGATCCTCGTCGCAGAAGGCGCGACGGTGCGGGTCGGTGAGAAGCTGGCCGTGATCTCCGAGCCGGGGTCTCAAGCTACGCGCGAGCCAGGAGTGCAGGAGACACGCCTCTCTCCGGTGGTGCGCAAGCTCCTCGCCGAGCACGGACTCGACGCCGCGGCGATCCAGGGGACCGGCGCTGGCGGCCGCATCACGCGCGACGACGTCCTCGCGCACTTGGCGCAGCGCGGGGCGCCGCAACGCAAGGTCGTGCCCTTCAGCCGGATCCGGAAGGTGACCGCCGAGCGGATGGCGCTGTCCTGGCGGACCATTCCTCACGTGCTCCAGGCGGTGGAGGTGGATTTCCTGCCCGTCGAGGAGGTCCGGCTCGCCGCCGCGGAGGCCTGGAAGGCGAAGGAAGGCTTCAACCTGACCCTGCTGCCGTTCGTCGCGCATGCCGTCTGCGCCGCCATCCGCGAGTTCCCCAACGTCAATGCGAGCGTGGAGGGAGATGGGCTGGTCCTGCACGGGGCGGTCCACCTGGGCGTCGCCGTCGACCTGGGCACCGAGGGCCTCCTCGTCCCGGTCGTGAAGGACGCGGGAAACCTCGGCGTCGCCGATCTGGCGCGGCGGATGCGTGGGCTTGCGGAGAAGGCCCGCGACAAACGCCTCTCCGCGGACGAAGTATCCGGCGCGACCTACACCATCTCCAATTCGGGGAAGTTCGGCACACTGCTCACCGTGCCGATCATCGACCCGCCCCAGGTTGCCATCCTTTCCCTCGACGCCGTGACGAAGCGGCCGGCCGTGGTGGGCGATGCCCTCGCGGTGCGGCCCATCGGCGTTCTCGCGCAGTCGTTCGATCACCGCGCTTTCGACGGCGCGTACTCGGCCTCGTTCCTGCGGCGGGTGAAGGAGATCCTCGAGGGCAGGGACTGGGCGCGCGATCTCTGAGTCAGCGCCCGCGTCTCGTCCTCCTCGAGGGTGCCGCGGTCGAATCGCGCGCGACGAGCTCGGGCAAGAGCGTCACGTGCTCCACTGCCGCGAGCCCCCCATTGAGCCTCGCGAGCAGCGTCCGCGCCGCCTGCGCTCCCATCTGGTAATGCGGGATCCGCACCGTGGTGAGCGAAGGTTGCAGCTTGTCCAGGAAGGGCATGTCGTTGAATCCGGTCACCGAGAAATCCCCGGGGATGCGCAGGCCGATCTCCCGAGCGGCGTCGTAGCAGCCGAGGGCGATCATGTCGTTCGCCGCGACGACTGCGGTGAAGGTGCGGTCGCGCTCTCGCAACTCGAGGAACGCACGCCTGCCTTCGCTCTCGGTGAAACCGCCGCACACGCCGATGCGCTTGGGTTCGGCGCGCAGGCCGCCTTTCTTCATGGCGCGGACGAAGCCGCGGTGACGGGAGAAGCCGGTCGAGAGCGTGAGCGGACCCGAGAGGTGGGCGATGCGGACGTGACCCATCGCCGCGAGGTGCGCGACGGCGAGGCCGATGCCAAAGGTGTCGTCGTTGACCACGAAGGAAACGTCGCCGCGATCCACGGTGCGGTTGATGAGGACGACCGGGATCTTCTCCAGGAGGCAGCGATCGACCAGCGGATCGCGCCGTCGCGCGGTGGCGAGGATCAGCCCGTCCACCCGCCGCGCGAGCATCTCCTGGAAGATGGTTCCCTCGCGGTCACCGTCGTTGTCGGTATTTGCAAGGACCGCCGTGTACCCCGACTCGGCGAAAGCGTCCTCGATTCCACGGAGGATGGGAGGGAAGACGGGGTTCGCGATGTCGGGGATGATCACCCCGACGGTCCGCGTGCGGTTGGTCTTCAAGCTGTAAGCGTTTGGATTCGGCTGGTATCCGAGCTGCTCCGCCGCCGTCGTGACCCGGCGCGCGATGGGCTCGGTAATCAGCTCCCGGGTGGCGGGATTGAGGACCCTGGAGGCCGTCGAGGTGTGCACGCGTGCCCGCCGGGCGACGTCGCGAAGGGTCACGCGGGGCCGGAACATGCCGCAGATATACCGTCCGGCGATTGGCACCGCACTCTTCCTTGCGACACCAACCATCCATCGCCTAAGCTCCGGGCCCTGCAATCGATTGCACGAACGGAGCGCCGATGAGCGGATCGAAAGGCCACAAGCTCGGGTGGATCGGGACGGGCCGGATGGGCTTCCCGATGGCCAAACGCCTCCTCGAGAAGGGTTGCGACGTCGCCGTCTACAACCGCACCCGCTCGAAGGCGGAAGGGCTCACCGCGTACGGCGCCGTCATCGTCGGCTCGCCGGCCGATCTGGCCGACCGGGACATCGTCTTCACCATGGTTTCCGGGCCCGAGGACCTCATTGCGGTGACGATGGGGGACAAAGGGGTCCTCGCGAGCCCCGGCCGCCGCCCGCGCATCCTGGTGGACTGCTCCACCGTGTCCCAGGAAGCCTCCGCCAAGGTGCGCGCCGCGGCGGCCGCCGCCGGCACGCAGTTCCTCGCCTCGCCGGTGAGCGGCAACGGCAAGGTGGTGAAGGCCGGACGCCTCAGCGTGGTCGTCTCCGGCTCGAAGGAAGCGTACGAAGAAGCGCTGCCGTATCTGGAAAGGCTCGGCGAAGGGGTGAGCTACGTCGGCGAAGGCGAGCTCGCTCGCACCGTGAAGATCTGCCACAACGTCTTCCTCGGCATCGTCGCGCAGTCGCTGGCGGAGATCACCGTGCTGGCGGAGAAGGCGGGCGTCCCGCGCCACGCCTTCCTCGACTTCATCAACAAGAGCGTGATGGGCTCGACCTTCACCCGCTACAAGACGCCGGCCTTCGTGAACCTCGACTTCGCGCCCACCTTCACTCCGTTGCTGCTGCGCAAGGATCTCGACCTCGGGCTCGCCGAGGCGCGCAAGCGCGAAGTGCCGATGCCGGTCGCCGCCGCCACCCGCGAGGTGGTGCAGACTCTCATCGGCAATGGCTACGTCGACTGCGACTTCGCTGCCCTCCTCGAGCTGGAAGCCAAGTCAGCGCAGCTGCGGCTGAAGCCGGAAAACATCGCCGTGAGCGACGGCCTCGAGACGAAGAGCGCGTGAACACCATGCGCGCCATGGTGCTGCGGGAATCGGGCGGCGCCGTGCGGCTGGAGTCGGTTCCCGTTCCCGCCGTCGCGCCGGACGGGGCTGTCGTTCGGGTGCGCGCGACCGGCGTGGGTCTGACCGTCGTCATCATGACCGCCAATCCTGGCCTCGTGACCTCGTTCCCGCGCATTCCGGGTCACGAGATCGCCGGCGAGGTGGTCGAGGTCGGCCCGCTCGTACGCAACGTGAAGCCGGGCGATCGGGTCGCGTGCCACTTCTACCTGACGTGCCACGCCTGCTCGTACTGCCGCAGCGGGCGGGAGACGCTCTGCCGCAACTTCGGCGGCTATCTCGGAATGGCGGCCGACGGCGGGTACGCGGAATTCGTCTCGGTGCCCGCGCTCAACCTCTGCAAAATCCCCGAGGGCGTGTCCGATCTCGAAGCCGCGGTCGCCACCGACGCGCTGGCGACGCCCGTGCACGCCTGCCGCGAGGAAGCCCGCATCGGCCCCGGAGACCGCGTGCTCATCGTCGGCGCCGGCGGCGGCGTGGGAATCCATGCGGTGCAGGTCGCCAAGCTGTGCGGCGGATCGGTCCTGGGCGCGGACGTCGCCGACGACAAGCTCGAGATGGTGAAGGCCGTGGGGGGCGACGCGGTCATCGACGGACGCCGCGGCGACATCGCGCAGCAGGCGCTCGCGCAAACCTCGGGTCAGGGCGTGGACGCTGCCCTCGACTTCGTCGCCTCCGCCGAGACGCTCGAGGCCTGCATCCGCTCTCTCGCCCCGGGCGGCCGCCTCGTCATCGTCGGCAACCGCCCGCAGGCCGTCTTCAAGAAGGACCCGACCTTCCGCGTCGACCCGGGCCTCATGCTCCGCAAGATGCTCGAGATCCATGGCTCGCGGTACGTGTCGCTGGCGGAGCTGGAAACGACGCTCGAGCTCCTGCGCACGAAGCGGCTGCGCGCCGTGGTGACGCGCACGTTTCCTCTCGAGGAAGCGGAGACGGCGCACCAACTGCTACGCGACAACGCGGTGGTGGGGCGCGCCGCGCTGGTAGTCTCCTGATCTAGCGGAGCCGTCGCCGATCGCTTGTCCCGGGACAAGCAAGGGTGGGCTCAGCCCGCGTTCACCTGCCCCACCCGCACCGCTAGAGGAAACGTCCCCGAGTACCCTGCCACCGCATCCACCTGCAGGCTAGCCAGGAGCACCGTCCGGTTACCGTAAGTCCCATCCGCCCCGTTCCGTGTGTCCCGCGCCGGTCGCGACGAATACGGCGCCGCGCTCCGGAAAACCGCGTCGCTCACCGCATCGTCGAAGAAAATCTGCGTCGTCGCCTCGGTCGTCACATTGTTCGCCGAATCAAACAGGCGCACCTTCACGTGGATGTGCACCGCCCGCCCCGTGTACCAGCCCGGATAGATCGTCGTGAACGACGCGACGCCGCTCGCGTCCGTGGTCTGGTAGCCGCGCAGGAAGTTCTCTCCCGTCGCTCCCTGCACGTCCGAATAAATGCCCACGGCATCGCAGTGCCAGATGTCCACCAGCGCTCCGGGGAGTGGCGCGCAGGTCGAGGCGCCGAATCCCGAGCGCGGAGAGCGCCTTCAGCACCTCGCGCCTCGTGTTCATCGTCGCCTCCTTCAAAGGAGCCTACAAAAGAATCGAGGGCGACGCCGGTCTCGGGTCCGGCGCCGCCCTCTGGACATCGAGGGAGGAGTCTCGAGGTCCAAATCCGATCAGCGGTGGCCTCCGCGATGGTCCCCGTCGCCGTCGTCATGGCCGCGGGCGCAGTCGAACGATCCGCGCAGGTCGACGCAGGCAACGACGCAGACTGCAGACCCGCCCGCGGAAGGAGTCGTGCAGGTGCCGCTGACGCTGTCCCGATGCGAGGTCAAGGTGCACGCCGCTCCGTCGGCGAGACCGGCGCAAGCAGCGGTCGCATCAGCCCTCACGCGCGTCGGAGAGCAGGCGAGGGTGGCCGTTCCGGTCGGGCCGTTGCTGCAGGTGCCGGCGATGGTTCCGCCGTCGTCATGGCCGGGCAGCGTGCAGGCGTCGTCGGCCGCGAGACCCGTGCAAGCATCGATGGCCACCTGCGGGGGATTGTGCACGCGCAAGCACACCAGCGTGTCGCTTCCGGTCCGGGTGCCGCACGCTCCGGTCAACGTGTCCCCGTCGCGCTCGGTGCCCGTGCACGAATCGCCCTTCGCCTTGCCGGCGCAAGCATCGACGAGCGCCTGGGGCGGCGACGGGGGATTGGGAGCGCAAGCGACGGTCTTGCCGTCGACGGTGGCGCGGCAGGTTCCGGTGACGGTGGTACCGCCGTCCGTGGCGCTGAGCGAGCAGGAATCGCTGACGGCCTTGCCGCTGCAGGCATCGATCTGGACTTGCGCGGGGGCGCAGATGAGGGTGCCGGATGCGGAGGTCTCGGCGACAATCGCGCTCGACAGTGCCGAGGCGGTGGTCGAGGACGAGAGGACATCGCTCGACTGGCTACAGGCGAATACCATCGTGATCGTCGTCACGGCCAGTGCAGAAGCCGTGGCGACGACCGATCTGCGGGTCGTCTTCGGGGAGTCGTTCGTCATGCCCGATGGGACGGAGGCCCGCGCAATCAAGTTCCTGGGGGCGCCTTCGCTGGAGTAACGTTGTGCGCGTGGCGAGCGGCGACGACATCGACCTGCTCATCGAGAAAGCGCAGGACGGCGACGTCCGCGCCTTCGAGACGCTGCTCGCCGAGCACCTGCCGCGGGTGAGGCGGTTCGCGCGCGGCTTCGCGGCCTCCGATTCCGACGCCGACGACCTCGCGCAGGAGGCGCTGCTCAAGGTGTACAAGAGCCTGCGTCTGTTCCGGTACCAGTCCGCCTTCTCGACCTGGCTGTATGCGGTGGTGCGCAACGTGTTCCTCGATGCGACCAAGAGCCGGGCGGGGCGCGAGCGCTCGCGCGAGGAATCGCTGCAGCCCGGTCACACGCGCGACCTCGCCGGCGGCGCGCCCGCGGACGAGAGGCTCGATCGCGAAGAGGAGCGCGAGCGTCTGTGGCGGGCGCTGCGCCAGGTGCCGTCGGAGTTTCGCACTGCGCTCGTGCTCTTCGACATCGAAGGCCGGACCTACGACGAGGTGGCCGCCATCGAGAACGTCCCTGTGGGAACGGTCAAGTCGCGCCTCTCCCGCGGCCGCTCCCATCTCCGCCGGCTCCTCGGCGAAGCAGAGGAAGGCGAGCGCTCGGTCCCTCCCGCGGAACCGGGAACACCCGCCGTGTTGCCTTCGTCACACCTTCCAAGGAGAGGTTCATGAAGACGACCGGCGGGAGCGAAGGTCGCGACCTGCGCGATCGGCTCCGGGAACTCAAGGTGGACGCGCCCGATGAGGGGTTCTCGGCGTCGCTCCACCGCCGTCTCGTCTCCGCGGGAGCGCCGGATACTCCGGGCATCTGGCGCCGCTTGTGGCCCTCCTTGCGGACCGAACCGCGCCTGCTGTGGCCCGCTTTCGGCATCGCCGCCGGCCTCGCCGTGTTCCTCGTCCTCGGCCAGTTGCACGACTTGTCCCGTTCCCACGGCGGGGCAGTCGTGGCGCAGTTTCCTGCGACCAAGGTCGCGGTGGTGCGCGTAAACCTGACTGCCGAGGTCGCCGTCGAGAGCGCCCACATCCGCATCAGCCTCCCGGAAGGCCTCTACTTCTGGGCTGACGGCCAGGAATTGCCGCAGCGCAGCTTCGAGTGGTCGCAACCCTTGCACGCGGGCGACAATGACATTCCCATCGCGGTGCGTGGGCAGACGCCGGGAAGGTATCGCTTGACGGTGAGCACCCGCATCGGCGAGCAACGTATCGACGAAGATGTCGTGCTGGAGGTCGTGGAAGGATGAACAGGTCGCCCCTCATCGCCGCGTTCGCGGCCGTCGCGCTGCTCGGCGCGTCGCGAGTGGCGTTCGCGCAGAACACCGCTGCCGATGCGCCTCGTCCTCTTCCGGTGCGGCCGGACAATTCGGCCGCCTCGAAGCTCGATCGCCCGGTCCGCGTGAGGGCCTCCCACCGGGTGGACGTGATCGCTCCCGGCGAACGCGTCGAGACCGTCCTCGATCGGATGCGCACGGCCACCCGTGCGCCGGTGCAACCCGGAGACGTGAAGCCGGTCGAGCGGCCCGCGCTGCGTACTCCCGATCGCGCCCGGGAGCAGGACAATCGCGGCAGTTCTTCTGGTGACGGGCAGCGCGGACCGCGCCCCCCGCCGGGCAACCCGGGCGTTCCCTCGGACCGACCGCATCGATGATCGCAGTCCTCGCGCTCGCCGCGGCGACAGCGGCACCACCTGGCCCCCTGCAGGCCGCGGAGACGGCGTTCGCGCAGGGCGATTACCAGCGAGCTGATGCGCTGGCGACGGCCGCCGCCGAGCCGCCGCAACAGGGCGCCGCGCTCTACCTCGCCGCCCTTGCGCGGTTCCGCTCGGGGCATCCCTCTGAAGCGCTCGAGGCGCTCGACCTCGCGCAACGTGCTTCCGATCCGCCGGCAGCCGGACTCTTCCACTACAACCGCGCAGCCTGTTTGTACGAGCTCGAACGATTCGGCGAAGCCGAGGCCGAATATCTGACGGCCGCCTCGCTCGACCCCTCGCTCGCCACCTTGTCGCTCGTCAACGCCTCCTACGCCGCCCTCGATGGCGGCTCCCCGGAGCGCGCCCGACAGATAGCGCGCCGCGCACGCGCCTCGGCGAAGTCTGCCGAGGCGGACCTCGTCGCCGATCTCGAGTCGAACATCGGTGTCAAGGGAAGCGAGCGCGCCACCGCCGAGTACCGCGAAGGTCTCGCGGCGTACGATGCCGGCCGCTTCGAGGAAGCCCGCGGCCATTTCCGGCGCGCATCCGAGCTCGATCCGGCGGACGGGCGCAGCCTGATCATGTCCGGCGCGTCGTCCTTCCGGCTGGGAGCGCGCGGCGAAGCGCGCGCGGACCTGAACGAGTCCCTCCGGCGCAGGCTCGACGAGGACGATGCCCGCACGGCGCACGACTATCTGCAGGCGCTCGCCGGCGGGTTGCCCTCCCGCAAGGGGTGGGAGGGCGCCGTGCGGCTCGCCGCGGGATTCGACAACGATCCCCTGCAGACGGGCTTCTTCGAGGGCGTCGCCCGGCGCTCGCCCACCGAGAACGCGAGCGGGGTGGCGACGGCGGACGTGGCACTCGCGGTGCGCCCGAGGCTGAGCGATGCTCTCGGCGCCGAGATCGCGTACGTTTTCAATCAGGTCGCTTATCTCACCGACGCTGCCTCCGATCTCAGTCTGCAGCAGCATGAGCTGGCTTCGGCCTTGGAGCTGGCGATCCGCGACAATCTCCGCATCGGCGCCGCCCTGAGCGGGCAGGTCAGCTTCACCGGCGTCTCGCGGTTCCGCGGGCTGCAGGCGGTCGCAGGCGCGTCGGCGTGGGCGGCGATCGACGAGGGCGATTGGACCACTACCCGCGTCGATGTCGGCTGGATGCGCAAGCAGGGCATCGATTCCGATTTCGATTACCTCACCGGTTCGCGCACGGACGCCGCGCTGACCCAGCAGGTGCGATTCAAGTCGCTGTCGCTGGACGTCGGGTACCGATTGCGCGCGGAGCTGATCGGATCGTCGCTGCAGACCGCCGGCGCCTCGCAGAATCCGTTCGCATACCTGGGGAACGCGCTCTGGGCGTCGACCAGGATCACCGGAGCGTACGGCTCGTTCGACGTGACCGCCGGCTACGAGTCGCGGAGCTACTTCGACGACGTCCTCGTTTCCGACGGGCGGGGCGGATCCGACCGGCACCGGAACGATCGGCGATGGTTCGGCGGGTTTTCCGCGTCGACGGCGCTCACCAAGAGCCTCTCGCTCTCGATGCGCTACGATCTGCTCCTCAACCGGTCCGATACCGAGTCCGGGTCATCGGGCCCGCGAGGATCCGCTACCTCCGACGCGCGCAGCTACGATCGCCACCTTTTGATGGTTGGCACCACCGTCACGTGGTGAGCTGCTCGCGCATCCAGTCGGCCATCGCCGGGCGGTACTTGTAAGGGATGTTGTTACAGACGTGGTTCCCGTCCGGGTACATGAGCAGCGTCGCCCGGGGCGCCTCCCGCGCGATCCGTTCCGCCTGCTCGGGCGGAAAGAGCCGGTCCTTCGCGCCGTGCACGACGAGGAGCGGGCAGGTCACCTTGGCGAGGATGCCGCGAAGGGTGAGCGTCTTCGCCTTCTCGAATGCCTCCGCCTCGTCCCGCGACTTCGTATAGAAGATGTAGCCGCCGCGGGTGAGCGGGTTCAAGGCCGGCCAGCATTCGGAGAGATCGTACGGGCCGGCGAGCGCGATGACCGCGCGCAGCCGTTTTTCGTGCGCTGCCGCCCGGGGCCCGTAGATGCCTCCCATGCTGATGCCCATCAGGCCGGCGTGGTCGCGATCGACGTCCTTGCGGTCGCGCAGGCCGTCGAAGATGGCGGCGATCACGGAAGCCCATTCGGCCCGGATGGGGAATCGCGGCGCGTTCTCCGACTGGCCCGGTCCGTCCACCGACAGCGTCGCCATCCCTCGCCGCAGGAAGTCGTTCTCCATGGCGAAGAGCTCTTCCTTGGAGGAGTCGAGCCCGGGGACCATCAGCACGAGGGGCGGCCGGCTCACATCGGACGGTTTGCGCAGGATGCCCGGGATCACTGCCCCTTCGAAGGGAATCTCGATGCGCTCGCCGGGCGGATCGAGGTTCGGAAGCGCTTTGCGGTAAGTGGCGATGCACGCCTCGCGCAGCTTGTCGTGCGTCGCGCGATCCTCGAACCAGAGGAACTTCCCGAGGTGGTAGCACCAGGCCGCGCGCTGATACGCCTCGGCGGCGGTGACCTTGCGCCCCTTGCCCTCGGCCTCTTCCGCGAGCGCGCGGTGCATGTCGCCGACCTTCATCCAGTTCGGCCCCCAGTCCTTCCATTCCGTCGTCCCGCCCTGGACCTTTTCGAAATCGTTGACGTCGATGCCGTTGGCGGTGAACCGCGGCTTCCAGTGGCTGGCGGCGAGCTGGACCTTGTTCTGTGGGGCCTGCGGATCACCGGTCGACATTCACGGTCTCCTTTTGATCTTCTCGTACTCGGCGCGCCAGGTATCGAGGCCGCGGCGCTCGTAATGGTATTCGAAGGCATCGGGCTGCGGTCGGGTCAATTCCCCGTACAGCTCCGGGCGCCGGTCGTGCGACTGTCCCGGCCGGCAGAGGTAGACCTGATTGTCCTTCTGCGGCGGCGAGAGGATCTCTTCGTCGTAGTAATGGGATCGAATCTCGCGCAGGCGATCGAGGTCCAAATCGGCGAGCGCGATGCCGGGATCGTCGCGCTGCGCGAGCATCGCCTCGGGAGAAGCGATGCACGTCCTCCCCCGCAGCGCCGGAGAGAAGAGGTTCTGCGTCACGACCACGTAGACGAGATTCTCGGCGGCGCGGGCGCGAGCGACGGCGCGCCAGGTGTCGGTGAGCCGGGTGCGGGTCGGCCCGTGCACGCCGCCTCCGGGCGCGACGATGAGATCGGCGCCGCGCAGCATGAGGATGCGCGACAGCTCGGGCACGAACAGCTCCGAGCAGATGAGCATGCCGATGCGTCCGAAGGGCGCGTCCACCGTCATCAGCTCGTCGCCCGGCAGGACGTGATGGCGGCCGCCCATCAGGTAGGCGTTGAAGACGGGATGGTTGGGCTGGACGCGGCGGTAGCTCTTGCGGATCTCGCCGCGGTCGTCGATGAGGACGTGGGCGATATGGAAGGTGTCCGGCGTCGATCCCGGTTCGAGCCTTCCGGCGCTCACCCAGACCCTGCGCGCGCGCGCCCGTTCTTGCAGCCTGGCGACCGCGTCGTTCTCCATCGGTCCGGAATACGGTCCGGGATAGCCCTCCGGAAAGACCACGTAGCTCGCAGAGGCGTCGGCGGCCTCGTCGACGAACGCGCACGCTTGCGCGGCGTTCCGATGCTCCTCGGCTCCGGCGAAGGAAGGCGGCTGGACGGCGGCGACGCGGAAGGCCGTTCGGACGCTCATCCCGCGCATCCATAGCGAAACGCGCGCGCCGGTGTCGAGAGCCTGCGCGTCATGTTGGTTTCTTCTCCGGCGGCCGGACGTGCAACAGATGCAGGACGCGCCCCGGCCTCCCCTCGATGCAGAAGCTGCGGATGCGGCGCTCGATCTCGCGGTCGGCCATGGTGACGCGGTGGTGCTGGCGCAGGTGCTCGGTCCACGACTCGGCGAGGAACGTCTCCACGTACCGGGTGTGGTCGGCGGCGTCCTGGTAGACCGACCACTCCATCCCGCCATCGCGCCTGCGCACCCGTTCCATCTCGTGGACGGCGTCCAGGAACGGCACGGCATTTTCGGGCGAGACGAAGTACTCGATGACGACCAGCACCGGTCCGTCGCTCGGGCGCGCCTCCGGGACGAGGAGTGGCTGGGGCCAGTGCATCGACGGGCTCAGGTCGCGATCCTCGCGACCCGTGAGCGGGTAACCGCGGCTGACGGCCAATCCGACGAGCAGGCCCACGCCCGCGATTGCCAGCGCGGTGCCGATCCCGAACCGCGAAGCGACCGTCCCCCAGAGCGCGCTTCCCAGCGCGAGTCCTCCTTGAAACGCGATCGAATAGGCGGCGAGCGCGCGGCTGCGCACCCAGGACGCCGAGGTCAACTGCGCGGCGACGTTGAAGCTCGACATGGTGGAAATCCACGCGGCCCCCGCGAGCGCCATCGCGAGGTACACGAGGGGCGCCACGTGCACGAAGGCGAGCGTGAACGCCACGAGCGCGAATGCCGCGGTGGCGATCCAGACCAGTTGATCCACGGAGAGTCGGGCGCGGACGCGCGGCAGGGCCATCGCCATCAGGACCGCCCCCGTCCCGAGGGCGCCGACGAGCAATCCGTAGCCGAGGGAATCGAGGCCGAGGCTCTGGCGGCCGACCAGGGGCAACAGCGCCCAGACGGCGCTCGCCGAGACGACGAAGAGGCCCGTCCGCATGAGCACGGCCTGGAAATCCGGAGCATGGCGCAGGTAGCGCAGGCCGGCCCGTACGGCCGATCCGGCGTGTTCCGCGGGAAGGCCGCTGTCGGTCGGGATCCGCTCCCAGCGGTAGAGGACAAAAACTACGGCGACGAAGGACGCGGCGTTGAGCAGGAAGACGACTCCGGGGCTCGTCGCGGCGAGGATGAGGCCCGCCACCGCGGGACCAATCGCCCGCGCGAGATTGAGCGAGACGCCGGACAAGGTGATCGCCTTGGCGAGCTCCTCGCGGGGGACGATCTCCGGAACGATCGCCTGCCACACCGGCTGGTTCATGGCGACGCCGATTCCGAGGGCGGAAGTGAGCGAGAGAAGCAACCAGGGCGTCATCCAGCCGAAGAGCGTCACCACGCCGAGGACGCCCGCGACGACGGTCATCCACGTCTGCGTAAAGAGCAGGTACTTGCGCTTGTCGACGAGGTCGCCGATGGCGCCGGCGGGAAGGGCGAAGAGGAAGAGGGGAAGGCTGGAGGCGGTCCCGAGCAGGGCGACGAGGAGCGGAGAGGTGGTGAGCGAGGTCATCAGCCAGGCGGCGCCGACCTCGTGCATCCAGGTGCCGATGTTGGAGATGGTGGCCGCGAGGAAGAGAGCGCGGAAGACGTCCAGCCGTAGCGGCGACCAGGCAGTGGCCGGCGCCGCATTTGCCTCCGCGCTCATGGGCGGCGCACTCTATCGCGGACCCGGCGGCGTACCGCGACTCGATTTTCCGGGCCCGGGAGTGCTATTTGCCTGCCTGGCGGCCCGGTCGCCCCACGGAGACCATCATGAAAAACGTCCTGCTGCTCGCGCTCGCTTGCGTGACGTCGTCGGCTGCTCTGGCGGCGGATTCCCAGACCACGGTGTTCGAGGGGGCCCGGCTCATCGACGGCACGGGCCGGCCCGCGGTGGCGAATAGCGTCATCGTCGTGAAGGACGACAAGATCGTTGCCGTAGGTCCCGCCGCCAAGGTGAAGAAGCCCCAGGGAGCCCGGGTGGTGGACGTCCACGGGCGCACCATCATGCCCGGCATCATCAACGCGCACGGCCACGTCGGCCTCGTCGTCAACGGAAAGAACAGCGCCGAGGGATACACGCGCGAGAACGTCGAGTCGCAGCTCGCGCAGTACGAGCAGTACGGCGTCACCTCGGTGATGGCGCTCGGGCTCAATCGCGATCTGGGCTACGAGATCCGCGACCAGCAGCGGAAGACGAAAGGGCCGGGCGCTTCGCTCTTCCTCGCCGGCCGCGGCATCGGCGTGCCCGACGCGGCCCCGCCGGTCCCGGTCGCTCCTGACCAGGTCTATCGCCCGAAGACCGTGGACGAGGCGGTGAAGGACGTCCGCGAGGTGGCGACGCACAAACCCGACATGCTCAAGCTCTGGGTGGACGACATCTACGGGAAGTTCCCGAAGATGGATCCCGCCATGTACAAGGCCGCCATCGCCGAGGCGCACAAGCACAAGATCCCGGTCGCGGCGCACGTGTTCTATCTCGCCGACGCCAAAGGCCTCGTTGCCGACGGAATCGACGCGCTCGCCCACAGCGTCCGCGACCAGGAAGTGGACGCGGACTTGATCGGGCAGATGAAGAAGAAGGGAACCTTCTACGTCGCGACCCTCAACGTCGACGAGTCCGGCTACATGTTCGCGGAGGATCCGTCGTTCTTGCAGGATCCGATGCTCGTCCAGGCGGTGAGCCCCGAGACCATCAAGATGGTCCAGAGCGACGAGTACAAGAACAAGGTGCGCAACGATCCCAACGTGCCCAAGACCAAGGCGGCCGGGGCGACCGGGATGCGCAACTTGAAGAAGTTGCAGGACGCGGGCGTGAAGATTGCGTTCGGGACCGATTCGGGTGCCCAGCCCGTTCGCGTGCCCGGATGGGCGGAGCACCGCGAGCTCGAGCTGATGGTGAAGGCGGGCCTCACGCCGATGCAGGCGCTCGTGGCCGCGACCAAGGGCAGCGCGGGGATGATCCGGGCTTCCGATCGCGGCACGTTGGAGGCCGGGAAGCGAGCCGACTTCCTCGTCCTCCAGGCAGACCCGCTCGAGGACATCCGGAACACCCGGCAGCTCGTCGCGATCTACAACGGCGGGCGCGAGGTGAAGCCGCGCGCTACCGCGGTGGCGACGAAGTAGGCGGCTCCGGGATCCGAGCTGCGCGACGAGAACCCGCATGATTCGTTCGCGTCGCGCAGCCCTGCTGTTCGCGCTGCTGCTCCCCGGACTGGCGAGCGCGGCTTCCGATTTCGGCAGCAACGTCCATACCGTGTCCGCGGGCGAGGTCGCGGGCATCGGCGCAACCGGCGCCGTGGCGCTGCTCGTCGAATCGTTCTGGCACGCGCCCGGATCCGCTCGCTGGTCCGGGCCCATCCTCTTCGACGGCCCGGTGCGCGACGCCCTCGGTGCGAAGTCAGATGGCGGTCGCACCGCCGCGGCCAGAGCAAGCGACGTCGGAGAGCTGGGGCTCATCGCCTACCCGCTGATTGTCGATGCGGGGCTCGCGACCTGGATCTCGAAAGGCAGGGGCGACGTCGCCCGGCGGCTCCTCGCGGTCGACGCGGAGGCGTTCGCCATCAACGGGCTCTTGACGTCGATCGTGCAGCGGGCGGTCGGCCGGGAGCGGCCTTTCGCGCAGGGTTGCGGCACCGCGGGGCGGCCGGCCTGCACCTCGCCGGACGATCGGAACACGTCGTTCTTCAGCGGTCATACCTCGTTCGCGTTCACCTCGGCGACGCTGCTCTGCTTCCAGCATGGGCGCCTGAACCTGTACGGAGCCGCCGACGGGGTCGTCTGTCCGGCGGCGCTGGCCGTCGCATCGCTGACGGGACTGTTGCGCATCGGCGCGGATCGACACTGGGCGACGGACGTGCTGACCGGCGCCGCGCTGGGCGCCGCGGCCGGAACCGTCGTCTCGATTACGCACATATCGTCGGAGAATGGCCGAGCTGGCCAGGCCGCCTCGTCCGGCGCGTCGATCGCGTTCGCGTTCTAACCCTCGCGAGCGTCTGGCGCGACCTTCGTGCGCCAGCGAGCGACGCGGTAAGCGAGGAGGGCGACGAGAGCGACCGCGACGACGGCGATCCATTCGCGAAGCCGGAGACTGGCGAGAAGCCAGACGATGAAGGCGAGCGCGAGCCAGGGAACGACGGACATCGCGCGACCGCGAAACACCGGAGGCGCGCCTTCCAGGCGGACGTCGCGGCGGCGCAGTTCCAGCGCGGCGAGGCAGCAGCCGGCGTAGACGAGCAAGACGGATCCGTTGGCGAGGATGGCGAGCGGCTCGAAGCTGCCGGTGAGGGCGAGCAGAGCGGCGATCGCCGCCTGGATCGCGATGGCGACGTGCGGAGTGCGGAAGCGTGGATGGACGCTCGAGACGGCGGCGGGAAGGAATCCGTCGCGCGCGAAGGCGAAGAGCATGCGGGGGACCGAAAGCGTCATGCCGCTCACGTAGCCGAACATCGAGAGCGAGGAGCCGACCAGGATGAGCGTGCGTCCCCATGGACCGGCGGCAACGCCGGCTGCCGCGGCCAGCGGAGTCGCCTGCGTGGCGAGCGACGGCCCGAGCACTCCCTGCGCCGCGATCTGGACGGCGAGGTAGATGGCGACGATCGCCACCATGGCGAGGAAGATGGCGCGGGGAGCGGTGCGCGCTGGATCGCGGACCTCGCCGCCGGGCACCAGCGCGGCCTCGATGCCGAGGAAGGCGAAGATGAGGAGCAGCGAGGCGCGCGCGACGTCGCCGCCAGAAGGTGTCCCGGTCCAGCGCAGGTTTTCGGCGCGCAAGGCGAGGAATCCGAATCCGATCAGCACGAGCAGCGGGACGAGCTTCGCCGCAGTCAGGACGGTGTTGAAGCGGCTCGCTCCGCGCACCCCGCGCACGTTGAGGCCGGCGAGGAGCGCAAAGACGACGAGGATCACCGCTCTCTTAGCATTCGCGGACGCGAGCGCCGGGACGAGCGCAGCGATGGAATCGGCGAAGAACGAGGACACTGCCGCGAGCGCCGAGGTGAGCCCGACCCAGAGCAGGACGCCGGTGACGAAGCCGACCAGCGGCCCGAAGGCCACCTCGACGTACGCGTACACGCCGCCCGTCAGCGAGACGCGGCTTGCCGCCTCGGCGAAGCAGAGGACGACGAGCGCCATGGCGGCGGCGCAAACGATATAGGCAAGGGGGGCGGCCGCGCCGAGCAGGGCGGCGACGCCGCTCGGCAGGCGGAAGATCCCGCCGCCGATGGTGACGTTCACGATCCCGGCGGCGAGCCCCACGATACCGACGGCGCGGACGAGCGCGCGTTCGGGGGCGCCGGAGGTCCGTCCGAGGTTCAAGGATGGGACGATGCCATCGACAGGCCCAACAGGCCATCGATGGCGGCGATCAACTCCGCGCGCGAGGAGGTCTTGGCGAGATAGAAATCGCAACCGGCCTCGCCCGCGCCACGCACGAAACGCGAGCCGGTGTGGCCCGACAGGGCGATGATGAGGGGTTGGTTGTCGCCGGGCTCGCCGCGCAACGTGCGCGCGACGTCCAGTCCCGATTCGGTGCCGAGGAGCAGGTCGAGGACGACCACCTGTGGCTGCTGCGCGCGGGCGACAGAGAGCGCGTCGGCGACGTTGGCGGCGGCGCTCACCGCGAACCCGGCCTCGCCCAGCTCGTCGCAGAGCGGTAGGCGGATGGAGGCCTGATCGTCGACTACGAGCACACGGATGCCGTTGCGGTGTGTTCCAGTCACCGTGCAATCGTGCAGGTAACCCCGGGTGGTTTCGCAAGCGGCGGATGTGGTGGACTTGGGAGGCATGTTCTCTCGGGCCCGGGTGCGCGAAGGAGATCGGCCCCAGGAACCGGAACTTTAGCGGGTAGTCGATCCGCACACCCCGCTAGGTCGTTCTTGGAGTTCCGGCTACCGCGGCGCCGGCCGAGGGCCCGATCGTCGCCCCGCCGACGAAACGACCAAGGGTAGCAACCGCGCAGGAAAACGCGCACATCGCCAGGCGGGGTCACGAAGCTCGCCCTTGCAACGTTACCTGGGGCGGAGCAATCTCAATTTGACTTGGATCCGTTCGAGCTAGAGCGCGGCCGGCTTGCCACCTACAAGGTGGATGGCGATCAAATACTCAAGACGGTTGACGGAACCAACTGGCGGGCGATCTTCACTTACGGCAATCGCGTCCGGTTGGAGCAGATCGCCGGCCTTCTCAACGACTCGGCTTTGGGAAATTGCGATTGGCTCCGCAAGGAGCTTCGCGGTGAGCCAACTTTCGTTTCTTCCTGCGACGAATGCGCGCTCTTCGAACGCAAGGGCTCGACCTGCCAGCATCCCACCGTGGCAGGACGGGCCGTAGCCTACGTCGCGACGCAGCGGCCCGACTGGTGCCCGCTAGTCGATCGGCCGCTTTACTTGAAGGCGCGCCCGAACTGAGATCTGCAGCGCGCTCAGCGATCGGCAATCTCCCCTCGAAAATGGTTCTGCTACAGTAGCAACATGCTGTGGACCATCGCGATCATCCTCATCGTGCTCTGGGCTCTGGGGCTCGTCAGCTCGTACACGATAGGAGGGTTCATCCACATCCTGCTGGTGCTCGCGATCGTCGTGGTGCTGATCCGGATCATCCAGGGGCGGCGTCCACTCTGAGCGCCCGCCCGCACACCGCTCACTCGTCCCTCCCGAGTCTTTCGAGGGCGCGGATGATCCCGGCGGGCTCGAGCCGCTCGCGCCAGTCGGCATTCACGTAGCTGAAGGCGATCCGGCCATCAGCTCCCAAGACGAAGGTCCCCGGAACCGGTAGCTCGTTCGAGGCGTCGCCATTCGACTTCGCCAGGTTGATGCCGAAGCCCTTCTGGATCGCATCGAGACCAGCCGGCACCTTCCACACGAGCCCGTAGCCCCGGGCGACCTTGTTGCCGGCGTCCGAGAGTACGCGAAACTCGAGCTTTCGCTTCTCTGCCGTCGACAGGCTCTCGTCTGGCGTCTGCGGAGAGATCGCGACGAGGTTCGCGCCGAGCGCCTTGATTCGCGGAAGGACCTCCTGGTAGGCGCGCAGCTGCAGGTCGCAATAGGGGCACCATTGACCGCGGTAGAAGGCGATCACGACGCGGCCCTCTTTCAGAAGCGAGTCGAGCGACACCTGCTTGCCCTGGGCGTCGGGAAGCGTGAACGACGGCGCCGTGTCCCCGACACGCGGCGCCTTTGCGCCAGCGCCGGAGCGCACGACGCCGTCGATCTCGCTGACCAGGGCCCTTACGACCTCGGCCGGCGCCTGCTTCGCGAGCTCGGTGTGAAATGCGGCGACACGATCAGCCAGGAGATGATCGGCGATGGGAGCGTTGGTGCTGGACATGGGGTGGCGGAACCTTTCCGAGCGACGATCACGGCCGTCTGCTCGGTTCCTTCGACGATCCGACGATGCGATTTCTTACCCAGCCACCGGGCGCGTAAGATCCTCCCCACTCGGCTCGTCGTACAGCACGTGAGCTCCGCGAGCGCCGTTCTCCCCGACCAACTTTGCTCTGATACGGTCGTCCAGATGAGGCGAGCGCCCCGCGAGAACGCCGAGTGGGTTCGCGCGATCGCGGACGACGGCGCCGACGGGGAAGCCGCGCGTCGCGATCTGCGCGAGGTCCTCGTCACCGGGCTCATGAGAGTGCTCACGGCGCGCGGTGCGGACGAGGATCTCTGCGAAGACTTCGCGCAAGAGGCGCTCCTCCGCGTTCGCGAGCGGCTCGGTGGGTTCCGGGGGGAGAGCCGGTTCACCACCTGGGCGCTCTCGATCGCCATGCGCATCGCCTTCGACGACCTCCGTCACAAGCGGTGGAGGGACGTCTCCTTCGACGCGATGCTCGAGGGGGCGCGTTCGCCTCTCGTGTTCGAGCCGCGGGTGGAGGCGACGCAAGAGCGGAGCGCGGTGCGCGAGCGCGTCCTGCGCGCGCTCGCGGACGTCATCGCGGGGAAACTGACGGAGAAGCAGCGCGCGGTGCTCGTGGCCGAGCTCGAAGGGATGCCACACGCGGAGATCGCGGAGCGGCTCGGTATGAAGCAAAACGCGCTCTATAAGCTGAGTCATGACGCGCGGAAGAGCGTGAAGGTGCACCTCGAGGCGCTGGGGATCTGCGAGGCCGACGTACTCTGGGTTTTCGAGTGAGGACATGATGCGACTTCGCGACGAACAAGTGCGGTCTCTTCTCAACGCGTCACGCGAGACGCGCGACGTCGAGATCGACTGCGACGACTTCCTGTCGCTCATGGCGGAGTACGCCGAGGTTCGGGCCGAGGGCCGCGCGGTCCCGGAAGGGCTCGAGAAGGCCTGCGCTCACGAGAGGCTCTGCGCCAGTTGCCGCGAGGAGCTCGCGGCGCTCGTCGAGATAGTGAGGGGCGCGGGTAGATAACGACCAAGGCGATCCCGGAGCTCGCCGGGCACGCAGTCTTGATCTCTCCGCAGCGGGCGCAGTGCTCCGGACAATGAATCGTCGCCGTGCCCGCAATCAGCTACCGGCGGAATCGGTCGCGAGCTGCTGGCAACGAGAGGCGCCAAGCAAGCTCGACCGCTTCGTCGAGCAGGGCACGATACCGAGCATTGAACTCATCCTTCTCGTTCCCGGTGATTTTATCCCCGTTGGCAGGCGTGAAGTACCGGTCCTGCAAGGTGCCCGATGCCGAAGCGACCAGGTAATTCAGCGTTCGCGGCTCTCGGCGCACTGTCGGATCGATCAGATCCTCAAGCATGATAGGCGAAGACCCCTGCGCGCGCATAAACATATCGCGAAGAGCCAAGAGCACCTCGTCGAAGCGTCGCTCACCAGGAGTCATCTGTGTAGTGTAAATCTCGGTCGTCACCGCGGCATCCGGGCCGACGCCGTGCGATGCAGCCATAGGTGGATTCTGCGGCACACGTTCTGCTCGCGCCTCGGCAATCCGAGGCGCGACGACGAAGGCGATCCAGGAGCTCGCCGGCCATGCGAGCCCGACCACTACGCAGCGATACATGCACCTGAGCCCCGCAGCCAAGGAAAGCCCGATCCGGTTGCTGGAGCTCGTCGTCTGGGAAGAGAAGTAGGGGAGAGCGGGACTGCGTCAGAAGAAAACAGAAGGTAGCTCAGGAAGGTAGTGGCGGTAGCGCATGGGAATCGAACCCACCGAACATGCCTCTCAGCACGTGCCACCGGTTTTGAAGACCGGGCCGGTCACCAGATCCGGACGCGCTACCGTCGCCGAATCTAACAGCTTCCTCCGCAGCGCCGAGAAGAAAATTGGCAGCGCACCATCTGTCCCGGTCGGGTCTCCGATTCCCACTTGCCCCGGGGCAAGTTGCGGTGCAGGCAGATACCGCCCAATCAAGATGCCAGGATTCGAACCGCACGCCGCACAGTCGGCGTCCGAACCGAACGCGGCGTAACGCGCTGACAGCGCCACACGCGCGCGGTACCGTACTTCTCCATGCGCATCGGCGCGCTCGTCGTCGCTGGTCTCCTCGCCTTTACCCCCGAGGCCGCGCAGGCGCGCCGGCGTGCGACGCCCCACCATCCTGGACACCACGACCGCCTCAAGCGCGACCCCGAGCAGCGGCGGCGGTTCATGCAGCAGAACCCCTGTCCCTCCACTGGTCGCAAGTCGGGTGCCTGCCCCGGATACATCGTCGACCACGTCATCCCGCTCAAGCGTGGTGGCCGGGACCGCCCTTCGAACATGCAATGGCAGACAATCCAGGAAGGGAAAGAGAAGGACCGCTGGGAGTAGTGTAGACTTCGCTCCAGCGCGGAGCCCGCGCGCAGGGTGCAAAGATGCCTCGTATCCTCACGCTCTTCGCAATTGCGATTTCCGTCGCCGCTTGCGGAACCCGGCATACCCCGGCCGCGCCGCCCCCGCCGGTGCGCCTGGCCACCGTGGACCTTACGAGCGCGTCCCAGTCCGCGCCCAGGACGGACGCCTTGTACGTCTACTCGCCGGTCGGCAAGCGCGACCCGTTCATGACTGCCCACCTCGGCGGGACCACGCCGATCCAGCAATGGCCCGTCGATCAGTTCAGCCTGAAGGGCACAGTGACCGGCACCGCTTCTCCAAGCGCCGTCCTCCTGGCCCCCGACAGTCGCGCCTGGCTCGTGCGCATCGGCGACTACGTCGGCAACAACTGGGGCAAGGTCACGTCGATCGAGCGCGATCAGATCGTCGTTACTGAGACCATCGGTGGCCCGCAGGGGTACTTGTACCCGCAGCCGATCAAGCTCAGCCTCGCTTCGCCCGGCAGCACCGAGCACCAGGACCACGTGATCGACGTTCCGCCACGCAAGTAGAGCCGCCCCGACGCTCTGAGCCCTCGCTCGTTCACTCCCTCTCCGGGTCCGCGTGTCCCCGTAGCGGAACGCACGCCGGACCTTCGAGGAAGTTGCCCGGCCACACATCATGCGTAATTTTTTTTCGGGCGCCCCAGCGGTTGGGGGTTACGGGGGAGGGGTAGGGGGATGTTGCTGGCGTTGTTGTTGCTGCTGGGGAGCGGAGAGATCGTGTGGCCTCCGCATCAGCCGAATCTTCCTCTCTTCAGCTCTGGTCCCGTCTTCAATCTGCGCGGAAACGCCGTCGCGGTGACCAATGCCAGCGCGCACGCGACCTCGAGCGCCTTCATCGTGACCTTCGGCGAGCGCCTCGGTGGCCGGCGAGGGATGTGGACCACCACCGGTGTCTACTCGGGCCTCAAGCTCATTCACGAGTGCTGCTTGCACAATGGCCGGGGACCGGAGGTGAGGACCGATCTCGCTTCTTCCATCGGCGTAGCCGTCCTCACGGCGGGCGTGTTCGAGCTCTTCAACAAAGTAGGCTGGTTACAGTGGTCGAAACCCTCGGGATGAAGAAGATCCTCGACCTCCTCGAGGCGGGTTGAGCCGCCTTCAGCGGTTGCGCACGCGCTGAGGGTCGGCCGGCTGCACCTCGGCGCTCTCGGTCGACGTGCTCGACGGCTCGAGGAGTGACATGCGCTGCTCGACGGGCGGAAGAACGACCGGCCTCGCGCCGATCGCGGTGAGCGCCGTCTCCACCGCCCCCTGCCGCGCCTCGAGCGTCCGCAGGCGAAGCTCCAGCTCCCTGCTGTGCAGCTGCGCCTCCAGCTCCAGCTCACGATCCTTGAGCTTGAAGTGCTTCACGGTCCAGACGATCGCAACCGGACAGCCGAAGGTGATGAGGATGGCGACGATGGGAACGAGCTGGTGGACGAGGGCCGAAAGAGTGGCATTGTCCATGGCTACCAGACCTCGCAGCGATTGGTCGGGTTCATCGGAGTCCCCAACTTACACGAGAAGGCCTTGGCGAAGTCGGGGTTGTCCGAGACCGGACCGTTCACCCGCCACTGCTGCGGCGAGTGGGGATCGGTCGAGACCCGCAGGCGCAGGGTCTCGGGCGTCACGTTGGTGCACCAGTCTTGCGCGAAGGAGAGGAAGAGGGCCTGGTCCCCGCTGAACTTCGAATGGGCGGAGCTCTGCTGGGCGCGCGCCCGCATTGCCGCGAGAGTCAGCTTGAGGCCGCCGACGTCGGCGATGTTCTCGCCGAGCGTCAAGTGGCCGTTGACGTGGAGCTCGTCGACCGCGATGTACGAGTCATACTGCTTCGCCACGCACTCGGCGCGCTCCTTGTACCTGTCGCCGACTTCCTTGCTCCACCATTCGCGCAGGTTGCCGTCGCCGTCGAACTTGCGCCCCTGGTCGTCGAAGCCGTGGGTCAGCTCGTGGCCCATCACCATGCCGCCGCCCGCTTGATTCGCCGCGGCCTCCGCGTCGGGAGCGAAGAAGGGAGGCTGCAGGATTCCGGCGGGGAAGACCATCTCGTTCAGGCCGGCGTTGTAGTAGGCGTTCACGGTCGGAGGCGACATGTTCCAGTCGTCGCGGTTCACCGGCTTGCCGATCTTGTCGAGGTTGTAGTCCGAGGCCCAGCGCGCGGCCGACATTAGATTCTGCAAGTAGGAAGTGCGATCGATCTGCATCGAGTCGTAGTTCCGCCACTTCTCCGGGAAGCCGACCTTGTTCTTGATCTTGCGCAGCTTGTCGGCCGAGGCCTTCCGCGCCGTGTCGTCCATCCAGGAGACGTTCTGCAGATTGTGCTCGAAGGCGTTCTCGATGCCTTCGATCATCTGCTTTGCCACCTGTTTACCCTGATCGCCGAAGTTCTTCGCCGCGAAGGTGCGGCCCACCGCCTCGCCCAGGGCGCGGTCGGTCGCCATCACGCAGCGCCGCCACCGGGGCGCAAGCTGCTTCTGCCCGGTGAGGATCCTGTTCATGTCGAAGTCTTCCTCGACGAAGGCCTTGCCGAGCGCGGGAGCCGCCGCCTGGACCACGCGCCACCGCACGTAGGTGTGCAGGTCGTCCATGCTGGTTTGCATGAGGAGATTGTCGAAGCCTTCGAAGAAGGGAGGCCAGGTGACGTTGATGTCCTCGATCCCGGGATGGTTGCGCGAGGCGAAGTAGCCGATCCAGTCGAAGTGCGGCGTCTTCTGGGCGAGGCCCTTGCGATCGATGCGGTGGTCGCGGTTGTACGGATCGCGCAGCTTCACGCGCTCGAGCGAGACCCTGGCGAGCGCGGTCTCGATCTTCATGACCTTCGCCGCTTCGAGCGCGGCTTCCGATTCCGTCCCGCCCACGAGGCGCATCATCTTCGCGACGTGCTCCTGGTACTGCCCGCGGATCGCCTTCATCTTCTCGTTGTCCTGCAGGTAGTAATCGCGGTCGGGAAGTCCCAGGCCGCCCTGGTTGGCCGACCCGATCACCTGCTTCGCGTCCTTGAAGTCCTGCTGCGCGATGACGCTGAAGAAGGGCGCCGCCCCGCGGTTGTGGAGCCTTCCCACCAACTGGGCGAGGGATCTCGGGTCGCCCGACTTGTTCACCTCGTCGAGCACCTCGTGGAGCGTTTGCAGCGAGGCGGTCTCCGCCTTGTCCTCGTCCATGCAAGTTGCGTAGAAGTCGCCGACCTTCTTGGCGTACGGGTCGGCCGGGTCCGCCTCGCCGCGCGCGTCGGCCTCCATGATCTGCCGGAGGATCGCCTCGTTGTGCTCGGCGATGGTGGTGAAGGAACGGCCCCAGGTCGCGCGATCGCCCGGGATGGGGTTGTTCTTCAACCAGTTGCCGCAGGCGAACTTGTAGAAGTCCTGGCAGGGATCGACCGTCGTATCCATCGCCGACTCGTCGACGCCCATGCGGACGAGCGGAGGAACCGATTCGCCTCCGCCCGTCTGCGCGGGCAGCGGCGGCGGCGTGCCCGGGACCGAGCTGGGCGGTGCGCCGGAGCTGGCGGCGACCTCGGCGGGATTCTTGTTCCGGGTGTCGGTTTGCGAAACCGATGCGGGAGCCGGGCCTGCCGGCTCGGGCTTCGGCGAAGGTCCCGACGAGCAGGCCGCGAGGAGCGCGAGGGCGATCAACTGCTTTCGCATCCGGTCCATCTCCCGATTATCGATTGGCCTGCTTGCGCGGGGCGGAGTGCGCGCGGATCCAGTCGAATACCGTATGGTACCAGAGCTGGCTGTTGCGAGGCTTCAGCACCCAATGCCCCTCGTCGGGGAAGTAGAGCAGCCGCGATTCCACGCCCTGCCGCTGCAGCGCCGTGAACATTCCCAGCCCCTGCTCGACGGGAACGCGGAAGTCGAGCTCGCCCTGTACGACCAGGGTCGGTGTGCGGAAGTTCTTCGCATATGTGCTCGGGCTCCACTTCCGATAAGTCTCCGGCACCTCCCAAGGCGGACCGCCCATTTCAAATTCGGGGAACCACAGCTCCTCGGTCGATCCGTACATGGCGGCGATGTCGTAGACGCCGTCGTGCGAGACGAGGCAGCGGAAGCGATCGGTGTGGCCCGCGATCCAGTCGACCATGTAGCCACCGTACGACGCGCCGGCGGCGCAGGTGCGGCCCGGCTCGACGAAAGGCAGCTTCTCCGCCGCGTCCACCGATCGCAGGATGTCGTCGTAGGCGAGCCCGCCCCAGTCGCGCGAGATCTCTTCCTCGTACTTGTGTCCGTAGCCGGTCGATCCGTGTGGGTTCACCGCCAGGACCACGTAGCCCTGCGCGGCGAAAGCGGCTTCGTTCCAGCGCATTCCCCACTGGTCTTCCCAGGCCCCTTGCGGGCCGCCATGAATGAGGACGAGCAGCGGAGCGCGCCCGGAAAGATTCGCAGGCTGCAAGACGAAGGAGTGCACCTTCGAGCCGTCCTTGCCGTCGATCCATAGATCGGTCGGCGCCCCCGGCATGTCGATCCCGGCGTACTGCTCGGCGTTGAAGCGGGTCACCGGTTGCGGCGCCACGCCCGCCGCCTGCCTCGCAAGCTCGGGGGGACGCGCCATGCCGCTCACCACCACCGCCACCGATCCGTCGGGCGCGACGTCGAAGTCGTCTCCGGTCGCCGATTCGCTGAAGCGCGCCACCTTTCCGTCGAGGGATACGGTGTTGAGGTAGAAGCGCCCGCGCTTCAGGACCGAGGCGACGATCCCCTTCGAGTCCCTCCGCCAGACGAACGCAGAGGCGTCGTCGTCGAAGTCGCCGATGACCGACACGCGACCCGTGCGCAGGTCGCGGAGCTTCGACGATGATCTCGTTCCCGTCGGCGGTGAAGGCGAGATCGTCGCCACCGCCCAGCCGCCACGTCGGCCAGTCGCTGTCGCCCGGCGTCAGGTCCCGGGCCGGACCGCCCGCCGCGGGCTGCACGAAGACGTGGGTGCGCTTGCCGTCCTTCCACTCCGTCCAGTGGCGCGCGAAAACGTGATCGATGATGCGAGCGGATACCTTGCTCGCCTGCTGCTCCTCGAGTCGCTTCTTGATGCAGGAGTCGACCTCGGCGGTCGTTCCCGAGCAGCCGGGATGGACCTCGCTGGTATAGGCGATCCACTTGCCGTCGGGAGAGAAGGTCCCGAGGTCGGCGCCGAAGGTCAGCGAGGTGACCTGCCGGGCGTCGCCTCCGGCCTCGAGATCGTAGAGCCACAATTGGGCCTGGTCCTGCCCCGCCCGCTGCCCGACGACGAGGATCTTCTTGCCATCCGGCGACCAGCGCGGGTGCTCGCTGCGGCCGTCCCGGGTGAATTGCCTCGCCGATCCACCTTGAAACGGCACGATCCAGACGTCCTTCAGGTCGCGGTTCGCTTCCAGGGACTTCTGTCGCACGGTGAAGGCGACCAGCTTGCCGTCGGGCGAGATCTGCGGGTCGTCCAGACGCCGGGTCGCGAGCAGCTCTTCCGGGGTGAAGGGCCGTCCGGCGAACGCAGCCGGGGAAAGACACAACGTCACTGCAATCAGGAAGCGCATGATTCAGGCGCCTGTAGCACAGGGGAGAGAGGGCGCAAAGGCAAAGCGGTCGGCTGCTTCCTCAGCGGGTTCGGGAACGTTCGCACTCGGGATCGAGCGGCGTGGGGCCGCGAACGCGAAGCGATGCGAGCGTCTCTTCCGCGAGATGCGCCGTCTCCGAGTGCTCGTCGTAGAAGAATTGCAGCAGGACGTATCGTCCTTCCGGAGGCTTCTTCACGAACGTGATCTTGACGTTGCTCGGGCCCGGGTACGGCTCGAGGTTGTCGGTATCGCTCTCGCGAAAACCGGCCGCTCCATTGATCCGGACGACGGCGCCTTGGAGGCAGGCGTCGAACAAGTCGGCCGAGTATTGCGACGCGGTCAGGAAGATCTTCCCGGTGGCCGCATCCTCGAAGCGCCACGCCCCTTCTCGCTGCCCCTGGGAGGGGAAATGGCGCAGGTCGAGCAGCCAGGTCCCGGGCAACAGTCTGGCCGTGAAGAGCCCCGCGTCGTAGGTCTCGCGGTCGAGCGGCCCGCCGGACCGGAGGACTTCACAAGGTACCGACCGCTCCCTGCGAGGGTGGCGGACGTCGATCTTCGCGACCAAAGCGCGAGCGGCCTCGTTCGCCTCCTCGTACGAGAACTCGAGCACCGTCCCGTCTTCCTGCGGGAAGATCACCGACGCCACCATTGGCTGCGACTGCGGCCGGAAAGCCCGCAAGGTCCTGCGGACGTAGAAGGCCGGCGCACCGTTCATTTCCACTTCCGGAATTCCACAGGGGAAGCTCGGATCGCCGGCCACCGGATACTGACTGGCACCCAGGAATTGCAAGCCCCTGTCGTCGAGGAACTTCCAGACGGTTCCTTTCGGCCCTTGCTCCTCCTCGACGAGCGTCCCCTCTCCGATCTTTGCTTCGAAGCGATCGGTCTTGAATGTGCGACCAGCCGCGCAACCGCACAAGACGAGGATCAAGCCGACGGATTTCCGCACCTAGCCATGTTGCAAGAGCTCTCTGTCACGCCGCAAGCGCCCCGCGCCTATCCCATCCGGACCGCAACGGTGTGGTTCGAGGGAGGACGACGATGAGGCGCAAGATGCTGTGGGGATTCCTGGCGCTCGCCCTGAGCGCCCCGGCGGTGTGGGCCGGAACGATGGCGGCGCGGGGCGATTGCCCGGTACCCTGCGACGACTGCCCGGTACCGTGCGAAGACTGCCCGTTCGGGAGGTGAGTTGGACCGCAGCGCGCGCGAGGCGCTCCAGCGCGGAATGAGCGCGCTCGCCGACGGGGATCGGTCGGCCTTCGACGCCGTCTTCTCGGCGCTGTGGCCCGTCCTGCGCCGGTTCGCCGAGCGCGCGCTGCGGGATCCCGCAGCGGCCGAGGACGCCGCCCAATCGGCGCTCGTCAAAGTGCTGTCGCGGGCAGCGGAATTCGATCCCGGGCGCGACGCGCTTTCGTGGGCGCTCGGGATCGGCGCGTACGAATGCCGGACCCTGCGCAAGAAGCAGGCGCGACGGCGCGAGGACCTCGGCGCCGCGCCTGCGGACGCGGTACCCGCAACGTCCACCCCGGAGGACGCCGCCATCGACGGTGACTTGCAAGCCGCCGCCGCCGCCGTCTTTGGCGCGTTGCGGCCCGCCGATTCGGAGACTCTCCTCGCTGCGGCCCGTGGCCAACGGGAAAAATCGAGCCTGTTCCGCAAGCGCCTCGAGCGGGCGCTTTCGCGTTTCCGCAAGGAGTGGAGGGCACGCCATGGAGAAGAATGAGCTGTATGCGCGCGCCCGCAGGGCCTACGAGCTCGGCCGCGCGAAGGTCGCCTCGAAGGCGATGGGCGCCGCCGCGGTTCTCGCTCTCGCCGCTGTGACTCTCGGCCGCTCGCCCGCGCAGATCGCCTTCCTCGCCGTCCTCCTCGTGCCGCTGGTGGGCGCTCTCGCCTTTCGCGGTCGCGCCGCCGGGCGGGCGGTCTGGCCGGGGCTACTGGCTGGAGGCGTCGCGATGCTGTTGCCGCTCGGCGTCGTCATGGGCGGCGATGCCTGGCTGGGCATCGACTGCATGCGTTTCTGCGTCCCCGCCTGCGTCGTCGGAGGGGCGCTGACGGGAGCCGCCATCGCCTCGCTCGCGGCGCGGCAGGACAGCGGCGAAAGCGAGTTCCTCCTCGGCGGAATCGCCGTTGCCGCCCTGACCGCCTCGCTCGGCTGCGGCCTCGCGGGCGGCGCCGGCCTCGTGGGAATGGCGATCGGCGCCGTGGTCGGCGGCGCTCCTGTCCTGGTGGCCGCGCACGCCCGCCGCTGAATTTGATCCGCTTGAGCTACTTGACGTACTTCAGCGCCTTCAGGAGCGCATTCGGCCGCGCTTTGCGCAGGAGCTTCTTCGCCCCATGCCCCTCCGCGAGGCACTCCAGTTCCTCGTGCACGCTGAACAGGCCCGGACCGGCGACGAGGAGGCCGGCCGCGATCGCCATCAGCGCCACGTTGTACTCGTAGCCGCCCTTGGTGATGTCGTAGCCGTTCTTCGCGTGCACCTTGGCGATGGCCATCGCCTGCGTGACGAGCACGGCGAGGGCAGCGGGGCGGGTGAAGATTCCCAGGACGGCAGACGCGCCGGCGAACACTTCCGCGATGCCGGTCGCGATCGACCACGCCTTTCCGGGACGGATGCCGATCTGCTCGAACATCTGTCCGTGCTGCTCGCGGCTCTCGTCCTTGAGCTTGCCGAGCCCGTGGTAGACCATCGAGGCGCCGAGCGCCGCGCGGATCGGGATCAGTCCCGCGTCCTTGCGCCCGCGTACGAATCCGCTCTCCACCATCAGCATGCGACCCTCCTCTCGAGGTGGGTCAAGGGTCGCCATGCGCTACTGCTTTTTCAACGCTCGGCCCCCGCCAGCCTGGCCGGCCGCCGGCTGCCCGGGCCAGCAAGCTTCCTAGAAGTACGCGTAGTGCAACGAGATGTTCGGCACCCAGGTCGAATTGCCGTTGTCGTCGCGCTCGGGAATGAGGCCGCCGATGTCGACGCCGTGGGCGAACTGGACGCGAAGCTCGAAGGGACCGAGCCCGAGGTTGACGCCGAGGACGTAGTCCATGGTCCGGTTGTTCCAGAGCTGTTGCGTGGTGGCGAACAACTTCGGACGGCTGGGGAAGTTCCGCTGGGCCACCGTCGACTCCGCCACGCCACCGAAGTCGAGACCGACGATCCCGGTGATGCCGCTGAAGATGGCAAAGCGGATGAGGAAGTCGAGCGGGAAGGCGAGCTCCGCCTGGGTGACATAGTACGCGTCGCCGAGCAGGCCGGTGTCGTTGAACCGATAGCCGCGCAGGTTGTCGAAGCTGGAGAGGAAGAAGTGGCGCCCGAATCGATTGCCCTCGGAGAATCCGAGCGCAGCGCGGCCGGTGATCTTGCTGCGCCCGGCAATCTGCAGCGTGTGGATCGCGTCTGTCTGCACGTAGGTGTAGAGGCCGTCGAGCCCGCGCTGCGGATACGAGCCGCCGCCGATTTCGAGCAGCAGCGAGTCACCGCCGATCGCTCCTCCCGGGCCGTAGCGGGTCGTGTCGTAGCCGTAGTCGAGCGAGATGTCGGTCTCCGGCTCGACTCCGATGATCGAGTTCGCCGCCGGGGCGCTGACGTTGGTTAGGTTCCCGAACTGGTCGATGATCCCGTTTTCCAACAGAGACCGCGAGACTCCCTGCACGCGTGCCGTTCCCTCGATGCGCGAGAAGGTGGAGAGCGGGTACGAAGCAAGACCCATCACGCCGAACATCTTCTGTAGATAGAAGATCTGGCAGGCCGGCTGCGACGGATTGGGATTGGCCTGCGTGGGCGTGACGACGTTCCGGCAGTTTTCCGCCCCCGGGAAGCGGATGTCGCGCCCTTGCTGGAAGGTGTTGAAGGCGCCCACTCCGTAGACGAGGCGTTTCGAACGATCGACGTAGAACGCGAGCACGTCGGTGAAGTCGAAGCTGCCGTAGATGGCGAAGTTGGCGAGGAAGGTCCGGTCGCGGAGCACGTCGGCGAAGAGCACGCCGCCCTGGCCGACGGGAGCGAATCCGACTCCGGCGCCGCCCACCGCCGCGCCGCCGCCCTCGATGCGCCAGTTCTTGCCCAGGTCGAAGGCGTTGTAGGTGGGCGCCGCGGTCGGAATCGGCTCGTCGGGGAAGGGAAGGGGCGCGTTCAGCGTGGAGGCGTAGCTGGGCGGAATCGCGTCCTGCTCGTCGGCGGAGAGGAGGTCCTTGGTGTGCACTTCCATCAAGCGGAAGCGCGCGCCGTACCAGGCGACGCCGTAGATGCCGTTCGGCGCCAGCCCGGGATGGGAGATGGCCGTGGAGAAGTCGGTGAGCCGCTTGATGCGTCCGTTCTGCAGGAACCAGAGGTCGGTCTTGCCGCCCGCCTCGCTGGAGAAGAGCGCGGCCTCTCCGGGCATGGCGACCGGATAGCGCTGGTCCACCGGCGAATCGGTGAGGCGGATGCGGGTGCCGTCGTCGGGATCGATGCGGAAGAGGTTGAACTTCCCGCTCTCGGTCGCGTCGCCGGAGTAGACGATGCCGTCGTCGCCCCAGGAGAGATCGCGCTCGGCGTAGAGGTCGTCGGTGAGCCTGCGCGAGCGGCCCTGGGGGTCGGCCAGGTCGACGAC
The DNA here is from genome assembly GCA_005879805.1 of Deltaproteobacteria bacterium. Lineage (GTDB taxonomy): Bacteria > Myxococcota > Myxococcia > Myxococcales > 40CM-4-68-19 > VBKO01. The sequence goes on along the minus strand of VBKL01000053.1, from coordinate 87,599 downwards.
GTAGATGTCGCTCTTTCCGTCGCGATCGAGGCCGTAGTACGCGATCCGCTTGCAGTCGGGGCTGAAGGTGGGATCGCCGGCCTCGACGATGCCGTCGCGGAGCACGTCGATCTCGTGATCGGGGCCGAGGTTGAGATCGACCTGGCCGCGACCGCCGAAAGCGAACGGGTCGCCGCGCGAGAAGCCGGAACGATCTCCGCCCGGGCTGCCTTGTCCCTGTGCTTCCGCTGCGCCGGTCCCGCCGCCCAGATCGCGCGCCCCGCCTCCGCGGTCGCGATCCCGGCCCTCCATCTCGGGCCGCTGCAGCACGCGGTTCAAGCTGCGGAAGTGCAGCACGTCGGCGGCGCCGCTCTGGGCGAACCAGGCGACGCCCGTGTCGCAGACCGCCATCACGCTGCGCAGGACGGGGTGGAGGCTCTCCGTTCCGGGATGTTGATCGATGGCGATCTGGTGCGCCGAGGAAGGGTCGCGCCGGTCGATGAGCACGAGCTTGGCGCGTGCGGTGTCCCGTTCCACGCCCCGGTAGAAGATGAGGTTTCCGTCGCGGCTCGAGACGAACCAGTCGAGCTCGTCGGGAAGGCGAAGCTCGGTGACGTCGGGAAGGTCCTGCTTCGATTGCAGGTACGTCGGGTAGGCGCGCTTTCGCACCCACTCCTGCCAGCGCGCGTTCATCTGCTGCGGCTGCTCGCCGGCGATGCGTCCGAGCAGCGACATGAAGCTGTCGCTGGTGTCGCCTCGGCGGGCCGATCCGGCGAGCCGCGGGCTCTGGTCGAGCACCGCCTGGATCACCTTCTCGCCGTACTGCTCGGCGAGGAAGACGAGCTTCGCCTGCCCGTACTTGTACGTGTACAGGTACGCGTAGGGCCGGTCCTCGGCGAGCGTCGGGATGTCGTAGCCGATCTCGCCCTGCGAGTTGAGCACCACGTCCCGCAGGAACATGTCCGTCTCGGGATCGATGGTCTGCCCGTGGGCGTAGTACTCGGCGAGGCCTTCCGTGAACCAGAGCGGGAATGCCTGGATGGGGCTGTCGAGGCCCGCGCTCGCGGCGCGCTCGGCCACCTTCTGGATCTGGAACTGGTGCGTCATCTCGTGCGTCGAGACGATGGTGAAGAGCTGCCGGTCGCCCGAGTAGGACAGCGTCATGCGCAGGTCCTGCGGGCTGGTGACGCCGAGGGTCCCCTCCTGCACGTCGAAGACGTTGGTTTCGAGGAACTCGCGGTAGGTGTTGTAGAGGACGTAGGGAACCTTGAAGGAAGGCTTGTAGTTGAAGCGATCGGACAGGTACGCCCAGCTCTGCCGCACGAGCCCCGCGGCGATGCGCGCCACGGGGTACTCGCGGTCGTAGAAGTAGAAGCGGATGCCCGCCGACCCGTCCTCCTCGAGGAAGTCGTAGTCGCGCCATTTGAAGTCGAAGTAGCGGACCTGGTTCTTGCCGGGGCGCTGCGGGACTACGTACGCCTCTTGCGTGAAGGGCTTGTCTTTCTTGTTGATGAGAAGGTCCTCGCCGGAGAGCAACGTGAGCGGATCGTGGCGCGTCCACGGCAGGTTCTCGCGTGGTCCGCCGAGAAGCGAGAGGTGCGCGAAGGATGGCGGTGCAGCCCGGGCGGGCAGGGCCGACAGCGCGCACAAGGCGGACAGCGCAGCAGCAGCTCTTCTCATTGCAAGACCCCTTCCAGTGCGAAACTGCCGATGCTGCCGTGCATTCGGCCCGCGGCGCGAGTGTGACGAAGACCCCCTGTCGGGGATTCAATAGCCGCGGATCCGCTCGTGGGGCATGGCCGCCCTGGGGGAGCGGAAGACCTGCATCGGCGAATAATACAGGAAGTTCGACACCCGGCTGGTGTAGAGGTCGGCGTAGTCCTGCACCTGCTCGCCGAAGCGCGAGTTCTCGTTGCCTTCCTTGAAGACGAGGCCCCAGTAGGCGTTGGCGCCCCGCTCGAAGCGCCTTTCCGTGTCGGCCGACTCGGTGATGGCAGCCTTGAAGGCGCGCCGGAGGGTCTCGAGGTCCCGCTTCTCCCGGGTGCGCATGGCCTCCAGCTCCTGGGCGAGGGCGGGAGCGGCGCGGTCCAGCTTCCGGTCGAGCGAGTTGAGCATCAACTTGTGGTGGTTGATGAGATCGTCGAGGCGCCCGCGCAGGGCGTCCAGCTCGTTGAGCTTGTGCACCTCGTCGCGGTGCTCGTCGATGTACTCGATCTCCTTTTCCAGCTCCTGCACGACGAAGCAGGTGCGCCACTGCGACGCCTTCCGGTTGCGGATGATGTCGCCGTAGATGTGGTCGCCGACGTAGAGCACGTTCTCGCCGCCGTAGCCGGTCAGTCTCTCGAAATCGAAGAGGTTCCCGCCTTCGTAGATCCGTCCGCGCTCGAACGATTCGACGTTGGTCGAGGCCACCGTGCCGTCCGGCCGTAGCTCGGTGAAGGGCTTGTGCTCGGCGAAGAAGGCGGGCTTCTGCGCGCCCACGATCACGTAGTCGAAGTAGTTCCGCCACGACGCGTACTCGGCGAGCCGCCCGTCGAGGAGATAGCTCATCACCGGGTCGGTGTAATCCCAGAGCGAATTGGTCAGGACGAAAAGCCGCTTGCCGCCCGAGCGCAGCTTGTGCAGCGCGGACGCCAGCTCGGGGTCCGGCTCGATGTACTTGCCCAGGTCCTTCTTCAGCTCGGTCTTGAGGCTGCCGTCGCGGTGGACCTCGTCGATGGTGTCGCGCGTGTCGTCGTAGAGCTTGTGGTAGTCGATGTCGATTCCGCGGGCCTCGAGCGCCTCGATGATCTCGGCGTAGAGGCACGCTTCGGGCAGGCTGAAGAGGGTGTCGATCCAGGCGAAGCGGGGCAGGGAGAGCCGGATCTTCTCGTTGGTCTGGTAGAGCGCCCGGCGCTCGTCGAGCTTGAGCTCGCGCCTGCCGTGGTAGCAGCGCCCGACGTGGTTGTGGCGGTCCATCTTGAAGATGTTGCCGAACGCCTTGTCGACCACCAGGCCGCGGATGACGAACTCGTGGTCGTAGCGCAGGCAGACCAGATCGGCCGGATAGCCCTTGGTCGCGACCAGGCGCTCCAAGGTCATGCGGAAGGCGAGCTCCTCGATCTGCCGCATGGAGTACACGGCGAGCGTGTAGTCCATGTCGAAGCCCACGAGGTGCGTGTCCTCGAGGTTCATCGAGCGGTTCGTGTAGACCTGCCGGCTGTGGGGAAGCTCGAGCCCCTGGTGATCGGGCTGGTTCAGGAGCCTGTCGACCTCGGGGTCGCGCAGGACGCCTGGCTCGGGAGGTCGGGGAAGGGCCATGGCGTGGCCGGAGGATCTTCACCCCGGACCGGCGGGGGCGCAAGGCATGATTGCCAACAAAGAAAAACGCCCTCCCGGGGGGTGGGAGGGCGTTGGGCGTGCACGCTGCTTCGCAGCGGACTCAGTGGTGACCGCCGCCTCCACCACCGCCGTGATCGTCGCCGGCGTCATCGTCAGCGCCGTCGTCATCGCCGTGGTGGTTCTCGTGACCCGACTCGTCGTCGTCCTGGAAGGCGGCGAGCGAGGACTTGATGTTCGCTTCGATGGCGAGCTTGTTCGCCGCATCGCTGGGGTCGAGCACCGTGGTCCCAGAGACGAACCACTGCGAGGGATCGAAGTTGAGGGTGATGTTCTGGCTGGTCGAGTCGATGACGAACTTGCCCTCCAGCTCCTGCTCGGCCTCGAGCGAGGTGGCGAACTGGAACGCGGTGCCGTTGAAGGTGCCATCGACGAGGATGGAAGCGTTCTTGGCTACCAGGTCGGCCGCGCCGGCCACGTTGTCGGCGGCCTGCAACCGGTGGATCTGGAACTTGATCTTGTCGTAGGTGCCGGCGGGGACGGTCGAGTCGAGCACCTTCTGCACGCCGGCGCTGGGAGGAGCTCTTCGCCCCGCCAGAGCAGGCGGCGAGGAGAGCGACGAGCGGGAGAACGAGGAGCTTCTTCATCTGCAGTACCTCCAGAGGGGAGCGGGGGGGCCGCTCGACCTATCGTTCTGGAAGACACCGGACCCCGCGCGCGCGGGACACCAAAATTTTTGTAACTTCTTGGAGGTATTGAGTTTTGGTGTGATGCGTCTCACACCGCTGGAGCAGCGCCGCTTCAGGGCCCGAAGGGACCCAGCTCGCTCGAGGCGTTCCGGCCCCAGCAGTGGAGCAGGTTCGAGGTGTCGAGAACGCAGCTGTGGTCTGCTCCGGCCGCGAGAGATCCAGGCGCGACGACGGGGAAGCTCAGCTGGCCGAAGGAGTTGTCGCCAAAGCAGATGATATCGGTGTTGGACTTGCGCGCGCAGGTGTGCGCGCGTCCGCCGTCGACCTCGGCCGTGCCCAAGCTGTTCCCGAAGGGCTGCACGTTCGTCGGCGTGAGCCGGTTGAGATGGCTGCTGTCGATCTGCGCCGACTCGTTGCCCCCCCAGCAGCGAACAGTATTGGTCTTGTCGACGTTGGGACCCGCCACGACCGCACAGGTGTGATGGAAGCCGGCGGTGAGATCCAGGACGCTGCCGATGTTGGTCAGCTGCGGAGTGACCGCGGTCGCGGAATCATTCTGCGTCCCATTCCCGAGCTGACCGACGTCGTTCAATCCCCAGCAAAGTACGCTCGACGTGAGCATCGCGCAGGCGTGGCCACCACCGGCGACGATCTTCGTGGCGCCCTGTGCCGGGAACGTGCCCTGGATTGCGCCCCAGCAAACCGCGCCTGCGGGCGTGATCGCGCAGCTGTGATGATCGCCGGCGGCGATGGCGGTTGCGCCCTCGCCCTCGGGGACCTTGATCGGATCGACGCTCAGCGAAACTTTCGCTCCTGAACCAAGCTGACCGCGGTCGTTCAGGCCCCAGCACAGCACGGACGGGCCGACGATGGCGCAACCGTGCGCGGACCCGAGGGCAATTGCGCTCGCACCGCGCAGCGCGGCGATCTCGGAGGGCACGCTGGTCGACGTGCCGACTGCGGCCGGCCCGGCTTGTCCGCTCTCGTTCGCGCCCCAGCAATACACCGCGTTGGCGCCACCCTGCCCGACGATGGTGCAGCTGGTGTTTCCGCCAGCGGCGACCTGGTTGGCGGTGCAGCACCCGCTCGCGCACACGACCAATCCGGGGGCGCAGGTCGTCGGCGGAACACATGCTCCCGCGGAGCATGAGTAGGTCGCGGGGCAGGCCTCGCAGATGCCGTTGTTGAGCCCGCAGTGCGATACGCCCAGCGTGTCGCAGGTCGCGTTCCCGCAATAGACGGCGCCGGGGATGGCGGCGCAATTCGCGGGACTACCGGGCACCCCGCCGCCCGTCCCCTGTGCGATCGTCGGGAACTCAACGAGCCCGGGGCCGCAGGCTGCGGCGGCGAGGAACAGCGCGGCGAGCTTCTTCACTCGCCCACTCCGAACAGGAAGACGAGGCCCGCGCTGAAGGCCGGCTTCACCACCATCGCGCCGTCGACCTTGAGGCGCTGCGCGCCGGCGGAGAAATCGAGGCCGAGCCGCGTGGGACCGACGCGCATGGAGACGAGCGCGAGGCCAGAGAGGGAGACATCGCCGGCGCCGGCGTGCTTGTTGCCGGGCAGGTCCTGCCACGAATAGCCGTAGCCCGCCTCCGCGCCTGCCTCGAGCATCACCTTGCCGTAGGCGAGCGGGGTGACGAGGCCCAGCCCGCCGCCGACGCGCGAGATGCCGTAGCGGCCGCCGCTGATGGGTACGTCGCGGCGGCCCGCGTCGAAATGCAGCCGCGCGGTGTACGCGCCGAACTCCCGGCGAGCGCCGGCGCGAATCATGGGAGCGATGCCCGCCCCGGAGAGCGGCAGGGAGAACACGCCGCCGCCGCCGAACCCGAGCGCGGGAGCCGGTCCGCCCTTGGCGCGAGCGATGTCGTAGCGGGTCGGCCGCAAGGGCGGCAGGTCGATGGCGTCGCCGTGATTGAGATTCAATTCCGCCGTGGCGCGGCCCTGATCGGAACGGCGCTCGATGACGTAGTGACCGGAGGGCAGGGCGAGCTTGAGCGGCGAGATGGGTCCGGGCACCTCGGCGAGCAGGTCGCGCGGTCCGCGCAGGATGTACGTCGACCGCTCGTCGGCCGGGAGCCGGATCGAGGCATCGGCGCGGCGCAGGTCGGCGAGGATGATGTCGCCGCGGCCCGACATGCGGAACTCGTAGGTCGGATGCTGCGGACCCGACTCGGTCGAGGCGGTGTTCGCCACGGTGCGCGAGGCGGTGTAGCGGAAGGCCTCGGCGAGCGTGACCTGGCCGTCGCCGTCGGCGTCGCCCGCTCCGCGGAGCGCGACCTCGAGGTTGTGGGTGAAGAAGCTCCCGCCGATGGCGGCCGATTCCTGCGCTGCCTCGCCCACCGCGGTCGAGGCGAGGAACGCAGTGCCGCGGACCTGATCCTCGGGAAGCGCGAAGTCGAGCGCAGGCGCGGGCAGCATGCCCTTCACCTGGGTCAGCGCGCCGGCCTCGCAGGCATCGACGATGGCGATCTTCGCGTCCGCCGCCGACGAGGAGACGAGCTTGCGCAGCTCCTCGTAGCCGATGCGCTCGTCGCCCAGCTCGAGGCCGTTCGATCCGGCGTGGCCGGAGAAGTAGACGACCAGCAGGGAGCGCTCGCCGCCGTCGCGCGCCTTGACGATGCGCGCCTCGACCTTCTCGATGGCCGCCTTCACCTCGGTGGCGTGGCCGCCGCGCACGATGCTGATGCGGTCGTCGGAGAAGTCGCCCAGCTCCCGCAATGCGCGCGCGAAGCGTTCGGCGTCGCGTTCGGCGAACCAGAGCTTCGCACGGCCCGTCGCGCCGATGTTGTTGCCCACCACCACGGCAAATCGCGCCGCGGCGTTGGCCGGCAGCGCGATGAGCAGGGCAGCCAGAGCTACGACGACCTTCATGGTTTTTTGTCCAGGAGCACGGTTGTCTGCGCAGCGCCTCGGGGCAGTCCAGCCAGCTGCCTTGCCTTCCGGATGGAGTCGGAAGAAGCGATGGCACGCACGGCGGACTCGACCTGCCCGTAGGCGATGGGCTCCGGTGAGCATACTGCGTACAACCGCTCGAGGCCCGTCTTTCCATCCAGTACCGCGCCGCCAGGCAGAGGAGTCGTCTGTGCGATATGTGCGCCTCCCTCCCCCTGGGTGGGATAGATGCGCGAGACCTGTCCCGCTTCATCCACCGACAAGAGCCAGAGGTGGCAGGCCTTTGCGTTGCCGGGCCGCACCTTGAAGCGCAGCGCTGCGGAGGGATTCACCTGGCCGCCGTCCGGGACGGTGGTCGCACCTTTTTCGCTGCTCGTGTAGACGACGAGCGCGAGGCCGCCCTTCTCGCCGATGTAGTCGTCCGGAGGCTGCTCTTCCTGCCGCCCGAGCTTCGGCAGCACGACCACCGCCAGGACGGCCGCCGCGGCCATCGCTGGCACCGCCATGTACCAGCCGTTGAAGTGGAAGGAGAAGCGCCGCCGCGTGTTCGCCTCGACCACCGCGTCCAGGGTCGCGGGCAGGACGAACCGGCGGAAGTCCTCGCCTTCCTTCTCCATCCGCGCCAGCCGCGCCTTGCAGACGTCGCAGCCGTCGAGGTGCGGGGACAGGCCGCTCCGCTCCGGATCGAGCAGGTAGGCCTCCATCGCCAGCGCCGAGGGATGCTTCCTCATGGCTCGCTCCGGGTGAGGTACTTGCGGGCGTTCGTGATGAAGCGGTCGAGCTTGCGGGAAACGGTGCGGCGCGAGATCCCCAGGACCTGCGCAACTTCTTCGTGCTCCATTCCGTCCACGAACACGCCCACCGCGATCGCCTGCGTCTTCTCGTCGAACCGGGAAAGGACCTGCTGCGCGATCTGGCGGTCGGGGACGCCGTCCATGCCGCCCGCCGACTCCTGCTCGGCCATCTCCAGCTCGGGCATCGGCTCCTCGCCGCGCCGGCCGGCGTTGCGCCGCACGTTCAGGCAGTAGTTCGTCGCCACCCGGTAGATCCAGGGCAGCGCCGTGTCGCGTCCTTCCAGTTTCGCTACGTCGCGCATGAGCTTCCCGAAGACCTCTTGGGTTGCGTCGCGTGCCGCTTCCTTGTCGCCGAGCAAGCGCAGGCACCGCCGGTAGATGGCGGGACCGTAGAGCTTGTAGAGCTCGGCGACCTTCTCGCGGCCGCTGACCAACGCACCCTCCGTTCTCTCCCACACCGGATAGGGAGCCCTCGGGACAAAAAAAACGCGGGAGTCCGCGCCCGGACCCCCGCAAGTTTACATGGAGGATGAAGGGAAGCTACCGGCAGGCAGCCTGGTAACTTGCCGCGATGTGGGCCCCCGGCGGCGGCACCGCGGAAGCCGGGAAGACGATGCGGTTGGTCGTCGCGTCGTACGTCCAGGTGGTCGCGGTTGCTCCGTTCACCGTCACGACGATCGCCTGGGCATCCCGCGGCGTCGCGGAGAGCGGGAAGCTGGTCAGCGGCAGGAGGAGACCGCTCAAAGCGTTGTCGAGCAGCGCGCCGAAGTTCGAGAGATCGCAGATGTCGTAGAGGTTCCCGTGCAGTTGCTGCGAGATTTCCTGGTACCTGGTCGCGACGCCCTCCACGGTCGAGCAGAACCGGAGCGGAACGATACCGGCGAAGCTCACCAGATCGAGCGCGCCATGCTTGGTCGCGGCGATCTGGGCCACGTAATCGGCGACGGGACGCGGATGTATCTCGTCGTTGGCGTCGTCGGCGTCGCTCACCGCGAGGAGCGCCAGGCGGGCGTCGTCGCGGAGGAAGCCGGCGTTGCCGTCGGCCGGCCACGGCGAACCCGGAGCCTTGGTCGAGGTGCTGAGCGGCGCCGTCAGCGCGGCTACCGCCGGCTCGAGGAATCGCTCGTCCCAGTGGCAGGTGCCGACCGCCGTGTTGGCGAAGAGGGCGCCGCGCACGTCGGGCGTCGCGGGCGTGAGGAGCCGGGGACGCGAGTTGTCGATCGGGAAGAACCGTCCGCCTTCTCCGCCCTGGGCGCCGCCCGGGCACTGCGTGAAGCCCGACGTGTAGGGCTGCATGCCGGTAGTGGTGATGGCGATGTGGAAGTCCGCGTTGGCGAGCGCGATGCGGTTCCAGAGGTGATCGAGATTCGCCGCGAGCGCACGCTGCTCCTCGGCCATGGAGCCGGAGTTATCGATGACGATGAGCATGTCGACCTTGGGGGTCGACTGATCGAACTGGTCGACGACGTTGTCCGCCTGCAGGACGCCGCCGAGCACGCCGACCTGGTACGGGTCGGGGCGCGTCGAGGCCGTGACGAGCAGCGAGGCTACGTCGTCCCCGAGCGTGCTCGTGTCGTAGGCCATGGTGACCGGTACCTGCTGGTTGCGCTGGACGATGAATGGCAGCGGCGGCATTGCCACGATGGAGAAAGGTCCCTGCGTCAGGTGCACGTCGGTGACGGTGACGGGACCCGCGCACTGGTTGGTGAGGAACGCCGACTGGTTCGCGATGCCGCAGCCGAGCTGGGTCCCACCGAAATCGACGGCCCCCGGCGTGATGAAGAAGCACCCTCCGTTGCCCCTGCCTTGCAGATCGACGAGCACCGTCTGCTGCGCCTTGTTGCTCATGTAGAAGGCGACCTGGCCCGTGTAGTCGCGCTCCGCCTCTGGATTGAAGGCGATACGGACCGACATGCGGGCGCCGGGCTTGATCTGGCGCCCCTGGGGCGGGACGTTGCCCGGCCAATAGAAGGCGGGTCCGCCGGACAGGATTTCCGGATCGCCGAAGATGCAGTCGTCCTGTCCCTCGTTGACGAGCTCGAAGCCCTGGACCGTCTGGTCGAAGGTCTTCACCGCTCCGAAATCGACGGGGTTCCCGGGGAGGATGCTCACCTGGCAAGGAGCGAGGTCCCGCGCGAGGGCGGAAACCGGAACGCGGAGAGTGGGGTGCAGGCCGTCATTGGTGGAGAGGACGAGGGTGGCGGTCCCGATTCGTGCCACCGTGGGCGAGTAAGCGACGACGATGGTGCCCGTTCCGCCGGGCTCGCCGATCGTCCACGGGGTCCCCGGCGCGGTGAAGCTCCACTCCGAAGGATCGCTACTCTCCAGCGCGATGCTGTTGACGATGAGAGGGTCGCTCTGCGCCGGATCGAGACCGACGTTGGTGAGGACGAGCTTCTTGGTGCGGGTGGTGCCCGTGGCGGTGGGGCCGACGTTGAGCGGGTTCGGAGTCGCCGAGAGCACGGGGCCGTACCCGGAGCCCGTCGCGTCGAGAGCGGCCGGCGCGCCGTCCGAGGCCGGGAAGGTGACGTGCACTTGCTGCGGTCCGAGGATGGTCGGGGCGAAGCGCGCAGTTCCGCTGATCGACTGGCCCGGGGCGAGGCTCACCGGGAAGGCGGGGGTTCCGGAAATCTGGAAGGTGAAGTCGGGAGCGGGGACCTGGATCGACGTGAGAGCGACGACCTTCTTGCTCGTGTTGCGGACCGTGAAGGGCAGCTCGCGCTGCGAGCCGAGCCGCACCTGTCCGAAGTCCAGGCTCGTCGGGTCGACCGCGAGGAGCCGCTCCACGCCGCTGCCGGTGAGCTGGATGCTTTGCGGCTGGCAGGTGGGGCAGGGGACCACGACCAGGGCGGCGTCGAACGGTCCGAGTCGCGCGGGCACGAAGTCCACCTGCACGGTGAGGGACTGATCCGGTCCGAGGTCGATCTTCCCGTCGGGCGTGTAGTGGAACGAGGCCGCGTCCGGACCGGTGGTCCCTTCGATGGTGACGTCCGTTTGCGCCTTGCCGTCGTTGTTGGTGAGGGAGAGCGTGGCGGTGGCCTTCTCGCCCATCACCACGTTGCCGAAGTCGATCGAGGCATCCGAGATGGTGGCGAGGCCGCGCACCGCGTTGCCGCGCATGCCCACCGACGGGTTCGCGCCCGCGAACGGCGTGGTCAGATCGAGCGTGCGGTTGCGCACGCCGAGGGCGGACGGCTTGAAGACGGCCTTGATCTGGATCGCCTCTCCAGGGCGGAGCTTCGCGGGCAGGCCCGAGACCTGGAAATCGGGGACCGATGCGGTACCCGGGATCATGTCGACGGTGGTGGCGACGATGCCGTCGTTGCGGAGCGTGAGCGTCGTCGACTGCTCACGTCCCAGCGCGACGTCGCCGAAATCGAGCGATCCCGGCTCCACCGTCACCGCGTCCGATAACTGACGAAGCTCCTTGTGCTGCCCGTCGCCGCAGGCCCACGCCGCCAGAATTGCCGCAATCGCCGCCCAACGCCAACGACCGCCCATCCGGAACCCTCCCGCCCTGGATCGCGGCGGATAGGTCCACGAAGCATGCCAAGCGGACGGCTGCCTGGCTGGCCCAGAGGGAGGCTGGTTGGCGCACGTCGACGGAGATCGCGTTCCCGTTCGCGCCAGGGATGGCGGACCGGTAGGAAACCGATTGCCCATTCGCGGCAACGAATCGGTACGCGTTAGAAGGTCACCGTGACCGACCGTGCGCCGGAGCCCTGGGTGGAATTCGAGGCCGACGCGGAACACGTCCAGAGGGAGCGGGAAAAGGCGCGTGCCCTGCGGGGGACCGCCTGGTGGAAGCGCCGCATCCAGCGCGGCATGTGCGCGTATTGTGGGAACAATTTCCCCGCCCGGGACCTGACCATGGACCACGTGGTTCCGGTCGCCCGGGGTGGACGAAGCGTGAAAGGAAACGTCGTCGCGAGCTGCAAGCCGTGCAATACGGCGAAGAAGCTGCTCACACCGGCCGAGCGGCTTCTCCTCGCCCGCGAGCACTCCGATCGTGAGGAACCCGATTGAGGCGGCCGGACGGCGATCCGGAAGCGTTGACGGCCCGGCCGGCGGCGCCTAAGGACCGTTGCCCGCCAAGATAGGCCCAAGGCCGGCGCAGGAGCCGATGCCTCTCCTCGATCCCAGCAATTTCCCGGTGCAGGAGCACGCCCTTTCGAACGGCTTGCAGATCCGCCTCCTCGCGGATCCCTCCTTGCCCATCGCCACCCTCTACAGCTTCTTCCGCGTCGGGTCGCGCAACGAGCAGCCCGGGATCACCGGGATCAGCCACCTCTTCGAGCACATGATGTTCAACGGCTCGAAGAAGTACGGGCCCAAGGAGTTCGACCGCAGGCTCGAGGCGGCCGGCGGGACCTCGAACGCCTACACCTCGACGGACATCACCGCCTATTACGAGGATTTCGCGGCGGAAGCGCTGCCTCTCGTGCTGGACCTGGAATCGGACCGGATGGCCTCGCTGGTCATCGACGATGACTCGCTCCAGCGCGAGCGGGAGGTGGTGAAGGAAGAGCGCCGCTTCCGGACCGACAACGACATCGACGGGATGCTCGACGAGGCGCTCTCGGCTCTCGCTTTCCTCGCCCATCCCTATCGCTGGCCGGTGGTCGGGTGGATGCCCGACCTGAACCGCATCTCCCGGCGCGATTGCGAGCGGTACTTCCGCACCTACTACGCGCCCAACAACTGCACGCTGGTGCTGGTCGGCGATTTCCAGCCGGCGGCGGCGCTTCGCGAGATCGAGCGGCTCTACGGGAAGATCCCCCGCGGCGACCCGCTGCCCGAGGTCCCGAACGGGGAGCCGCCGCAGAAGGGCGAGCGGCGTGCGATCGTGAAGTATCCAGCCCAGGCGCCGGCGCTCCTGGCCGGCTTCCGCGGTCCGGACGGCCGCGATCCCGACTCGCTGGTCCTCGATCTGATCGAGGCGGCGCTCGGGTTCGGCGAAGGGGCGCGGCTCAAGCGGGCCCTCGTGTACGAGCAGGAGCTTTGCGTCGACGCCCACATCTCCTTCGGCTGGCGCATCGATCCCGGGCTCTTCGAGGTGTCGCTCAAGCTCAACCCGGGTGTCGACCCGGCGCGCGCCGAAGCCGCGCTGTGGGCGGAGCTGGGCCGCGTCGCCGACGAGGGGCTCGACGAGCAAGAGCTGCAACGGGCGAAGAACTACGTCCGCGCGGGACTCTTGCGAGGTCTGCAGACCGCGAACGGACGAGCGCACACCATCGGGCAGATGGAAGTGATGCTCGGCTCGTGGCGGGCCTTCCTCGACCTCCCGGATCGGTACCAGGCCGTCGACCGGAACGCCGTCATCAGGGTGGCAAACAAGGTCTTCCCGCCTCATCGCCGCAACCTTGCCACGCTCCTTCCCGGAGAGCTCCCGGCGGACGCGGTGGCCGCATGAAGGCGCTGCGCGATGTCGCACTTCCTCCCCACTCCATCGTGGAGGAGCCGTCCGGACTCGTCTTGCTGGCCGTGCAGCGCCGGGGCGTGCCGCTCTTCCATTGCCGTCTTTCGGTGCCGGCGGGAGCGGGCGAGGATCCGCGGGCCAAGGCCGGGCTCGCGCAGTTCACCGCCGATCTGCTCCGGCGCGGGACCAAGCGGCGCGATGCCCACGGCGTCGACGAGTTGATCGAGGGCATGGGCGCGAGCCTCCTCATCGACGTGTCGATGGACGAGGCGGCCCTTTCGTTGACCGTGCCAGCCGATCTCTCCCAGAGGGCGCTCGATGCGCTCCTCGAGGTCGCGCTCGAGCCCGCCTACGCGGAGGAGGAGGTCGCCGCGGCGAGAAGGCGCGCCCTCTCCGCACTGCAGAGCGATCTCGACGAGCCTTCGGCGGTAGCGGCGCGCGCCACCATCCGTCTCGGCTACGGGCCGGCGCACCCGTACGGTCATCCCGTCCATGGATACCGCCGCGAAGTGGAGACCTTCGGCCGCGAGGATTGTCTCGCCTTCCACGCCACGCGCTTCCGTCCGCGCGGCGCGCTGCTCGCGGTGGTGGGGGATTCGCCCCCTTCGGGTCTGCTCGATGTCGCCCGCGAGCGGCTCGCGCAGGTTCGATGGGCAAGCGAGGCGCGTCCGACGCCGCTCGATTTCCTTGAGCTTCCCCGGGAGCCCGGATTGCGGGCCCTGGTCCTGCACAAACCCGACTCGACGCAAGCGCAGCTGCGCATCGTGTCGCCCGGCATTCCACGGAGCTCGCCCCGCTTCTTCGAGGCGGTGGTGGCGAATACCGCCCTCGGCGGCGGATTCACTTCGCTCCTCGTCGACGCCATCCGCGTCGATCGCGGCCTTTCCTACAGCGTGTCGACCCGGCTTGCCATGAACCGCCAGAGCGGGCTTTCGCTGTTCTCCTCCTTCACCAAGAACGAGACGCTGCACGAGCTCGTCGACGTCGCGCTGGAGAAGATGGGCGGGTACGCGGAGAGCGGGCCTTCCGAGGACGCGCTCGACAAGGCCCGCACCTATCTCGCGGGGCTCTTTCCGCTCGGGCTGGAGAGCCACGAGGCGCTCGCCGAGCAGATCTCGGACTCCTTGCTCGACGGCGTCGGCCTCGAGCACCTCGTTTCTTATCGGAGCCGGATCGGCGCCGTCACCGCCTCCGTCGTATGCAGGGTCGCACCGTGCTCGACTGCGAGGGCCGCAAGGGCGGCATCCATGACGCGCGGGCCACTGGCCTGACCGTCGACCATCAGCTTCTGGAGAATCTCCCAGTGGCGCTCGCCCGGTTCGAGAACCGCGACGCCGGGTTGCGCGAGCCATGACGAGACCGCGGCGGCGGCCTCCGGCACCGAAAACGGCCGCTCGAAGACGTGGGGGTTCGTGGAAATTCTCACGAATGCCCAGAGCGTGAGCCATGCGAAGCGCACGAGCTGCGAACCGGAAAGGGTCGCCTCGAGCCAGTTCCGGGCTGCATCGTGCTGCTCGGCGTCGGGGTTGTACGCGTAGAGCAGCAAGTTGGCGTCGACGAGGATCATCAGCGATGGCGCGGGCCTTCGACTTGTTCGAGGAGATCCGAGACGCTGTCTAGACCGAGACCGGGCTTCAGCTTTCCTAGACTACGCGCGACCACTTTGAACGGACCGGTCGGTCTGGTCCGCCGCCGATTCTCGAACCCGCGCCGGAGCATGTCGTTGACGACGTCCCGGAACGTCCGGCCCGACCGGCGCGCTTCCGACTTGAGCTTCTGCGCGACGTCTTCGTCGAGCGTAAGGGTGGTTCTCACACCGTGATGCTAATAGGGAGGCATCATGATGTCAATTCGGGAGCGGCTGGGTGAACGAGAGACCCACCACCACGTCGGGTGCGTTGCTCATGTAGAGGAAATGCAACGTGCTGGGAGGATTCGAGCCCGGCGTGCCGTCCTCGCTCAGCCAGAAGGTGAATCGCCCGCGCCGGATGGCGAAGGTCACCTGGTTGTGGGTGCGGAAGTCCGCGTAGAGGCCGGACGCGAGGAGCCCGTCGTTGCCCCGCCAGGCGATGCGGGACCAGCCCGGACGGAGGAGCGGCGAAACCACCCGGTCCTCCACGAGAAAGGTGGTGCCGCCAAGGCTCGCGGCGAGGGAAGCGTCGAAGCCTGCGTGCCACTCCTTGGGTTGCAGCGCGCAGTTGCAGGCGAAGCCCGAGAATCTGCTGGTGGAGAACATCGCGTGGGCGGTGAGCCAGCTCGTGAGCTCGGCGGTGCCGAGTAGCGCCAGGCCGGCATCGAAGCCACCCGAACCGCCCGCACGCGAGAGCGGGCCCGTGGGCAGCTTGAGATCGAGCCGCGCCGCGAGGCCGTAGCGATGGACCTCACCCGCGGAAAGCGGGTCGCCGCCCTCGAAGAGCGAGGCCTGGTTGCGCAGGACCACGTCGCCCACGGTGGGAGTGGTGCCATCGATCCGGAACGCCGTGCCCCCTTCGTCGCCGAGGGCGAGGTGGATCTGGTTCCGCGGAAACCTCGAGCGCTCGAAGTTGAAGGCTCCGACGAGACCGTGCCACGCCTCGATGGCGCGGTCGGTATAGCCGCCCCAGTGCAGCGTGAACCTGCCTTCGACGGTGGTGGAGAACGGAGCGAGCTTCGGGCCCAGCCACCGCGACCAGGGCGTTCGGTAGCGGACGGTCAGCGAATCGGCCTGCTCGTCCAACTCCTGCGAGGAGATGCTCGGACCGCGAGCGACCGACATCGGCTCGTTCCAGCTGTTGGCGATGGAGTAGCGCAGCTCGAGCTCGCTGGACAGAGGCCGGCGGGCGTCCGCCGACGTCACGTCGAGGAACAGCTCCCGCACGGGGCCCTGGGTCCGGGTGCCGAGCGGTGCCCGCGAAGGGGCGGGATCGCCGGCGGCGCAGAGCAGGGCGACGGCGAAGGCGAGCACCGCGGACAAGGTACCCTGAAGAGGCGGCGCGCGGTCTCTGACGCGAGCCGCGGGTCCGTGGGGGACGTCCAAAGACACTGAATGGATTTACCCGTCCCGGGACGGGGTGAAGTCTACTCAGTGGATCGATAGTGACCCAGCTAACCCGCGCGCAGGAGCAGCTGGGTCGGCCGCGGCAGGAAGGAGCGGACCGCGCGGCGAACGCTGTCGAAGAGCGGCGGGCGGCGCCGTCCGCGGACGGTCTCCACCACTCCGAGCACGCCGGCGACGATTCCACCGTCGGGCACGTCGAAGTCGACCACCGCGCAGGCTCCGATGCGCGCGTCATTGCCGACGCGAACATCGCCGAGGATCTTGGCGCCGGGCCCGACGTGCACGCGGTCCCCGAGCCAGGGAGCCCCGCTCTCGGTCTCCGCGAGCACCGCACCGCGCGAGAGATCGCAGTCGCGGCCGATGTGCGCGTTGGGGGCGACGACGATTCCCGTCCCGTGGACTTGCAGACCGCCGCCGATCTCCGCCTGGACCGGAAGGCTCATCCCGGCGAGGGCCCCGATCGCCACTTCGCAGGGGCGATAGGCGAACAAGAGCGGCGTCCGGAGCGCGCCCGGCATCGCCTGGAGCGCGCGTCCGATGCGGTGACCGGCGACCACCCACGCAGCGGGGTCGGCGAGGAGCTGCAGCGGGGTCGAGCCCGCCCGCACCATCCGGTCGAAATCGCGCCAGACGAGGTCCAGGATGTCGAAAGCCATCGTGATTTCCCCCTCTGTGACGCTTGCCGTCTGAAAGTGGACCTTGGCCATTGCTGCGCCAAGCCACGGGCGGCCGCCGGGACGCCAGGTCCCCTGGGGCAGGCGAGCGGGGGAGCGTCCGGTGGACGGGCCGCGCTCCCGGTGCGAGCGTCGCGAAGTGCTGCGGGTGCTGCATCGCGACGATCTCGTCCTTGCGATCGACAAACCGGCGGGCCTTTCGACCACACCCGGGCGCGGCCACGAGGGCGAACCACCCCTTTCGCAACTCGTCCGGGAAATCGCGCCGGATGCCCTTCCGGTCCACCGCCTCGACCGCGACACGAGTGGCGTCATCCTCTTTGGGCTGGGAACCGACGCGCATCGCGCCTTGAACGCCGCCTTCGAGTCGCGCAGGGCGGAGAAGGTCTACTTCGCCCTGGTGCGAGGCGATCTGGCTTCCGGGAAGAGGTGCGAGCAGGCACTCGCCGCCGGCCGCCGCGGGACGATGCGGGTCGCGCAGTCCGGCGAAGGACTGGAAGCGCGCACCGACGTGGCGCCGGTGGAGCGCTTCGGCTCGTTCACCGCTTGCGACTGCCGCCCGCGGACCGGGCGAAGACATCAGGTAAGGGTGCACCTCGCGGCGCTCGGTCATCCGCTGGCCATCGATCCGCGCTACGGGGAGCCGGGCCCGCTCCTGCGACGCGACCTGGATCCGCGGGCGCCTCGTCCCGAGGAACCGGCGCTGACGCGGACGCCGCTGCACGCCCGCTCGCTGCGCGTCCCGCATCCTTCCGGGCGGGGTTTCCTCCTCGTCGAGGCGCCGCTGCCCGCGGACCTCGCCGGGGCGCTCGAGCTGCTCCGTGCGGCCCGGCGCGCCGCGACTTGATTCGGCTGGGATCGTCGCCGGTCAGGCCTTGCCGTGCACCAGCGTCTTCACGTCCGCCTTGAAGGCGACCGAGATCTTGTCCCCGCGCACCTCCTGCACCAGTCCGATTCCGAACACGGGGTGCTGGAGCAGCTCCTCGGCGTTGTAGCGATCCTTGGCGGAGTAGGGACGGGCTCGCGAAATGTCCTTCTCGCGCAGGAGCGCTTCCCAGCTCGTCACCGCCGGCTTGGAGACGCGGTCGGAGGCCGGGACCCAGGTCCCCTTCTTCTTCTCGGGCGGGCCGCGGTAGGCGTGCTCGCCCTGGCAGGTGTTGCAGCGGACCCGGGCGGGGCGGGAGCCCACCATCGCCAGGATGGTATGCCCGAGCTCCATCTTGCAGCGTGTACAGAATGCGTCGACGTCTCCGCCCACCCGGTTCGCTTGAGCCATGTGCGACTTGTTTATCCGGGGGCGCCGGGAAAGCCAACGCCCGCGCGCGGTGTTGTTAGAGTGATTCCCACGGAGGCACGCCCTTGGCAGCAAGAACGTCCGGAGAAGTGGCCCTCTCGGCCGTCCACGAGCCGACCCGGCGCGCGTTCGATCTGCGCGTCCGTCCTACCGAAGCGCGCATCGACGCACACGCTTTGCAGCACAACCTCAAGGAAGCCCGCCGCGCCGCGCCCCGCGCCCGCATCTGCGCGGTGGTGAAGGCGGACGGATACGGTCATGGCGCCGCCATCGCCGCCCGCTCGTTCCTCGCCGCGGGAGCGGAGTGGCTCGGGGTCGCGCTCGTCGAGGAAGGCCTCGCGCTGCGCAACGTCGGGATCACCGCACCGATCCTCGCCCTTGGCGGGCAGTACACGGATTACGGCCTCCTCCTGCAGCACCGGATCACGCCGCTCGTCTACCGGCCGGACATGATCGAATCGCTCGCCGCGGCCGCGCGGTCGCGTGGCGTCACCGCCGACGCCCATATCAAGCTCGACACCGGCATGGGCCGCATCGGCGTCCAGCCCGAGGACCTGGGCGGGCTGCTCGATCTGCTGGAGAAGCGCCCCGAGGTCCGCATCACCGGCCTCTCCTCGCACTTCGCCAACGCCGACCTGCGCGACCCGACGTCTACCCAGAAGGCGCTCGAGCTGTTCGCCGACGCCCGCCGCGCGATCCTCGACGCCGGCCAGCCCCTCGCGCTCTCCCATCTCGCGAACAGCGCCGCGGTGCTGGACCTCCCGCTCTCGCACTACGACATGGTGCGCCCCGGTCTGATGCTCTACGGCGCCGCGCCCGCGCCGCGTTTTTCGGACATGGCGGACCTGCGCCCGGCGATGAGCTGGGTGACGGGCATCGCGCATCTCAAGCACGTCAAGGCAGGAACGCCCATCTCGTACGGCCACAAGTGGACTGCCCGCCGCGACAGCGTCATCGCCACCTTGCCGGTCGGCTACGCCGACGGGTACCGGCGCAGCCTCACCAACAAGGGCGAGGTGCTGGTTCGCGGCAAGCGGGTCAAGCAGGTCGGTACCGTCTGCATGGACATGACGATGATCGACGTCACCGACGTGCCGGACGTCCGCGAAGCCGAGGAAGTGGTGCTGATGGGCGATCAGGGCGAGGAGCGCATCTCCGCCGACGACCTCGCCGGCCTGTGCGACACCATTCCGTACGAGATCTTCTGCGCCATCGGCACCCGGGTGCCGCGCGTCGTCATCTAGGACACGGTGTCGCAGGGCGCCGGGGAGCGTGGACGGAATGTCGCGCGCCCGGCCTTCTCAGGATAGATAGCTCGCCCATGGCGGAACAGCCGGCCGCGCGCGCCCCGGGAGTGCCGGCGGCGTGGACGAAACCGCTGCGCGCGCCCCTCGAGGTGCTCGGCGAGCTTTCCGTCTTCTTCGGCCAGGCCGTTGTCACCATCTTGCGGCCGCCGTATCGCATCGGGCTGCTCTTCAACCAGCTCGAGTTCATGGCCTACGGTTCGCTCTTCGTGGTGGGGCTGACCGGCCTCTTCACCGGCATGGTCCTCGCCCTGCAGTTCGTCTACGCGTTCGGGCTCTTCAACGCGCAGTCGCTGGTCGGCGCCACGGTGGAGCTCGGTCTCGCGCGGGAGCTCGCCCCGATCTTCACCTGCATCGTCATCGTCGCCCGGGTGGGCAGCGCAGTAGCCACCGAGCTCGGAACCATGCGGGTCACCGAGCAGATCGACGCGCTCGAAACGATGGCGGTCGATCCGATCAACTACCTGATCGTCCCCCGCATCATCGCGGCGGCGCTCTCCGCGCCCGTCCTCACCATGCTGTTCAACGCCATCGCGCTCACCGGCGCGTACGGCATCGCGGTGCTCGTCAAGGACCTTTCGCCAGGCACCTTCCTGAACCGGATGCAGTACCTGGTCGAGATCCACGATCTGACCAACGGTCTGGGGAAATCGGCGGTGATCGGGTTCGTCGTCATCCTCATCGCCGCCTTCCGCGGCTACAAGGCAGAGGGCGGCGCGCGGGGCGTGGGCATCGCCACGACGCAGGCCGTCGTGGGCGGTCTCGTCGCAATTTTCGCCATCGACTACATCTACACGGCGATCACGCTCTCCAATCCTCAGCCCCGCGGAGGCCTCGGCGGATGACCGAGCCGATGATCGACGTCCGCGACCTCTACAAGTCCTTTGGCGGCAACCAGGTCCTGAAGGGAATCGACCTCCAGATGATGCCTGGAACCACCACCGTCGTGCTCGGTGGCTCCGGAAGCGGCAAGACGGTCCTCATGAAGCACATCATGGGCCTCTTCAAGCCGGATCAGGGGGAAGTCATCGTCGACGGGGAGAACATCTCGGTCATGGACCGCCAGGAGCTCGCGCGCTTCCGGACGCGCATGGGCATGGTCTTCCAGAGCGCGGCTCTCTTCGACTCGATGACGGTGCGTGACAATGTCGCCTTCGCCCTGCGGGAGCACACCAAGCTGTCCGAGGAGGAGATCCGCGAGAAGGTGAAGGAGAAGCTGGCCATCGTCGACCTCTTCGGCGTCGAGGAGAAATTCCCCGCCGAGCTCTCCGGAGGCATGCGCAAGAGGGTGGGCCTCGCCCGCGCCATCATCCGCGACCCGAAGATCGTCCTCTACGACGAGCCGACCACCGGCCTCGACCCGCTCACCACCGAGAGCGTCGACGACATGATCATCGGAGCGCGCGAGAAGCTGGGGGTCACGAGCGTGGTGATCAGCCACGACATCGGCAGCTCCTTCCACATCGGCGACGTGGTGGCGATGCTGCACGACGGCCGCATCGTCGAGATGGGTCCGCCGGAGAAGCTGCGGCACACCCAGGAGCCGCACACCAAGCATTTCCTCGCTACATGGTTCGGACGGACATAGGATCGCGCGAGTGGCATCCTTCTGGACACCTCTACGGGTCGGGCTGGTGGTCGCGGCGGCGGCGATCGCCTTCGCGCTCGGCCTGTACTTCATCGGCGCGAACATCGGCGGCGAGAAGAGCTACCGCGTCTTCGCCTACTTCGACGACGCCACGGGTCTGGGCGCGCGCTCGCGCGTGCAGATCGCCGGCATTCCGGTCGGCCAGGTGGATCGGATCGAGCTCGATCAGCAGACCGCCCGCGCCAAGGTCTGGCTGAAGATTCGCGCGCAGTACGTTCTCCACCAGGACGCCGCCATCTCCAAGCGGTCGGAGAGCATCCTCGGCGACTTCCTCCTCGATTTGACGCCGGGCTCCGCCTCGCAGCCGCCGCTCCGGGACGGAGACGAGATCAAGAACGTCCTGCGGCAGCCGGGCATGAACGAGATCTTTCAGTCCCTGAACAAGATCGCCGGAGACATCCAGGACGTCACCGGCAACATCCGCAAGGTGCTCGGGACCAGCGAGGGCGAGGACAACCTCCGGACCATCGTCGCGAACCTGCGCAAGATCACCGAGGGCCTGTCCTCGGTCATCGACCGCAGCACCGAGAAGGTCGACACCATCCTCGGCAACGTGCAGGCCTTCACCGGCGATCTGCGCCGCATCAGCGGCAACGGCGAAAGCGACGTGATGGACATCCTGCGCAATACCCGCGACGCCACCGCCGAAGCCCGCGACATCCTCCGCACCGTCGGCAACGTGGTCGGCTCGCAGGATCAGGGCGAGCTCAGGCAGAGCGTCGGCAGCCTGCGCTCGAGCCTGGAGAAGCTCGACAAGACCCTCGCCAACGTCCAGCAGATCAGCGAGAAGATCAACACCGGACAGGGAACCATCGGGCACCTCGTCAACGACGACAAGCTGGGCAAGAACCTCGACAAGGCGGCGACGGCCCTCACCGATCTGTTCGGGTCCGCGTCGCAGCTGCGCATCGAGATCCAGGAGCGCAGCGAGTTCCTCATCGGCAATCCGAGCCCCTCGCGGACCACCAGCGCCCTCGCCAACTATTCCTACAACCCCTGGACCAAGAATTACTTCTCGCTCCGCATCATCCCCAAACCCGACAAGTGGTACGGCTTCGAGCTGGTCGACGATCCGCGCGGACTCACCCGGCGCGTGCAGATCAACAACCAGTTCCTCGACGGAACCATCAACAACGCCTTCTTTCCCGCCAACGTCACGCAGATCACCACCGAGCGGCAGCTGAAGTTCAGCGCCTATCTCGCCAAGCGCTACGGGTTCATCTCGGGCCGCTTCGGCATCCTGGAGAACACGGGCGGCTTCGGCGTGAAGTTCCACCTCTTCAACGACGCGCTCACGCTTTCGGCCGACGCTTTCGAATTCGCCAACCCGCTCAAGGACCACCCGCGTTTGAAGATCTACGCGGATTATCGATTCCTCGACCACCTGCTCATCACCGCCGGCGCGGACGACGTGGTCAACCGGCCCATCCAGGACGACGTCGACAAGACCCGCATCATCAGCGGGCGCGACTTCTTCATCGGCGCCGGGTTCTTCTTCAACGACGACGACATCAAGCTCTTGTTGAGCGCGCTGCCGATCAGCCGGCTGTAGCGACCGGTTTGATCGCGCGGCTCGCGAGAAGCGCTCCGAGCGCGAAGAGCGCGATGGTGATGGCAAAGGCGATGTGGGCGATCGGAGGGCTCACCAGCTGCGAGACGATGCCGACTCCGATGACGGGCAGGGAGGTGCCCGTGTAGCAGAAGAGAAGATAGGTCGAGACGATCTCCGCGCGCCGATCGTCGGGCGCGATCTGGTTGACCACCTCCAGGCTGCCCCGATAGCCGAAGGCGAGCGCCACGCCGCCCAGCGCGGTGGCGACGACGACGAGCGGTAGGGACCGGACCATCCCGGACATCACGACGAGCGCGAGGCTCGGCACGAGGAGGGCGAGGCCGGCCAGCATCGAGGCCTTGCTGCGCATGCGCGGAGTGAGGGCGATCGCCGCGGCGCCAGCGGTGAAGAACTCGAAAATCACCAACCCGACGACGGCGCGGTTCGTCTGCCTGAGCGGACCTCGGAGCAGTCCGGGCGTGAGGGCGGCGTAGAAACCGCCCAGCGCGAAGATGCCGAACCCGGTGAGCGCCGGCGCGAAGAACCTGGCGCGGCTTTCTTGTGGCACGCCGATGCGCGGGCGCAGCGAGATCTCGCTCGCCCGGTGGTCCGACTGCTTCACCGTCTCGCGAACCTTCGCCACGGCGAATGCCATGGGAAGGAGCGCGACCAGGAACACGAGATGGCTCAGGCGCAGAGGCCAGGGAGCGAGCTGCGCGAGGAGGCCGCTCAACAAGGGCCCCAGGGCGAGGCCGAACAGATTGCTCCCCACCGCGACCGAGGTGCTGTGCTCGACGTTCTTGCGGGGATCGAGCTCCGCGATCCACGCGGTGGCCGCGCCCGCGGCGAGACCTACCGCGAGACCGGTGAGGAAGCGGGCGACGAAGAGGACCGCGATGGCGATCTTCGCGACGAACACCAGCATGCTGGCCGCCGCAAGGGCGAGGCCCGCGAGCGCGGCGGGGCGGCGGCCGATCTGATCCGAGATGCGGCCGACGAAGAGCAACGTCAGGAGCGTACCTGCCACGTACGCCGAGTAGATGAGGGTGAGGGTGATCTCCGAGAAGTGGAGCTCGCTCTGGTAGAAGTCGTAGAGCGAAGTCGGCAGCGTGCTCCCGACGAAGACCAGGGCGAGCACCGCCCCCGCTACCCACATCCCCGACTTCCCCGAGAGCGCGCGCAAGCCCTTCCTCTACCGGAAAAGATTTCGGTTGACCGAATCCATTTTCGAGAATAATTCTCCAACGTGCCGGACCGCTGGACCTGCCAGGAGGAACGATGCCGGAGCTGAAGGGGAGCAAGACGCACGAGAACCTGAAAGCGGCTTTCGCCGGGGAGAGCCAGGCGAACCGCCGCTACCTGTACTTCGCCAAGCAGGCAGATGT
Source organism: Deltaproteobacteria bacterium (assembly GCA_005879805.1). Classification (GTDB taxonomy): domain Bacteria; phylum Myxococcota; class Myxococcia; order Myxococcales; family 40CM-4-68-19; genus VBKO01. Next base: position 63,611 of record VBKL01000053.1, on the reverse strand, counting down.
GGAAGGCCGTCCCGACATCGCGGGCCTCTTCCGCGACACCGCCGAAGGCGAGACCGGCCACGCCCACGGGCACCTCGAGTTCCTCGAGCAGGTCGGCGATCCGGCAACCGGCGCCGTGCAACACCCGCCGCAAGGGGGCGAGGCCCGGGAGGCGAAGGAAGTCGCCGATGCCCACGGGATGAACTACGGCTCGCCGCTCTTCTTCGACAAGGCCAACCTGGACAAGGAGTTGCACCGGGTCTTCGAGATCTGCAACGGCTGTCGCCTCTGCTACTCGCTCTGCCCGTCCTTCACGGTGATGCTCAACCGGATCGACGAGCTCGATCCGCACGCCGGCGAGGCCTCGGGGAAGCACCTCGAGGAAGGCGGCGCGATGATCGAGGAGCACGAGGCCGCGCAATTGCTCGAGAAGGTGGAGGTGCGGACCGAGAACCCGGTCAGCCTGCTCCAGGAAGGCGATTATCGAAAGGTCGTCGAGCTCTGCTACGAGTGCAAGCTCTGCTATCCGAAATGCCCGTACGTTCCACCGCACGAGTTCGCGGTGGATTTCCCGAAGCTGATGCTGCGGGCGAAGATCAACCAGGCGCAGGAGGAAGGAATCGCCCTGCGCGAGCGGGACCTCGGCGCGACCGACGCGGTGGGGACGGCGATGACGAAGATCGCGCCCATCGCCAACGCTGCGGCGCACTCCCGTTTCAACCGGGCGTTGATGGAAAGCACGATCGGGATCCACCGCGACCGGATCTTGCCCGAGTACGCCAGCGAGACCCTCTTGCAATGGTGGTCGCGGCGGGCGCCGCTTCCGCCGCCCGCGGAGGCGTCCGCGGACGTGGCCATCTTCGGAACCTGCTTCGTCAACTACAACGATCCGGAGATCGGCAAGGCGGTCGTCGAGGTGCTGGAGATGGCCGGCTGCCGCGTGGACGTCCCGGAGCAGGTCTGCTGCGGGATGCCCAAGCTCGACGGCGGCGACCTCGAGGGAGCGCGCGATCTGGCGCGCAAGAATCTCGAGCTGCTCATGCCCGCGGTCCGCGAGGGAAAGAAGATCTGCAGCCCGGGTCCGAGCTGCACCCTCATGCTCAAGAGCGAGTACCCGGAGCTTCTGCCAGGGCCGGACTCCAAGGCGCTCGCCGACGCGGTGGTGGACGCGAGCGACCTCGTCCTCCAGCTCGCCCGAGGGAAGAAGCTATCCAGGCCGGCGCAGAAGATCGGCAAGGTGGCGGTGCACGTTCCCTGTCACAACCGCGTGCAGAACATCGGCTATCGCGGCCGCGATCTCCTCAAGTGGGCGGGCGCCGACGTGCAGATGGTCGACCGCTGCTGCGGCATGGACGGCACCTGGGGAATGAAGAAGGAGTTCTTCGCCGAGTCGCTCAAGGTGGCCGAGAAGGCTGCGCGGGCCGTGGAAGGCGCCGAGCCCGATGTCGTCTGCAGCGATTGCCCTCTCGCGGGCCTGCAGCTCACGCAGAAGACCGGCCGGCGTTCGTTCCATCCCGTGCGCGTGCTGCACCGCGCGCTCCAGGGAGACAGCTTGCGCTCGCCGCGCAGGGACGAGGGAGAGACATCGTGATGCAGCCGCTGACGAGAAAAGACCTCTGGCCGCTCAAGCACTACGACGGCGTGCGCGACGAGTTCCGCAAGGCCGTCATCGCCGCCAAGCAGGATCGGCGCGTGGCGGTCGGTCCGTTCATGACCTTCGTGTTCGAGAACCGGCTGACCGTGAAGTTCCAGGTCCAGGAGGTCCTGCGGGTGGAGCGGATCGACTCGCCCGAAGCGATCGAGGAGGAGTTGGAGGGCTTCAACGGCATGCTTCCCGGGCCCGGAGAGCTCTCGGCTACGCTCCTCATCGAGCTCACCGGAAGCGACTCCGAGGTGAAGGAGCAGCTTGCGCGGCTGTCGGGCCTCGCCAACCACGTCTTTGTCGAGGTGGAGGGCAGGCGCGTGCGGGGAAACTTCGACCCGGGCCGCGACGATGGACGCCGCGTGTCGGCGGTGCAGTACGTGCGCTTTCCCGTCGGCGGCCGCATCGATCCGGCGCGGCCGCTGGCTGTCGTCATCGATCACCCTGCGTACTCGCACCGCGCGGAGCTGGGCGCTGCGGCGAAGAAGTCGCTCGCCATCGACCTCGGGGGGTGAACCGTGGCCCGCCGGAAAGAAAACCCGCCGAGAATGGATGAGGCGACGTTCATGGCCCTCCTCCGCGCGCGTGGGCTCGCCGTGACCGAGCAGCGCCTTGCCATCTTCGCCGCGCTCGCCGCCTCGCGCGATCACCCGACCGCGGAGCAGCTTTTCCTCGCGGTGCGGGAGAAACTGCCGAATCTTTCCCTCGCCACCGTCTACAAGAACCTGGAAGCGCTCCGCGCCGCCGGAGCGGTCAGCGACGTGAACACGCTCCACGAGCAGGGGCGCTACGAGGCGGCCTTGCCGGGGACGGGGGCGGGCCGCCCGCATCATCATCTCGTCTGCGTGTCGTGCAAGAAGGTCATCGACCTCCATGACGCGCGCCTCGACGCGCTCCGCGTGTCTCCGCAGGAAACGCAGGGTTTCGAGGTGCGCGCCGTGCGCGTGCAGGTCGAAGGCATCTGTCCGGCTTGCCGGGCGAGGGCGAAGGGTCCTTCGGGATCGCGGAAGCCAGTCTCGCGGCGATAGCGGGTCCCCGATCGATCCCAAAAGAGGTACGGTCGGCGGCATGTCGATGCTGCTCGCGGTTCTCCTCTTCGCCTCCGGCCACACGGCGGTGCCGAAGACGCAGCGATCGTCCGACGGCGGGGCGTCGAGCGATTCCGATCGTCTCTACGGACTGGCGCGAACGGATCTGGCGAAGCGCCTCGGGATCGAGGAGCGCGCGGTGAAGAAGGTCTCGGTCCAGCCGCGAACCTGGCCGGACGCAAGCCTGGGCTGCCCGAAGCCCGACACGATGTACGCGCAGGTGGAGACGCCGGGGTACCTCATCGAGTTGCAGGCTTCGGGGAAGACGTACGCGTACCACAGCGACCGAAAGCGAGTGGTGCTGTGCGAGTAGATGGCGCAGTCGGCTCGCCGCTCGCAATGGCGAACTCCCTCGCTCAGATCCTCAAGTTGTTGATCGCCCTGCTTCATTTCTACTTCCTCGTCCTCGAGATGTTCCTCTGGCGCACGCGGGCGAGGAAGCTGTTCGGAATGACCACAGAGAAAGCCGAGGCCACAGCGCAGCTCGCGCAGAACCAGGGTCTCTACAACGGCTTCCTCGCCGCGGGGCTCCTCTGGGCGGTCTTCTCGCGCACCGACTTCGCGCCACGGGCAACCTTCTTCCTCGCTTGCGTCGCTCTTGCCGGAATCTTCGGCGCGGTGACTGTCACCCGGCGCATCTTCTACGTGCAGGCGTTGCCCGCTCTCGTGGCCCTGGTCCTGCTCTGGACCGGCGCCCGCTAAGGGGTTGCCCGCGGCCCATCGGCCGTGGTAGCAGCGCGACCCTTGCAATAAGGAGCGAGGCCATGGCGGTCGAACGGACGCTGAGCATTCTCAAGCCAGACGCCCTCCAGCAAGGGGTCATCGGCAAGATCCTGACGAAGCTCGAGGAAGCCGGGCTCAAGCCGGTGGCGATGAAGATGATGCACCTCACGCGCCCCGAGGCGGAAGGCTTCTACGCCGTCCACAAGGAACGCCCCTTCTTCAAGTCGCTCGTCGAGTACATGACGAGCGGGCCGGTCATCGTCCAGGTCCTGGAGGGCGAGAACGCGGTGGCCAAGAACCGGGAGGTGATGGGCGCAACGGACCCCGCCAAGGCGGCCGAGGGCACCATCCGCAAGCTCTTCGCCAAGAGCATCGAGGCGAACAGCGCGCACGGCTCCGATTCGGCGGAAAACGCCCGCAACGAGATCGCCTGGTTCTTCGCCCAGACCGACCTCGTCCGATACGACTGGAAGAAGCGCTAGCCTTCCAGCCCCCCGCCCGGCCCCCCGTGGAGGGGACTTCCGGGCGTGGAAGAGGCGGCTCCGCGCCCGACGTCCTATAACCGACCGGTGGTACACGACTGGCAATGGATCCTGCTCGTCGCGGGACTCTTTCTCGCCGGCTTCTTCTCGTCGGCCGAGACGGCGCTCACCGCGCTCGGAGAGGCGCGCGTCCAGCACCTGACCGAGACCCGGGGCTGGCGCGGCGCGCTCCTCAAGCTCTGGCAGCGGCACCCGGAACGCATCCTCTCCGCGCTCCTCCTCGGCGCGACGCTGGTGAACGTGGGAATGGGCTCCATCACCGCGCTCGTCGCCGACCAGATGGGCTTCTCCAACGGCCTGGTGCTCTTCACGGGCCTGACCACGCTCGTGCTCCTCATCTTCGGGGAGATCACGCCCAAGACCTTCGCCAAGCGCCACGCGACGGGGTTCGCCCTGGCGCTCATGCCGCTGGTCGCGATCGTCTATTTCCTGCTCTGGCCCCTCGCCTGGCTCTTCGTGCAGATCCCGCGCGGGCTTTCCCGCGCAATCAAGGTGGAGACGGGCGGTGAATCGGTGACCTCGCAAGAGCTGGAATACCTCATCGAGCTCGGCGCCCGGCAAGGGTCGCTCGACAAGGTGAAGGAGCGGCTCCTCAGCTCGGTGCTCGCCTTCACCGAGGTGCTGGTGAAGGAAATCATGCTCCCGCGCACGCAGGTGGTCGCGCTGGAGGAGGCAGCGAGCTACGAAGACGTGATGAAGCTCGCGACCGAGAGCGAGCTCTCCCGCATCCCCGTCTACCGCGGGACGATGGACGAGGTGGTCGGCATCCTCTACGTGAAGCTCATGCTGGCCGACCTGCGCAAAGGGCTCGACCCTGACCACTTCCAGCTCGCCAAGTACGTGAAGCGGCCGTTCTTCGTCCCGGAGGTGATGAAGGTCTCGCGGCTCCTCGCCGAGATGCAGCGGCGCAAGACCCACATCGCCATCGTGGTGGACGAGTTCGGCGGCACGAGCGGCATCGTCACCCTCGAGGACGTGGTGGAGGAGATCGTCGGCGAGATCCACGACGAGAGCGACGTCGAGGAGAAGAAGCTTCGCGTGCAGAGCGACGGCGTGATCCTCGCCGATGGCGCGGTCTCGCTGCGCGAGGTCGAGGAACACCTCGGCGTCGATTTTCCGGAAGAGGGTGACTACGAGACGCTGGGCGGATTTCTCACCGCCACCGCCGGCCGGGTGCCGCCGAGCGGATCGCTCGTGGTCTGGGGCGGCCTCACCTTCACCGTCAAAGCGGCCGACGAGCGCCGCGTCCTGAAGGTGGAAGTAGCGCGCAAGCCCGCCGAGAAGCCCACAGTGCTCGTCTCCACTCCGCCGGCTCCCAAGGTCCACTGAGGTGCTTCCCATCGCCGAAAAGCCCGATCTCCGCTCGATGACGCCCGCCGAGCTTTCCGCCCTCGTCGAGCGTCTCGGAGAGCGTCCTTTCCGCGCCCGGCAGCTCTTCCGCTGGCTCCACCACAAGGGCGCCGCCTCCCTCGACGATATGACCGATCTCCCGGGCGCCTTCCGCGAGCGGCTGGCCGAGGAGGCGCGGCTCACGACGCTGGAGATCGACGGCGTGCAGGTTTCCCGCGATGGCACGCGCAAATATCGCCTGCGCACCGCCGACGGGATGCTCATCGAATCCGTCTACATGCCGGACGAGACGGGTCCCGACAGCTTCGATCCCGAGGATCCGGCTGAGGCAGACACGATCCCGTCGCGCCGCGTTCGCCGCACGCTGTGCGTTTCCACCCAGGTCGGCTGCGCGATGGGATGCGGGTTCTGCCTCACCGCGACCATGGGCCTGAAGCGCGATCTCACTCCGGGTGAAATCGCCGATCAGGTCTATCGCGTCAACGCCGACCTGCGCGCGCTCGGCGACGCCACCATGGACCCGCAGCGGCCGCTCACGAACCTCGTCTACATGGGAATGGGAGAGCCCCTCCACAACTACGAGAACGTGAAGCGCTCCCTCGAGCTTCTCCTCGATGACCAGGGCGCGAACTTCAGCCACCGGCACGTCACGGTTTCCACCAGCGGGCTGGTCCCCAACATCCAGCGTCTCGGCGAGGAGACCCAGGTGAAGCTCGCCGTCTCGCTCAACGCCACGACCGACGAGGATCGCGCGAAGTTGATGCCCGTCGACCGCAAGTGGAACATCGCGGCGCTGCTCGACGCCTGCAGGACCTTCCCCATGAAGTACGGCCGCCGGATCACCTTCGAATACGTGATGCTGCGGGACGTGAACGACACCGACGGCGACGCGCACCGTCTTGCCGCGCTGCTGCAGGGCATTCCCGCCAAGGTCAACCTGATCCCCTACAACGAGAATCCGGGCCTCGGGTTCGGCGACCCGGGAACGGAGCGCGTGCAGGCGTTCCGCGGCATCCTCGAGAAGCATGGGCTCGCGGCGATGGTCCGCAAGAACCGGGGGCGCGACATCTCGGCCGCGTGCGGCCAGCTCGCCATCCAGGGGCAGGAACCCGGAGGAGCCGGCTTTGCCCGGGACGCGCGGAGCCCGCAGGGCGGAGCATACGGAAGGAGTCGCTGAGTGCTGCTCGTCGTCGGAAGCGTCGCGCTCGATTCGGTGGAGACCCCCTTCGGCGCGCGCGAAGAGGTCCTGGGAGGGAGCGCCACGTATTTCTCCGCGGCGGCGAGCCTCCTCACGCCCGTTTCGGTAGTGGGAGTCGTCGGTGAGGACTTCCCTCTCGCGCAGCTCGAATTCCTGCGTGCCCGCGGGGTCTCGCTGGAGGGGCTCGAGCGGGTGCGGGGCAAGACCTTCCGGTGGAAGGGGCGCTACGGATTCGATCTCAACACCGCTCAGACCCTCGACACCCAGCTCAACGTCTTCGCCGATTTCGAGCCCAAGCTCGACGAGCGGGCGCAGAAGGCGGACCGCGTCTTCCTCGGCAACATCGATCCCGTGCTGCAGATGCGGGTCCTCGACCAGGTGCAGCGGCCCAAGCTCGTCTGCGCCGATACGATGAACTTCTGGATCGAAGGGAAGCGCGACGCGCTCTTGCGGCTGCTCCCCCGCATCGACGTCCTCCTCGTCAACGACGCCGAGGCGCGGCAGCTTGCCGGCGAGGCCAACATCGTCAAGGCGGCCGCCGCCATCGAGCAGATGGGGCCGCGGGCGGTCTGCATCAAGCGCGGCGAGTACGGCGCGTTCCTCATCTCCGGAAAGGAAGCGTTCTACGCGCCCGCCTTTCCCCTCGCCGCCGTGGCCGATCCGACCGGGGCGGGCGACACCTTCGCGGGCGGCTTTCTCGGGCTCCTCGATCGTCTGGGCAAAGATGACCTGCGGGATCTCCGTCAGGCGGTCGTGATGGGCTGCACCATCGCCTCGTTCACCGTGGAAGCGTTCTCGCTCGATCGGTTGCGCGACCTGACGCTCGCCGAAGTGCGGGCGCGCTACCAGCGCTTCCGCGAGCTCACGGAGTTCGAGAACCTGCACGCGTCGATCGCGTAAGCCTCAGCCCCCGAACGCGAGGGTGAAGAGGAAGTGTGCCCCGAGCTTCCGGATGTCGGTTTCCGGCCCGGGTCCGGCGCCCGCACGGCCCTCGCGCTTGATTCCGCTCCACATCGTCAGGCCGCTCTCGAGGCCCACCCGCGGATAGGCCGAGGTCCGGATTCCGAGGTTTGCTTGCAGCGCGACGTTGGGGCTGCCTGTCAGCGGGAACTGCTCGAAGGAGAGGGAGCGCTGGAGGCTGAAGACCTGCCCGATCCCGACCCCGCCCGACGCGTAGACGAAGGATCGTGAGTAGCGGAGGTCGAGGAGGAACGCCAGAGCCTGGTAACCGGCCTTGCCGCTCGCTCCCGGGAGCAGGACCGCGTCGCCTCCCGAAGGGCCCGCCGCCCCGAAGATCCGGAATCCAGGCCGGAACCCGGGGGAGCTCGATCCGAGGCGGGCGGAGGCGATCGGAGCCCAGGGGTAGGACCCGTTGAGGACCCTGCCGATGCCGCCTCCGAGCTCGACTTCCAGGGGGGCCGCGAGCAAGGGGAGCGCCACGAGCGACGCGAGGGCGAAGGGGAGGGCCCGCATCCCCTCGCAACTAGCATGATTTGGGTTGTTGCACCGCTCTGGAGCGCGGTGTACTCACAATCCCCGCCGCGATGCGGACCGCCATCCTCACCGACGTGCACGCCAACATCGAAGCGCTCACTGCGTGCGTAGCGGCGGCCGAGCAGGGCGGAGCCGATCGTTTCGTGTGCCTGGGCGACACCGTCGGTTACGGCGCCAATCCCAACGAGGCGTGCGATCTCGTCCGCAAGCGCTGCGCGTTCTCGGTGCTCGGGAACCACGACGCCGCGGTCGCCGGACGGATGGACTACAGCTACTACTACGCCGCCGCGCGCGAAGTGCTCGACTGGACCGCGGCGCGGCTGACCCGGGAAAACCTCACCTGGCTGCGCTCGCTCCCCTACACTCAGCCGGAAGGGAACGTCCTCTACGGCCACGCCAGTCCGAGGGACCCGGCGGCCTTCGAATACGTCTTCGCGCTCGAGCAGGCCGAAGATCTCGTCCTGCGCACACCCGGCGAATTGCCCCACCTCACCTTCATCGGACACTCGCATCTGCAGCGCGCCTTCCTGCTCGGACCGGACGTGCGGGACGTGTGGGAGGAGCAGGTCCGCATCGAGGACGGCAACAAGTACCTGTGCAGCATCGGAAGCTGCGGCCAGCCGCGCGACTGCCCGCTTCAAGCACGAGCGCGCGGCGGAGCGGGCGGGAAAGCCGGCGCCGTCGCGCCGCGACCTCCTCGCGCGCAAGGCGGTGGTGACGCTGTTCTTCGAGGCCAGCACGCGGACGCGCAGCTCGTTCGAGATGGCCGCCCACGCCCTCGGCGCGGACGTGCTCAGCTTCCAGAAGGACGCCTCCAGCGTCTCCAAGGGCGAGTCGCTCGCCGACACGGTCCGCAACCTGGAGGCGATCGGTGCCGACGTGCTGGTCGTCCGGCATCCTTGCGCCGGCGCCTCGCGGGCGGTTGCCCGGGTCGTGCAGTCGACGGTGATCAATGCCGGCGATGGATTCCACGAGCACCCGACCCAGGCATTGCTCGACGCGCTCACTTTGCGCGAGCGCCTCGGATCGCTCGCAGGCAAGTCGATCGCCATCGTCGGCGACATCGCCCACAGCCGCGTGGCACGCTCCAACGTGCATTGCCTGAGCAAGCTCGGAGCCAAGGTCCGGGTGGCGGGACCCTCGACGCTGATGCCCGCCGGAATCGAAAAGCTCGGCTGCGAGGTGGCCCGCTCCCTCGCCGACGCGCTCCGCGGCGCCGACGCGGTGATGGCCTTGCGCATCCAGCAGGAACGCATCGCCGACGCCCGCATCCCCGGCGCCCGCGACTACTCACGCGTCTGGGGGCTGACGCCGAAGACGCTGGAGCTCTTGCCGCCGGGATCGGTCGTGCTCCATCCGGGTCCAGTGAACCGCGGGGTCGAGCTTTCGCCCGAAGTGCTCGACAGCGATCGCAGCCTGGTGATGGATCAGGTGGACAGCGGAGTCGCCGTTCGCATGGCGGCGCTGGCTCTCTGCCTTCGCGCGCGGGTGTCCGCATGATCTTCCTCGACGGCGGCCGCGTGGTCGATCCCGCCTCCCGCGTCGATGGCACGAGGACTGTGATTCTCGACGGCGGCCGCATCCGCGAAGTCCGCGAAGCGCCCGCGAGCGCGTCGGAACGCCAGACGCACGAAGTGATCGATTGCCGCGGACTGCTGGTGCTCCCTGGGCTCGTCGACCTGCACGTCCACCTGCGTGAGCCGGGCGAGGAGGGCAAGGAAACCATCGCGACCGGGTCCCGCGCTGCCGCCGCCGGGGGAATCACCACGCTGGTCGCCATGCCCAACACGCGCCCCGTCTGCGACAGCGCATCGGTCGCCCGGTTCGTCCAGGCGCGCGCGCGGGAAGCCGGTCTCGCCCGCATCCTGCCGGCCGGGGCCATCACCCGCGGCTCGCTCGGCGAGCAGCTCTCCGACATGGCCGAATTGAAAGAAGCGGGCTGCGTCTGCGTCACCGACGACGGAAGGCCCGTCATGTCGGCGGGCGTGATGCGCCGGGCGCTCGAATACGCCGGGGACCTGGAACTTCCCGTCATGGTGCACGCGGAGGACCTCACGCTCTCGCACGGCGGATGCATGAACGAGGGGCCGGTGGCGACACGGCTCGGGCTTCCCGGCGTCCCCGCGGTCGCGGAGGTGGCGATGGTGGAGCGCGATCTGCTCCTGGCCGAGCTGACGGGAGCGCATCTCCACGTCGCCCACGTCAGCGCCTCGGGCACCGTTCGCGCCATCCGCGAGGCCAAGGCGCGAGGCGTGCACGTCACGTGCGAAGCGACGCCACACCATTTCACTTTGACCGACGAGGCGGTGGCCGGAGTGCCGGCTTCCGTCCCTGCCTTCCGCCAGAGCGACGCGCCGGCGGCGGAGCCTTACGATACCCGAGCCAAGATGAATCCCCCGCTGCGTACCGAGAGCGATCGGCAAGCCGTGGTGGGCGGCCTCGCCGACGGCGTGATCGACGCCATCGCCACCGATCACGCTCCGCACGGTCCGCTCGACAAGGACGTCGAGTTCGTCAACGCGGCGAACGGCGTCATCGGTCTCGAGACCTCGCTGGCGCTGACGCTCGCCCTCGTCCGTGCGGGCGAGCTTCCGCTTCCCCGCGCGGTGGAAAGGCTCTCCTCGGGGCCGGCGCGGGCGTTCGGCCTCTCTTGCGGGACCCTGGCGCCAGGCGCGGCCGCCGACGTCGTCGTGGTCGATCCCGAGCGCGCGTTCCGCGTCGACGCGCAGCGCATGTTTTCGCGCAGCCGGAATACGCCTTTTTCCGGATGGACGTTGCGCGGGCGCGTGTTACGCACCTACCTGGAAGGACGGTTGGTGCATCTCCACGAAGAGCTCCGCTCCGCCGAGGAGGGTCGATGAAGAAGGCTACGCTCGCGCTCGCCTCGGGCGACGTCTTCGAGGGCTTTGCCTGCGGCGCCTCCGGCGAGGCGGCGGGCGAGGTGGTCTTCAACACCAGCCACACCGGCTACCAGGAGATCCTCACCGACCCGTCCTACGCAGGGCAGATCGTCACCTTCACCGTCGCCGAACTGGGCAATTACGGCGTCCACCACGGCGACGAGCAGGCGCCCGTGCCGCAGGTGCCCGGATTCGTCGCCCGGCGCGTGTGTCGCGAGCCGAGCAACTGGCGCAGCGACGAGCCCTTCCTCGCCTGGCTCACCGGGCACGGCGTGGTCGGCATCGAGGGCGTCGACACCCGTCGCCTCGTGCGGGTTCTCCGCAGCGCCGGAGCGCAGCAGGGGATCATCGATTCTTCCGGATCGTCGGCGCAGGCGCTGGTGGAGAAGGCCCGCAAGCTTCCCGGCATGGAAGGACAGGATCTCGCTACCAAGGTGAGCACCAGGACTGCCTACGAGTGGAACGAGGGCGTCCTCGGCCGGAAACCGGAGCCTGCGCGACATGACGTGGTGGTGGTCGACTACGGCGTGAAGCGCGGCATCCTCCGCCAGCTCGTCGATACCGGCTTCCGCGTCACGGTGGTGCCGTCGCAAACCAAGGCCTCCGACATCCTCGCGCGCAAGCCGGCCGGGGTGGTCCTCTCCAACGGGCCCGGCGATCCAGCCGCGGTGACGGGTGCCGATCGGCAGGCGGCGGAGTTGCTCGGCAAGGTGCCTGTGCTAGGCATCTGCCTCGGCCACCAGATCCTTTCGCTGGCGGTCGGGGGCAAGACGTACAAGCTCAAGTTCGGCCATCGCGGGGCCAACCATCCCGTGCGCGATCTAGTGGGAAACTCCATCGACATGACCTCCCAGAACCATGGCTTCTCGACCGAGGAGGCGAGCGTTCGCGGAAAGGCGATCGTCACCCATCGAAACCTCTACGACGGCACGGTCGAAGGGATCGCCGTGCCGGAGGCGCGGATGTTCGCCGTGCAGTACCATCCCGAGGACAGCCCGGGTCCGCACGACTCGCGGTACCTGTTCCGCCGGTTCCTTCAGATGATCGAGCGCTAGGCCATGGTGCAGCCGCAGATCGATCAGCTGCTCGCCTGGGCCGCGCGCGACGTCAACGACATCGTCGACGCGAAGAAGGAGTACTTCGGCGGCACGGGCGGCGAGGTGCACGAGGACGACCGCTGCTTCGAGCAGCGCATGCAGGCCTTCTTCAACTGGTACCTCCTCGATCGGCAGAAGAGCGGCAGCTCCCCGGTGCAGCGCTTCCTGCAGGAGCAGGGGGCGACGCTGGAAGCCCGCGACAAGGACGTGATCATGGGTCTCACCCAGTCGCGCATCGGGCTCTACGAGTATCGCGGCCGCCGCGGCTTCTTGCGGCCGCCCAAGCAGGGCCAGGTACGGGTGCGCGACGTCGTGACCGGCGACAATTTCAACGTCACCGAGCGCCGGCAGATGCACGGGCTCGAAGTGGGCGACCTTTTCGAGGCTCGCCTCGTCCCGTTGGCCGGCACCTTCCACTTCTCCAGCTCGTTCACCTACCACCCGCGGGAGATGCGGCGGGCCATCCTGCGCGAGGTGAAGCGGCGCAAGAAGCAGGGCCAGATCCCGGTGCGCGACCTGCTCTGGGAGCTGGAGCGGATGCAGCTCCAGTCGGAGCGGTTCCGCAACGTGAGCATCGAGAACATCTACGACTTCGACAAGCCCTTCCTCGGGCCCCGCGCCCGCAAGCAGGGCGAAGCGGCGCATGGGTGACGCCGGAGGAGTCCAGCTCCGCCGGCGAGCGTAGTCCGCAGGGCGGACCACCCGGTCGTCCGCTCCCGTGGCGGATGCTGGCGATCTTCCTGGTGCCCCTCGCTGCGCTGGCGGGGGCCACGGGGCTGCAGCGCTGGTTCGAAGGCCCGGTGCCGACCGGCGACTCGCTGCTGCGCTGGCTCCTCTTCGCCTCGGTGACGGGACTCCTCGTCGGCGGCGTCACCGGGCTGATCCTCGGACGCAGGCGGTCCGAGCGCTATGGATGGACCGCCCTCGGCGTGGTCGGCCCGTGGGTCGTCACCATCGCGGTCACCGGCGTCCTCCTCGGCGCGCGCAAGGTGCAAGAGCGTTGGGCACTGCACGAGCTGCGGGCGTGCCACGCCTCGGGTCGCCCGCTCTGCAAGCCGGCGGAGTTCCGCGGCGCCTGTGCGGCAGCCGTATCGCGGGATCCTGCCCTCCGCGATGCGGCGCTGCGCAGTCTTGGGGTTCCGGTGCAGAAGAACTGCCACGAGAACCGGTGCGACGCACGATGGTCGTACGACGGTCCGTGGGACGTCGAGGACTCCGGAGAGAAGCAGATTTGCTCGGTGATCACCGACGCCCAGGGTCGCGGTGGGCGCTGGCTGATCCTCGCCGGCGAAGAGCCTTGATGATCAGCGGACGACGCTTTCCGGGTCGTGCTTCGGCGCGGCTCCCGGGAAGCGCAACGTCTTGAGCAGCTCGCCGCGGTTCTTGGCAACCGCCTTGTCGAGGAAGGACCGGGCGTCGTCGAGCGAGTCGAGCAGACGCTTGGGCTTGCGCTTCATCTTCGGGTCGGAGAGCAACGCATGGGTGAGCCAGGGGAAGACGGCTGTCACGTCGGTGTGCACGTAGATCGAGCCCGCTTCCACCGCCTCGACGGAGACCTTGCCCCAGGTATGTCCCTCGCCCGCCGGGCATGAGCTGAGGGCGCCGTTGTCCACCGGGTCGACGCAGAATTGCACGTCGATGTCGAAACCGGTGGTGGGCACGAAGAGGATCTGATCGAGGAGTGGTTCGCCCTGGAGCGTGTAGTTTTTCGGGACCCCTCCGCCGAGGATCCAGATGGCGAGACGCCCGCTCCCCACCTCGTGCCGCGCGTAGTGCTAGATCGCGGCCGAGCAGGGCATGGAACTGTGGCGTGGTCATGCTGCGCTGGTAGTCGGGTCCCTGCATGAGCGCGCTGAAGAGCCGGTCGGTGTCGAGGAGCGCCTCCTCCCAGAACCCGAGATCGTAGATGCGGATGACGCGGGCGAGCCGCAGCTGCAGATCGCCCGCGTTCGGGTTCACCTCGCGGATCGCGTGCCCGATGATCCGGTGGGCGTCGTGATAGAGGTTCGCGCCCGTCGTGGTCAGCGCGGAGACGATCCCGTTCTCGATGAGCGGGATGAGGCAGCTCTGGTGGAGGCCGGCTGGCGTCATGGCGCCGGACAGCGTGAGGAAGATGCTGCAGTCCTCCGCGATCGATCGCCGCATGAGCTCGTGGGCGGTGCGCACCTGGCGGCCGACATAAGCGCCGAAGGCGTGCTCGAGGAGGTCGCGGGCGGATTCGCGCCCGGTGATCGGCCGGGGATCGACGCGCCGCGCTTTCTGGAACGGCTTGCGGAGTTGCGTTTTGCGAGGGGTGGGCATGGGGGCGGCACTGTAGAGCACAACTCGCCTACCCGCATGACTCATCTGCTACGGTTGCGCCCCCATGTGCACGCTCGTCTTCGCGCTACGTCCGGCGCCGGGGATCGTCCTCGCCGCCACTGGGAACCGGAACGAATTCCTCGCCCGGCCGGCTCGCGCCGCGCAAGTAGAGCCCGGGCCCGACCCTGTACTGCTGCCGCGCGATCTCAGGAGCGGCGGGACCTGGCTGGGACTCAACGCCCGCGGCATGTTCGCCTGCCTGACCAACCGGCGGGGCGCGGTGCTCGATCCGGGACGTGCCTCGCGCGGCGAGCTGGTGCTCGAAGCGCTCCGCTCCGCGACCGCCAGCGCGGCAAAGGAACGGATCGGGAAGGTGCCCGGCAATCGCCACAACGGCTTCCATCTGCTCTTCGCCGACGCGAACGAGGCGTGGATCGCGGTCTGCGACGGTGTCCGCCTGGAATTCCGCCCGGTTCTATCCGGCCTCCTGCTCGTCGTGACGGAGCGGAGCTACGGAGCCGGAGAGGGCGTTCGGGAGGCGGAGGTGAAGCGCGAATGCGCGCCGCTCTTCTCGGATCCGGGTCTTTCCGCCGCAACGCTCCGCCCCCCGATGCAGCGGCATGGGGAGGTTCCGCTCGAAGGCGCGTGCGTGCATGCCGACGATCTGGGATACGGAACGCGATCTTCGCTCCAGCTGGTCGTCCGCGAGAGCAGAGCGGTGGAGCTCCTCTGGACCGAGGGACATCCGTGCACGGACAGCCCTTCCGATCTCTCGGCGCAGGCGACCGCGCTCTTGCGGACCTGAGGAGCGCCTATTTCTTGGCCGGCGGCAAGAATCCGCGCGCGAACGTGCGGGCGAGCGCCGGCAACTCGAGGGCCGACTTGAGGAGCGAGAGAGCGAGGCCGAGCGGAGTGGCTCCCTCCGCCTGGATGGAGACGCGCTCGCCGGTGCTCATGTCCTCGGCCGCGCCGCGCGCGATGGTGCGGCTGCCGTCGGAGCGGATCTCGACCACCAGGCGCGCCACGACGGGCGGCTCGCGCTTCGCCTCGAGGGGACCGGTGTCCTTGCGGCGCAGATCGTCCGTCACCTGGAAAGTATAGTGCCTCGGTGCCGTTCCCGCGCCCTCCACGCACCTTGCGGGCGGTAGGCTTCGACGACGCTCCCTTCGCGCATCGTGCCTCGGGACAGGTGCGCGTCTTTGGAGCTGTGTGCGCCGGGACGCGCTTCGAGGGGCTGGTGGCGGGATCGGTGCGGCGCGACGGATGGAACGCGACCCGCGAGATCGTCCGCCTCCTCGAAGGCGGGAAGTTCCTTCCCCAGCTTCACATCGTGCTCATCGACGGGATCGCCTTCGGCGGGTTCAACGTGGTGGATCTCGCCGCCCTGGCCGCGCGCCTGGGCAAGCCCTGCGTGGCGGTGATGCGGCGACCCCCGCGGCTTCCGCTCCTCGAAGCCGCGCTGCGCAGGCTTCCTTCGCCGGAGCGCCGGCTGGCGCGGATCTCACGGGCGGGACCGATCCATTCGGTGCCGCCGTTCGTGTTCCAGGTGCAGGGGGCGGGGGTCGAAGAGACCGCGGAGGCGTTGCGCCGGCTCACCGATCGCGGGAACGTCCCCGAGGCGCTGCGGCTCGCGCACCTCATCGGCGCGGCCGTGGTGCACGGAGAGAGCGGGAGGCGAGCGTGATCGAGGTAGTCCGAGGCGACATCACCAAGCTCGACGTCGATGCGATCGTCAACGCTGCCAACGAGTCGTTGCTAGGTGGCGGCGGCGTGGATGGGGCGATCCACCGCGCCGCAGGTCCGGAGCTGCTGGCGGAGTGCGAGACGCTCGGCGGGGCGAAAACCGGCCAAGCGAAGCGGACGCGGGGCCACCGCCTGCCGGCGCGCTACGTCGTACATGCAGTCGGACCCGTGTGGCGCGGCGGGGGCCATGGCGAGGACGACTTGCTGGCGAGCTGTTATCGCGAGAGCCTGCGCCTCGCCTCCGACCTGCGCAGCATCGCGTTCCCGGCCATCTCGACCGGAGTCTTCGCATTTCCCATCGAGCGGGCGACCCGCATCGCGGTCCGCGAAGTCAAGCGGTTCCTTGCCGCCGGCGGGCATTCGCTGGAGAAGGTCGTCTTCTGTTGCTTCTCGGCCGCCGACGAAGCCGTCTACCGCAAGGTGCTCGCCCCGGAATGAGGGCCGCTCTGCGGCCCGCGCTGCTACTGCGGCCCGCCCGCCTGGACGAGGAAGGCGGGATCGAATCCCAGATCGCGGATGGCGGCGTCCCAGACCCTCTCGGTAGGGGTCTCGAAGAGTCGCTCGGCGCTCGCCTTTCCGGTGAGCCAGCCGCCCACGACGACTTCCCGCTCCAGCTGGCCGGGACCCCAGCCCGCGTACCCCAGGCAGAGACGGTAGTCGTTGGGATCGCCCTGATGTCGGCCGGCCGGTTGAAGACGATGCCCATCGCGCCCATGTCGGAATGCTCGATGAGGAGCACCACGCTGCGCGAGAAGTTCGGGTCCTCCATCTGCGGTACGGCGATGAGCAGCCCCGGGGCAAGATCCAGCACGCTCGAAGCATACGACCGGGGAGCCTTCAAAGCCACAGGCGAAAGAAATAGAAGAACTGCTCGCGAACGCGCTGCCACAAGCCGCGGTGCGGCCACGCTTGCAAGCTGACCTCTTCGCTGCGAGGGAGGTCGCGCTGGAACTGCTCCTCGAGCGCCCGGCATGCGCCGGCATCGACGATGGAGAGCGCTACTTCCCAGTTGTACTGCAGGCTCCGCTGGTCGAGGTTGTAGGAGCCGATCGAGCACCAGCAGGAATCCACCATCAAGGTCTTCGCGTGCAGCATGGTGGGCTGGTACTCGAAGATGCGCACCTTCGCGCGCAAAAGGGTTCCCCAGGTGAAGCGGCTCGCGTCGCGGATGCCGGGGACGTCGTTGTACCGGGGCACGAGCAGGCGCACGTCCACGCCGCGCCGGGCAGCCCGTCGCAACGTCTTGCGCCAGCGGCGATTGGGGATGAAGTACGCGCTCTGGCTCCAGACGTGGCTCCGGGCCAGGGAGACGGCGTGCTGGAAGTTCCGCTCGATGAGCCTTCGATCGCGGAAGCGGCCTACCACCAGCGCCTGGACGAGGGCGCCTTCTCCGCCGGCCGGAGATTGCGCCGGATGCGGCGGATGGGCGCGGTGCGCGGCAGGCAGCGCACGCACAGCGGGCTCACCGTCGGAATTCGCGTAGACCCAGGAGTCGAAGAAGTAGCGCCGCAGGTCCTGGACCGCGGGACCTTCGACGCGGGCGTGGACGTCGTGCCAGCCCTTTCCGCCCCAATCCGGTGGCGCGTACTCGTCGCCGATGTTGAGGCCGCCGAGGAAGGCGACCTCTTCGTCGACGACCAGCACCTTGCGGTGATCGCGGATGGACCATCCCCAGCGCCCCCGCCAGGGTCCGACCGGGTGGAAGGTGGCGAGATGCGCGCCGCACTCGAGCAGCGCTCGCCGGTCGGCCGAGGTCAGGCCCCAGGATCCGGCGCCGTCGACGACGACGCGGACCTCGACGCCGGCGATGGCGCGTTCGCAGAGCGCGTGGTGGAAGCGGCGTCCGGCCGCGTCGCTCTCGAAGATGTACGTCTCGAGCAGCACCTCGCGGCGGGCGGCGAGGATTGCCGACAGCATTGCCGGATAGGCCGCTGCCCCGTCGACGAGCACCTCGATACGGTGCCCGGCCCGCATCTTGTGCGGGGTGAGGCAGTAACGTTCTGCCGCGGACGGGCCGGCGCCCGCCGCCTCGAGCAACTCGCCCTTCTCGCGCACGTCAGCCGGCGAAAGGTTGCATCGACAGCATCCCGCGCTTGCCCTCTTTCTCCTTGTTCTGCTCGGCTTCGGGCAAGCCTTCCTTCTGCTTGTTGATGTTGGGCCACTTGGTGGAGAGGTCGGCGTTGAGCGCCGTGTACTCCTTCCACTTGTCCGGAAGATCGTCCTCCGGGAAGATGGCCTTGGTCGGACACACGGGCTCGCAGGCACCGCAGTCGATGCACTCGTCGGGATGGATGACGAGGAAATTGACGCCTTCGTAGAAGCAGTCGACGGGACAGACAGCGACGCAGTCGGTGTACTTGCAAGCGATGCATGGCTCGGCGACGACGAACGCCATGGGCGATGCCCTCCGGGCGGAAGGTACGGCGTGGACGGCCGCGGAAGTTAGCACACTCGCGGCGGGTCCGCGCCGCGGTGCGGGGAATGTGCTAGTGGCGCCGCCATGAGCGCAATTCTTGCCGTGATCCTCGCCCTGATTCCCCAAGCTCCCTGGGACATTGCCAAGCAGGCCGCCGGGAAGGCGACGACGGGGAAGCTGGAAACCCAGATCAACAAGCGGCTCCTCACCGAGTCGCGCAAGAACCAGTGCAGCTTCAAGACCGACACCGACGTCCTCGACAAGGGCTGCGACAAGAAGCTGCGCAACCTGGCCGGGGCGCTCATCGACGCGAAGAAGCGGCTCAATGCCGCGAAGGTGCAGAACTTCAAGTTCGAGGTGAGCGGCCACACCGACACCTCCGGGAGCGCGTCGCACAACAAGGACCTGTCGCAGAAGCGCGCCGCGGTCATCGTCAAGGAGCTCGGCGCGCGGGGGGTGCCGCAGAACGAGATCGTGGCGGTGGGCAAGGGCTCGGACGAGCCGCTGGTCAAGCCGGACAACACGCCGGCGAAGAAGGCGAAGAACCGGCGGTATGAGATCCGCGTGCGCTTGTGAGGCGGGCCGCCCCTCTTCGCGGCGGCCGGATTGATGGCGTGGTGGATACCGCCACCAGCACCAACAGGGCTAGCGCGGCGACCAGCTCCGGAGTAATGGCCTCCACAGGTGCTCCGGCTTGCGCGCAGCCTGCGGATGGTCGACGGGCTGGCGGTGGTCGTCGGGATCATGGTCGGCTCCGGCATCTTCCGGACGCCCGGCACCGTGGCAGCGCTTCTCGGGCGGCCGGGCCTCACCTTCGTCGCGTGGACCCTGGGCGGAGCAGTGGGTTTCCTGGGAGCGCTGATCTTTGCCGAGCTGTCGACGCGATATCCGCAAGCGGGCGGGAAGTACGTGTTTGCGCGCGAGGCGTTCGGACGGCGCGCCGCGTTCGTCATCGGCTGGATCGAGGCGCTGGGAACCTATTGCGCAGCGATCGCGGCCATCGGCGTCGTGTGCGGCGAATACCTCGCGCGACTGTGCGGCTGGCCTGCCAGCGGCACGCGGCTCCTCGGCACCGGCCTCGTCCTCGCCCTCACGGGAATGAACCTTTTCGGCGTCTCGGTAGGCCGTTGGGCCCAGAATCTGGCTACGGCGGCCAAGATCCTGGCGCTGCTCGCCGCCATCTGCATCGCCGCGGCGGCGGGCAGTGGAGCGGGATGGAAAGGATCGCTGCCCGGCGCGCCGACGGGCCTCGCCGCCTGGGGCGCATTGGCGATCGCTTTTCAATCGGTGATCTGGACGTATTACGGATATCCGGACGCGGCGAAGATCGCCGAGGAAGTGAAGGACCCCGCTCGCGCGCTGCCGCGCATTCTCCTCTTCGGCATCGCCGGCGTGACCGTGCTCTACCTCTTGCTCAACGGCGCCTTTCTCCAGGTCTTGCCCTTCGAACGCGTAGCCAGCTCGAATCTGGTAATGGGCGACGTGGCCGAGGCCATCTTCGGCGGCCACGCCGGAAGGCTGATGGCCGCGCTCGCTCTGGTGGTCGTGCTCGCCTCGCTCAACGGCAACCTCTTCGTCACGCCCCGGGTCGTCTTCGGCCTCGCCCGCGACGGCCTGGGTCCAAGAGCACTGGCGCAAGTGAACGCCGGCGGCAGCCCCTGGGCAGCCATGATCCTGGTGGGCGCTTTCTCCGCCGCGCTGGCGGCGACCGGCACCTTCGAGGGGCTCTTGTCGCTCGCCATCGTCTTCGTCCTGGTGATCGACGGCTTCATGGTCCTGGTGCTTTTCAGGATACGTGGGCGCGATCCGGGAGCGCCCTTTCGCGTGCCCTTCTACCCCGCGGTGCCGCTCGTCTTTCTCGGCGTGTACGCGATGCTGTTCTTCGCAGCGGTCTTGCAACAACCAGGACTCTCCGCTGTCGCGGTGGGGACCCTCGCCGCGACCTACCTGTCGTTCAGGCTGCTCTCTGCAACCGCGTAGTCGTCGCCGTAATACTTGCTCGTGATCCGGGTATGGAAAGGCAACGCCTTGATGGGCGGATACTTGGGGGGAACAAGTCCTGGCAGCACCTCGAGCACTTCGTCCTCCCAGAGGTAGACGGCCATGGGAAACGAGACGCGCGGCCTGGCGCGGAGGTTCGAATCGCGAGGCAGGCTCACCCGGTGCGTCGTCGAGGGCAGGATGTCGTTGGAAATGCGCTGCGCGTAGTCGCCCGTGTTGAGGATGATCGAGCCTCGAGGCGCATCGAGCCGGATCCATTTCATGTTCGCGCGATTCAAGACCTGCAATCCCTCGACGCTCGCAGCCGGCAGGAAGGTGAAGAGATCGACGTCCTCGTGACCGAGCATCCTTCCCGCTCCCGACGCGAGGTCGTCCGCGCTCAACGGCGGATAGTAGTTGAGCCGCTGCCCGAAGTTGGTTCGGGTCAGCCTGCGGTCGTAGAGATGCGGATCGCAGCCGAGATCGCGCAGGAGGCTCTGCATCACGGGCAAGATCAGCTTTTCGTGCGACTGCACGAGCCGGCGGAAGAAGGGTTCGGCATCGGCGCGCGGCCAGTAGTCTTGCCACCGGAAAGCCGGATCGCCGTCCAGGTCGAACGCGCGGCGGCAGAAGACCCAGCCTTCGACCAGGTCGGGATGGATGCCGCTGGTCTCCTTGATGGGAAAGTATCCCTGGTTGACCGAGCCGTGCCGCTGCGCGCGGAAGCGCAGCTTGTCGGCCAGGCTGGTGGTGGCGAAGAGGTCCTCGGTTCGCTCCTCGGCTTCCCGGTACAGCGAGGGACTGATGCCGTGGCCCTCGAGGATGGCAAAGCCCAGCGATCGGAGTGCCGCGCCCAGCTCGCCCGCGAACGCTCTCTGGTCCGCTTCGTTTCCGTGCAGGAACCGGCCCAGGTCGCAGGTCTGGACGCGCGTCTCGTCGTCGAATGCTTCCTCATGCTTCCCCTCGGCCAGGTGGTACTCCTGTTTCTTGTCGACCTGGTCGTAGCGGATGAAGGCCTGGTTGGTGGCGTTGATCCCCTGGGTCTTCCGATCGGCCATCGCGCGGCTCCTCCGCGGCCATGATAGTTTTTGCGCGCATGGCCGTCGATCTCGAGGGGGGCTGCCGCGTCAGCCTGCTCCACGAAGGCTCGCCGAGAGAGCACGGCACCGTGCGTGCCTTTCAGCAGATCGGCCGCGCAAACGGTGCGGCTGCCATCTCGCTGCGCGTCCTGGAAGTCGGTCCGGGCCGGTCGCCCACGCTCGGCGGCGCGGCCTGCGACGAGGTCCTGTACGTCTTCGAGGGCAAAGGCATGCTGCGCTTCGAAAGCGGTTCGCAGCCCATCGCACCCGATGCCAGCATCTACATTCCGCCGGGGGCGCGCTTCGATATCCTCAATTCCGAACCGATGACGATCGTCAGCTCGCGCTGTCCCGACCCGGGCGAATCGGCGCCCATGGCAACAGGCGGCGCGCCGCCTAGAGTGGTGCGCCTCGACGATTGCAAATCTGAAGAGACCGGCGACCGTTGGTATCGCGTGCTCGTCGACCATCACATCGGCAGCGCGCAGGTCACGCAGTTCGTCGGCGCCATCCCTCCGGGCCGCGCGCCCGACCACTACCACGAGTATGAAGAGGTGCTCTGCCTCCTGAGCGGCCGCGGCCGGATGTGGGCGGGGGACAAATCGACGCCCATCGAGCGTGGGTCCTGCATCTACCTGCCGCGCCGGCAGGTGCATTGCGTGGAGAACGCCGGCGATTCCGAGTTGCGACTGCTCGGAGTCTTCTATCCGTCGGGCAGCCCGGCGGTACGGTACTTCGGCGGTGCGGGTTCCTAGCCGGGGACTATGGCTTATCCGCGACCCGCACTCCTGCCGGCTTGTCCGCGAGTCGCACCGCGACCGGACCGCCGCTGACGCTCACCGTCCCCGTCTGCCGCAGCTTCGAGCCGTCGAAGCGGAACACGGTGAGGTTCTTCTCCACCATGTTGCAGACCAGGATGGTCTTGTTGTCGGGAGTGAAGAGGACGCCCTGGGACCAGTGACCGATGGGCGCTTCGGCGACCTTTTTCAGCGACTTGCCCGCGACCTTGAAGAGCACGAGCTTGCCGTGGTCGTTGAAGAACGGCGAGTCCGGAGGTTTGTTGCTCCCGTTCACGACCACCACGCCGACCAGCTTCCCGTCGGGTGAGATCCTGAGGCCCTCGGGGGTCTGACCGACGGTCGTGGTCTCCACCACCCGCGGCGGCTTCGCCTCGAGGTCGATGACGCTCACCGTGTCGCTGTCACCAAGGCTGCGGCCGATGTTCGCGACCACGGCGATCTTCCCGTCCTTGGCGATGTCGACGCCGTAGGGCCGGAGCCCGGCGTAGACGTCCCGCTTCGTGTACTCGACCTTGCTCCCGTCGATGGAAAGGACCGAGATGCGGTCGTCTCCGTCGCGGGTCGCGAGCGCGAGGCGCCCGTCCGGTGGAGATCGAGCCCCCATTGCGGTTGGCCACGAGCGCGAGAGTGCCCTGGCGGTTGATCGAGACTCCCGACGGCCCCTTGCCGGTTTCGAGCTTCGCGATCACGGCGGGCGGTTTGGCGCGCAGGTCGATGACCGAGAGGTGGTTGTCGGGAATCGTCTTCGTTGGATCGGCGGGATCGACCTTCTGCGAGGACGTCACCAGCGCCAGCCCCTCGTCGGGCGTGATGGCGACGCTGAACGGAGGGCCCACGACACTTCCCGGCGCCTCGGCCTCGCCGATCACCTTGGGCGGCGATGCCTTCAGGTCGAGGATCGTCACCGTGTCCGGTTTCGGATCGGCGACAATCTTCACCACGCCGTTCACGAGGTTGACCTTGTTGTCGTTCGAGGTAACCGCGATCTGCGCGGACGCCGGACCGACGACGAGCAGGACGGCAAGCAGCGAGGACGATTCGAATCGCATGCGGATCTCCTTAGCGGACCGCGAAGGATTGCAAAAGGTTCGTGAGTGTCGCGGGGCCATGCTCGAGGATGGTGGCGAGGTTCGCCCGGGCGATCTCCTCGGAGAGGCTCGGGGGCAGGTGGAGGTCCTTGACCGCGGCATTTCCGAGGTAAACCGTGCCGCCGGTCCGTTCGCCGCGAACGCGGTCCAGCGTGGCGACGCGCACGAGTTGCAAGGTCGGGTCCGGCGCCCGGCGCAGGAACTGGACGGCGCGGTTCTCGGTCGAGAAGTCCGCCTTCAACGCGGGATGGAAGGCGACGCAGTGGAACAGGCGCAAGTGCCGGCGCACCTCGGCGCAGACCTCGAGCAACGCCGCCGGTCCGTCCGCGAACCCGGGCAGGAGGAACAGCGCGACCTCACACTGCTTCTCCGGCAGCGTCTCCACCTCCGCCGCCGCTCGTAGAAGGGCCGGGAGCAGGTAGTCGTCCAGGATCACCCGCCGGACGAGGCGGCCTTCTTCGCGGCAGCGCTTCGCGAACGGGCAGAGATTCAGAGCCTCGACGAACTCCTGCAAGTAGCGGTCGTTGCGGGCGAGCGCCGCCCGCTCCAGATCTCCCGCTCGCCGCGCCGGGGCCATTTGTCCTATCCGTAGCGAGCCGGAGGACCGCCCGTCAACAGCGCCGAATCCGTGCTTCGGCCGCGCCCCGTTCCGTGCTAGTCGGGTGCTTTCGGAGGAGCGGGCTTTGCCTGCGACGGGCGGAGCCCGCAGGGCGGAGCATACGGTAGATGCCCAGAAGAACCGACCTCAGGTCCATCCTGCTCCTGGGCTCCGGCCCCATCGTCATCGGGCAGGCGTGCGAATTCGACTACTCCGGAGTGCAGGCCCTCAAGGCGCTGCGCGAGGAGGGGTATCGCACCATCCTGCTCAACTCCAACCCGGCGACGATCATGACCGACGCCGAGTGGGCCGACCGCACGTATATCGAGCCCATCACCGTGGAAGCGGCCGAGCGCATCCTGGCCGTCGAGCGGCCGGACGCCGTCCTTCCTACGCTCGGCGGACAGACCGCGCTGAACCTCGCCGTCCGCCTCGCCAAAGAGGGCGTGCTGGCGCGCTACGGGACCCAGCTCATCGGAGCGCAGCTCGACGCCATCGAGAAGGCCGAGGACCGCCAGCGCTTCAAGGACACGATGACCGCCATCGGGGTCGACGTCCCGAAGAGCGGCGTCGCCCGCAGTCTCGACGACGTGGTCCGCTACGGAGGCGAGCTGGGCTTTCCCTTGATCCTGCGGCCGAGCTTCACCCTCGGCGGCCTAGGCGGCGGCATCGCCTACAACCGCGACGAGCTCCAGGACATCGGCGCGCGGGCGCTCTCCTACAGCCCGGTCCACGAGGTGCTCATCGAGGAGAGCGTTCTCGGCTGGAAGGAATTCGAGCTCGAGGTGATGCGCGACAACAAGGACAACGTCGTCATCATCTGCTCGATCGAGAACGTCGACCCGATGGGCGTCCACACCGGCGACTCGATCACCGTCGCTCCCCAGCAGACGCTCTCCGACGTCGAGTACCAGCACATGCGCGATCTCGCCCGCAAGGTGATCCGCGCCATCGGCGTCGAGACGGGCGGCTCCAACATCCAGTTCGGCGTGAACCCCCGGGACGGGCGCATCGTCGTCATCGAGATGAACCCGCGCGTCTCGCGCAGCTCCGCGCTCGCCAGCAAGGCGACGGGATTTCCCATCGCGCGCATCGCCGCCAAGCTCGCCGTCGGCTACACGCTCGACGAGATCCAGAACGACATCACCAAGTCGACGCCCAGCTCGTTCGAGCCCGCCATCGATTACTGCGTAGTCAAGATCCCGCGCTTCAACTTCGAGAAGTTCCCGCACGCCGATCGGACCCTCACCACCAGCATGAAGTCGGTGGGCGAGGTGATGTCGATCGGCCGCACCTTCTCCCAGGCGCTGCAGAAGGCGCTGCGGTCCTTGGAGAATGGAACGGCGGGGCTTGCGAGCCCGCTCGGCCGCGATGGTCCGCGCGCTCCGTACACGGCGCAGGACGAGGCTCGCATCCGCAGCCAGGTGAAGACGGCCACGCCGGATCGCATCTTCTGGGTGGCCGAGGCCTACCGGGCGGGCCTGTCCACCCAGGAACTGACGCAGCTTTCCGCCATCGATCCCTGGTTCCTCCGCGAGATCGAGGCGCTCGTCCAGGCCGAGGAGGAGATCGCCCGCGCCCCGCGCGGCGCCGCGATTCCCGACCTGGTCCAATGGAAACGGCTCGGGTTCTCCGACAAGCGGCTCGCGCGGCTGACGCGCCGGTCCGAGTCGGAGGTGACCAGGCAGCGGGAGGCGCAGAAGCTCCATCCCGTCTTCAAACGCGTCGATACCTGCGCCGCGGAATTCGAGGCCAACACGCCGTACCTCTATTCCTCCTATGAGGACGAGGACGAGGTGCGCCCCGACGCGCGCAAGAAGGTGCTCATCCTCGGGTCCGGGCCGAACCGCATCGGCCAGGGCGTGGAGTTCGATTACTGCTGCGTGCAGGCTTCGTTCGCGCTGCGCGAGGCGGGGTTCGAGACCCTCATGGTCAATTGCAACCCCGAGACGGTCTCCACCGATTACGACACGAGCGATCGCCTCTACTTCGAGCCGCTCACGCTCGAGGACGTGGTGGAAATCGCGCGCGTCGAGAAGCCGATCGGGGCCATCGTCCAGTTCGGTGGGCAGACGCCGCTCAAGCTCGCGCAGGGCCTGCTCGACGCCGGCATCAAGATCCTCGGGACCAGCGTCGAGGCCATCGACGCCGCCGAAGACCGCGAGCGCTTCGCCCGCGTCGTCGAAGATCTGCGATTGCTGCAACCCGAGAACGGCGTTGCGCACTCGCGCGACGAGGCGCTCGCCACCGCGCAACGCATCGGCTACCCGGTGATGGTGCGGCCGAGCTTCGTGCTCGGCGGCCGGGCGATGCAGGTGGTGCACGACGACGAGGGCCTCACTACCTACGCGACCGAGGCCGTGGAAGCTTCCGAGGAGCGACCGATCCTCATCGACCGCTTCCTCAAGGACGCCATCGAGGTCGACGTCGACTGCGTCGGCGACGGCGAACGGTACGTGGTCTGCGGGGTGATGGAGCATATCGAGGAGGCGGGAATCCACTCGGGAGACTCAGCTTGCTGCCTGCCGCCCTTCAGCCTCGACGCCAGGACCATCGAGGAGATCTCGCGGCAGGCCATGGCCCTCGCGCGGCATCTGCGCGTCGTCGGCCTGATGAACGTGCAGTTCGCCGTGCAGGGCGGCCGCATCTACATCCTCGAGGCCAACCCGCGCGCTTCGCGGACGGTTCCCTTCGTCGGCAAGGCGACCGGTATTCCCTGGGCGAAAGTCGCGGCGCTCTGCGCGGTGGGAAAGTCGCTGGCCGATCAGAGGATCGACAAGACCTTCGTGCCGAAGCACCTGAGCGTGAAGGAAGCGGTCTTTCCCTTCCACCGCTTCTCGCGCGCCGACACCATTCTCGGCCCGGAGATGCGGTCGACGGGCGAGGTGATGGGCATCGATGACTCGTTCGCGCGTGCTTTCGCGAAAGCGCAGATCGCGGCCGGGAACGGATTGCCGGTGCGCGGGAAGGTGTTCATCTCCGTTCGCGACGAGGACAAGGCGGGCATCGTCGACCTGGCGCGGCGGCTGGTGGCGTGCAGTTTCGAGATCGTCGCGACGAGCGGCACGGCGCGCTATTTGCGCGAGAAGGGCGTCCCCGCGACGCCGGTGCTCAAGGTCGCCGAGGGCCGCCCGCACATCGTCGACAAGATCATCGACGGCGAGATCTCGCTCGTCTTCAACACCACTTCGGGCAAGCAGGCGATCGCCGACAGCTACAGCATCCGTCGCGAGACGCTGATGCACGGGATTCCGTATTTCACGGCGCTGACCAGCTGCCGCGCGGCGGTCGCCGCCATCGAGGCGCTGCAGCAGGGACCGCTCACGGTGAAGGCGCTGCAGGATTACCAGGCCGCGAAGTAGTTCGACTTGCCCCTTCGGCGGAAGCGGGGATCGCCACCTCGACGGTGAGCCCGCAGGCCCGCTTGGCCGCGTCGGCGGCAAACGTCGCGGCCGCGCAGGCTGCTTCGAGGAGCTTCTCCGTCATCTCGGGCCCGAGCTTGTCGCGCGCTTCGGCGGCGAGCCGCGCGGCCTGGACGGCGTTCGCTGCGGCCTTCACCGCCCGTCCGGCGATTTCCAGCGATTGCCCCGTCCAGGGGACGCCCGCGAAGTCGCGCGCGCGAAAGGCAGCGTTCTCATAGGCCTTCTTGGCGGCCTGGTAATCGGTCACGATATCCGCGATGGATGCCACTCATGACTCCGGGATGGGCGGGAATCGTTCGATCTCGTAGGACCGTCTACATACCACGGGTTCAGTGAGTCGTCGCCGGGCGGGGCGATGCGGCCGAGTGTCGCTCGGCGCGCTCCTCGTCGATCTTCGCGGGGTTCCGGCGGATTGGCAGCGTCAGCCGGAACAGGGCTCCTCCGCCGCGCGCCGCGTCCACCGTCAGGCTTCCACCGTGACGCCGGGCGATTTCCGCGGAGATCCAGAGCCCCAGGCCGTTGCCGGCAGCGCCCTTGGTGGAGACGAATGGTTCAAAAATCTTGTCGCGCTGATCGGCGGGAACGCCCGGTCCGTTGTCTTCGACCTCGACGACGGCCTGGCCGTTGGCGCAGAGCGTGCGCAGCGCGATCCGCGCTCCGGGCCGGCCCTGCAGGGCGTCGGCCGCGTTGGCGACGAGGTTGACGAGCACCTGGCCGATGAGCGTCGGCTGGCACCGGACCGGGGGAAGGTCGCCGAATTCGCGGACGATCTGCACGCGGCGATCGAGGCGGCCGGTGAACAGTACCAGCGACCCTTCGATCTCGAGCGGCAGATCGACCTCGCGCTGCTCGTCGTCCGAGAACCGGGCGCCCCGGCGCATCGCTTCGATCACCGACCGCATGCGCGAGACGGAGCCCTGCGCGTCGCCGACCAGGTCGCGGTGGGCGACGGGAAGCTCGAGCTCGAGCAGCTCGAGCTGCGCCGACAGCGCGGAGAGAGGATTGGACAGCTCGTGCGCCAGCCCGCCGGCGAGCGTGCCGAGATTGACGAGGCCGACGTGCCGGGCGAACTCCGCGCGCGCGAGGTGCTCGCGACGGCGAAGGCCGTCGTGGACGTGCGTACCCGCTACGCCGAGCAGGACGCCGCAGACGAGGAACGAGGCGCGCGCGGCCAGGGCGAGATGGTCCTCGCGAGTGACGGCCAGCGGTACGAGCGGAAGAAGGGTGATGCCGATCATCTCCAGGTGGATCCACGCCGCCTGCACCGGGCGGAGAGGCAGGAGGATCGAGGTCCCGAGGATGATGAGCAGCGCCGAGTAGGGATACGGGGAGTGCACCCCGCCCGTTCTGAGGGTCCCGGCCGACAGCGTGGTGGCGAGGACGAAGATCACCGCCGCGACGGCGGGCTCGAATCGGGCCCGCTCGTTGCGCAGCCACCGCTCGATGCCGAGAAGCAACGCTCCGGCGATCGCGCGGAGCCCGAGAAGACTCAGCCAGGCTGCGGGCGCCAGCACCCGATCGAGCGCGGAGAAGGCGACGATGCAGAATGCCGCGATGAGGCAGGCCGTGCGCAGCGCCCGGCGCTGCAACGGTTCCAATTCTTCCGCGTAGGGAAGGAGCGGCGATCGGGACAACGGAGCTCGCACGGCAGGGTCGACTCTACACGAGAGAGGCGCCTTGCTATGTCTTCAAACCATTGGGGGCCAGCCAGTGGTCGTGTGGCGCCGGGGGCGCCGGTGTGGGTCCCGGGTCGCCCCGACTGCGAGGATCGGCGCCAGTGGCGCCGGTTTCCGTGGCCATCCAAGCCCTCCTCGGATAGGCTCATCGCCTCGATGGAGGAGCGGGCTGTGCCTGCGACGGGCGGGCCGCAGGCCGGAGCATACGATGACCACGGCCTCGACCGCGATTGCGCAGACGCGCCGCGGAATCTCCGCTGCGGTGCGTTCCCGGGCCGGGGTGCTCCTCGGGGTAGCGGCCGCCGTCGCGGTCTTCAATCTGGTCGCGCCGGTGGCCCTCCTGTCGCTGGTCCGACGGCCGGCCGACTTCTTCACCTTCAACCCCTGGCTCCGGCGCTTGCCCGATTACATCGGCTCGGACCAGCCGCTCTCGGCCAAGCTCGACTTCCTGTCCCACCTGACCATCGCCTGGGCGAGCGCCGACGGGACCGAAGGGATCGACTGGGGATTCATCATCGACGTCCCGACCATCGCGCGGATCCTCTGCACGGCCCTGGTTTTCGGCGCCTACTTCGCGCTCTGGTCGTATGGCCGGCACCAGCCAATGACGACCCAGGCGGGCGTGTCCGGGGCCGCGCGACCTGCCGGGCTCCTGGGAGTCATGACCGGCGCCTTCGGGCTCACCGTGGGGCCCTGCTCGCTGGCGGGCTGCGGCGCCCCGGTGCTTCCCATGGTCGGCCTCGCCTTCACGGGACTTCCCGGCGGCACGCTCTCGCTCTTCGCCACGCTCTCGCGCATCAGCAGCGCCCTGGTCATCGCGCTGATGGCCGTGGCGGTGATCTGGCTGGGATGGCGGGTCGGGAGCGCCGAACCGCACCCGGCCTGAGCCGGCGCTATTGCCTGCGGGCCCGCTTCTCGATGCGCGGCAGCAGCGCCTCGACCTTTCGGCGCCATTCGCCGCTCGACCAGTCCACTTCGCCGACGTGGCTCAGCGCGACCACGCCGTCCGGACCGACGAGGAAGCTCGTCGGCAGCACGTTCACCTTCCACGCCGCCGACGCGCTCGAGTCGCCGTCCATGAGCAACGGGAAGTGCAGCCCGAGCGTGGCGGCGATGTCGCGCGCCGTCCGCGGGCTGCCGCCCATCTGTACCGCGAGCACCGCGAACCGCCGGTCCGCGAGAGCGGCGCGGAGGCGCTCGATGCTGGGGAGCTCCTCGCGGCACGGCTCGCACCACGTCGCCCAGAAATTCACCAGCACCACCTTGCCCCGGTAATCGGAGAGGCGGTGCGGGGCGCCGGTCGTGTCCTTCAAGTGGAGCGGCGGCGCCGCGGCGAGGAGCGCGGCGACGACGAGCGCCATCACACCTCGGCGGCGGTGATGGCGTACTTGAACTTGTCGGGCTCCAGCGAGTCGAGCCGCTCTCCGCCCGACTCACCGTTCGGATACATGAAGAACGGGAGCTTGGGACCCTTCGAATTGGGGAGGACGACGTCCTGGGCGGTGTTCAAGGCGAGCCAGTTCATCTCCCAGGAGCCGAACAGACGCTTGTGGGCGGCTTCCACCTTCGCGTCCTGCAGCGGCAGGTTCCCGGGAGGCTCCTCCAGCATCACCTTGCGCACGTCGGCGGGATCGACCGGCACCCAGCCGATTCCCTCGGCGAAGAACTCCGCGCGGCAGTGCTGCGCCTTGGTGATGGTCGAAGTGTTCGCGCCCAGGCTCTTGTAGCCGAGCTTCGAGCTGGCGACGCGGATTCCGTAGACGTCGCGCGCGGGAATGCCGAGCGAGCGGCACATTCCCACGAAGAGGCCGTTCAGGTCGGCGCACTTGCCGCCGAGATTGCCGCTTTCGAGCATCGCCTTGACGTTTCCGGTCCCGCAACCCTTGGTCTTCGGATCGCGGGCCGTGTGCTGCACGATCCATTCGTAGATGGCGCGGCCCTTCTCGAGGTCGGTCTGGGCGCCCTTGGCGGCGCGCATGAGCGCCGTCTCCCGGATGAGACCGTCGCAAGGGATGTACTCGGTCGGCGCGGTATACAGCGCGATCTCTTCCTTGCTCAGTTGCGGTGCCGACGCCCGCGCCGCGCTGAGATCCACCGCGCGATCGCGCGTCGTGAACTTGCTCTTCAGCTCGACGAAGGGCGACTCGCTACCGGAGGCCCACTCGGCATAGAGCATCGCCGCGGATTCCCTGCCGACCTTGACCGCCTCCATCTTCTTCGCGTTGCCGTTCCAGGTATTGCCGAGGGCGCGCTGCCAGTCGGTGTCTCCGCCCATCGGCAAGGGCAGCCAGACGCGCGAGATGCCCTCGGGCTTCACTACTTCGACGCGGGTCGTGGTCTCGAAGGTGCGCCAGGGCGCTTGGGAGGACTGAACGTCATCCGCGAGCAGCCGGCGCCAGGGGAACGTTGCCAGGACGGCCGCACCACCGAGGAATTCGCGTCGGTTCATGGGCACGGAAGCTAACGGATCGCCGCTCCCGGCCGCAAGCCGAACGTTTCAGCGGCGCAGCAAGAGCGCTTCGAGCAGCGCCTTCTGCACGTGCATCCGGTTCTCCGCCTCGTCGAGGACGGCGGAACGCGGCCCGTCGAGGACGCCCGCGGTGATCTCCTCGCCGCGATGCGCCGGAAGGCAGTGCAAAACGATTGCCTCGGGCAGCGCCCGCCCAAGGAGGGCCTCGTCCACGCAATACCCGGAAAAAGCGCGTTTCCTTTCGGCCGCTTCCTTCTCCTGCCCCATGCTGACCCAGACGTCGGTGGTGACCACGTGGGCACCCCGTACCGCTACGGACGGGTCGTTCACGGTCTCGAAAATACCGGCCTTGGGGGGGCGGAACCCCTCGGGAGCGCTGATACGCAGCGTGAACCCGAAAATGGGCGCCGCCTCGATCCAGGAAAGCGCCATGTTCGAGGCGCCGTCGCCGACCCAGGCGATGATCCGGCCGCGCAGCGATCCGAACCGTTCGGTGACCGTGAAGAGGTCGGCGAGGATCTGCACCGGATGTCCGCCGTCGCTCAGGCCGTTGATGACGGGGACGGTGGCGCTCTTCGCCAGCTCGCGGAGCCGGTCGTCGCCGTGCGTGCGGTAGACGATGGCGTCGACGTAGCGCGAGGCGACCGCGGCTGTGTCGGCGAGCGTTTCGCCGCGCGAGACCTGCGATTCCTGCATCGGCAAGGTGATCGCCGTCCCGCCCAGCTGTCCGATCGCCGCCTCGAAGGAGAGCCGGGTGCGCGTCGAGTTCTTCTCGAACAGCAGGAGCAAGGTCTTGGCGGTCAGCGTGCGGACGATCTGCCCGCTGGCCCGCGCCGCCTTCAGCTCGGCGGCCCGCCGGAACAGCGCCGTGTACTCGCTGGCGGTGAAGTCCGAGAGCCGCAAGAAATCGCGCTTCATCGCAACTCCGTTTTCGACAGGTCGGAGAAGAGGTCGTCGAGTCGCGGGACGGCTTTCGCGGCGGCGGAGGCTTTTTCGGCATCGGCCTCCAGGGCCGCGATTTGCGCCTGCACCGAGTCGGGGCCGGTGCCGCCCGCGTTCCGCTTGCGGCCGATGGAAGCGCGAGGATCGCAGGCGCGCAGCACCTCGGCGTCGATGCGCGGGTCCGCTTCGCGGGCCATCTCCGGCGTCGCTTTCGCGAGCGGAAGGCCGCGTTCCTGGCAAGCCCGCACCAGCCGTCCGACGGCCTGGTAGGCGGTCCGGAACGGGACGCCCTTCTGGGCGAGCGCCTCGGCCAGATCGGTCGCCTGCATGAAGTCGCTCTCCACCGCGGCGAGAGTCCGGACGGGATCGAAGCGCACGTGCTCGAGGCCGAGGCGGAGCATGCCGAGCACCGACGTCAACAACGGTCCCGTCTCGAGGAGCGGAGCGCGGTCTTCTTGGAGGTCCCGGTTGTAGCCGCCGGGAAGGCCCTTCAGCGTGACGAGGAGCGAAGTGAGGTTTCCCACTGCCTGGCCCGACTTGCCGCGGATGATCTCGAAGAGGTCCGGATTGCGCTTCTGCGGCATCATCGAGGAGCCGCAGGCGATGTCGCCGTCGAGGCGCGCGTAGCCGAACTCCGCGCTGGAGAAGTCGACCATGTCCGTCGCGACCCGCGAAGCATGGAGCAGCGACCGCGCGGTCGCGTAGGCGAAGTCGAGCGCGAAATCGCGATCGCCGACCGTGTCGAGGCCGTTGGAGGTGAGCCGCTCGAAGCGCAACAGCTTGCGGACCATCTCGCGGTCGATGGGAAACGAGGTCCCGGCGATGGCGCCGACGCCGAGCGGAAGCGCGCCGCAGCCCTGCAGGACGAACCGCAGCGCCTCGGCGTCGCGGACGAACATCGCCCCGTAGCCGCAGAGAAGATAAGCGAGCGAGATGGGCTGGGCGCGCTGCCGGTGGGTGTAGGAAGGAAGGACCGTCTCCGGCTCGGCCCGGGCGCGAGCCGCGAGCGCTTTGGCGAGAAGCGCGATCTCCTCGAGCGACCGTGCGCATTGATCGCGCACGTGCAGCCGCAGATCGAGTGCCACCTGATCGTTGCGCGACCGCGCCGTGTGGAGGAGCCCGGCACGCTCGCCGAGGCGGGCGGCGATGCGAGCCTCGACCGCCATGTGGACGTCTTCCTCGGCAGATAGCTCGCCATCCGCCCAGATCTTGCAGAGCTCTTCACGGATGGCTTGCGCCGCGTCGCGCGGAACGATGCCAGTCCGCGCCAGCATCGTCAGGTGTGCGAGGCTCCCCACCAGATCCTCGCGCAAGAGTTTGCGATCGAGCGGCAGGGAGCTCGTGAAAGCGAGCACCTCGGGGAGCAGCGATCGCTCCCCGGCCGCTTCGGTCTTGGCGACGATCACGGAGCTTCTTCCCCGCCGTGCAGGCGGCTGAACTCGTGGAGGCTGAGGCCGAGGAGGGTGATGAATCCTTCCGCGGCGCGGTGATCGAACTTGTCGCCGGTTCCGTAGGTGGCGAGGCCGTGGTTGTAGACGCCGTTCTCCGACGAGCGCCGGACGACGCGCATCGATCCCTTGTGGAAGCGGAGCGTCACCTGGCCGGTGATGGTCTTCGCGTGCTCGGTGTTGAAGGCGTCGATCGCGTGGCGCAAGGGCGAGTACCAGAAGCCGTCGTAGACCAGCTCCGTGTACTTCTGGTCGAGGAAGGCCTTGGTCTGCAGCGACTGGCGGAGCGTGGTGAAGCGCTCGAGGTCCTGGTGCGCGGCGATGAGCGCCACCGACGCCGGGCACTCATAGGTCTCTCGGCTCTTGATGCCGACGACGCGGTCCTCCATCAGGTCGATGCGTCCGACGCCGTTGTCGCCGGCGACCTTGCCGACCTGGGTAATGAGCTGGGCAGGCGGCACTTTCTTGCCGTCGAGGCTCACTGGCAGGCCCTGCTCGAAGCCGATGGTGAGGTAGGCCGGCGCGTCGGGCGCTTCCTTCGACGCCTTGGTCCAGGCGAAGGCCTCTTCCGGCGGCTCGGTATCGGGGTCCTCGAGGACGCCGCCCTCGATCGAGCGGCCCCAGAGATTCTCGTCGATCGAGAAGGGGCTCTTCTTCGTCGCCGGCACCTCGATGCCATGCTGCTTGGCGTACTCGAGGGCAGCGTCCCGGGAAATGTTCCGTTCGCGCTGCGGGGCGACGATCTTGAGATCGGGCGCCAGGCCCTTCACCGCGAGGTCGAAGCGGACCTGGTCGTTCCCCTTGCCGGTGGCGCCGTGGGCGACCGCGGTGGCGCCGTGCTTGCGGGCCGCCGCGACCAGGTGCCGGGCGATGAGCGGCCGGGAAAGCGCCGCCGAGAGCGGATAGACGCCTTGATAGAGCGCATTTGCTTGCAGCGCCGGGAAGCAGAAGTCGCGCGCGAACTCGTCCTGCGCGTCGACCACCTCGCAGGCGATGGCGCCGGCCTTGCGGGCGCGCATGGCGAGGTACTCCTTGTCCTTCGCCTCGCCGACGTCGGCGTGGCAGGCGATGACGTCGTAGCCGTAGTCGTCGCTGAGGATGCGGACGAGGATGCTCGTGTCGAGGCCGCCGGAGTACGCGAGGACGATCTTCTGCCGGGTCATGACAGCTCCCTTCCGAAAAGGTTGCGCAGCTTGCGCGAAAGCTTGCGAACGGCCACGCCGCGAACCGGCGTGGCGAAGATGGTGTCGTCTCCCGCCAGGGTCCCGAGGCATCCGGGAAGGCGGGCAGCGTCGATCGCCGACGCGACGGCGGGCGCGGCACCGGGCTGGGTGCGTAGCACCACGAGGAGATCGTTCTCCGCGAAGGAGACGACCAGGTCGCCCACTTCCTGCAGCCTTGCCGCCGCGGGCGATGCAGGCGGAAGCTCGTACAGGCCGCCGACGCGCACCGCGCCGAGTTGCTGCAGATCGCGGGATAGCGTCGCCTGCGTCACCCGGAAACCTTCACGGGCGAGCGCGCGGCAGAGACCCTCCTGCGTGCCGATCCGCTCGGCCTGCAGGAGCCGCCGGATGGCCTCGTGACGAGCGCCCTTGCTCTGTACGATCTGCAGCTTCCTCATCTGGAAATGAGCGTCCCGACGCCTTTGTCGGTGAACAGCTCCCCGATGATGCTGTGAGGGACGCGGCCGTCGATGAGGTGCGCGCTCGCGACGCCGCTCTGCAGCGCCTTGAAGATGGAGCGCGCTTTCACCGTCATGCCGCCGGAAATGGTTCCGTCCTCGACGTGCGCAGCGAGATCCTGCGCCTTCATCTCCTCGACCAGCTCGCCGCCCTTGAGGATGCCGGGGACGTCGGAGAGGTAGATGAGCTTGGTCGCGCCGATGGCGATCGCCACCTCCGCCGCGACCTGGTCGGCGTTGATGTTGTAGCTCTGCCCGTCTTCGCCGATCCCGATGGGCGAGATGATCGGCACGTAGCCCTGGGTGAGCAGCATCTCGAGGAAGTCCTTGTTCACCCGCGTGATCTCGCCCACCTGGCCGAGGTCCCTGCCTTCGCTTTGCAGCTTGCGGACGCGGAGCAGCGCGCCGTCTTTTCCGGAAACGCCAACCGCCTGCCCGCCCTCTTGATTGAGCAGTGTTACCAGGTCGGTGTTGATGGAACCGGTGAGGACCATCTCGACGACCTTGAGATCGCTGGCGTTGGTCACCCGCTGGCCGTCGACGAACTCGGGCTTCGAGCCGAGCTTCTCCAGGGTCCGGGTGATCTCGGGGCCGCCGCCGTGCACCACCACCGGGCGCAGGCCGACGCTGCGGAGGAGCCCGATGTCGTCGCAGAAGGACTTCTTCAAGGACTCCTTCATCATCGCGGCGCCGCCGTACTTCACCACGCAGCGCGTGCCGGTGAAGCGGCGGATGTAGCCGAGCGCCTCGACGAGAAGCTGCTGCTTGAAGGTGGGGCTGTAGTTGGCGAGCCGGTCGTCCTTTGCCACGCCGCCGTCGGGCCTCGGGACGATGAGGCTCGTGTAGTCGGCGTTGATCTTCACGTAGTCGTAGGAGAGGTCGCAGCCCCAGGCGACGCCGCTTCCCTTTCCGGCGCGCAGGTCGACGGCGACGCGGACCTCCGGCTCCCGCATGCGCGCCTTGAGGACGCTCGTCTCGTGCGCGAGGGGAGCGCGGTCGTAGACGTCCATCGACTGCACGCTGACCTTGGCGTCGGCGGGCTCGATCGGATAGCCACAAGTCCCCGCCCTGGCACCGATCGAGGCGAGGACGCGGCCCCAGTTCGGGTCGGCGCCGAAGATGGCCGCCTTGACCAGGCTGGAACCAGCCACGGCGCGGGCGGCATCGATCGCCACCTCGTCGCTCGGAGCGCCGGTGACGCGCACCTCGAGGAGCTTGGTTGCGCCCTCGCCGTCGGCGGCGATTTCCTTGGCAAGCTCCTCGCAGACGGCGGAAAGCGCCGCGGTGAAGCGGTCGAGATCAGGTCCGGGATCTGCCAGCTGCACATTGCCCGCGAGCCCGTTGGCGAGCGCGAAGACCACGTCGTTCGTGCTCATGTCTCCGTCGACGGTCAGGGCATTGAAGCTCTTCTTCATCGCGGCGGAGAGAGCGCCCGCGAGCGCCGGCGGTGAGATCGCGCAGTCGGTCGTGACCACCGCGATCATGGTGGCGAGCGACGGGGCGATCATCCCGGAGCCCTTGCAGAGGGCAGCGATGACCACTTCCTTGCCGCCGATCTCGACCGAGCGGCCCGCGAGCTTGATGCGGGTGTCGGTGGTCATCATCGCTTCGGCGGCCTGCTCCGGTTCGGGCCGCAGGCTCCCCACGAGCGCGGGTGCCGCCGCGACGATCTTGTGCGCGGGTAGCCGGTGGCCGATGACGCCGGTCGAGGCGGAGAGGACGCTCTGCGCGGGTACGTCGAGGGCGCGGGCGACCGCTTCGCACACGGTCTTCACGTCGACGAGGCCCTCCGGTCCGGTGAGCGCGTTGGCGTTGCCGCTGTTGACGACCACCGCGCGGGCGCCGCTCGCCGGCAAGCGCTTCTCCACGTCGAGGATGGGCGCAGCCCGCGCCTTGTTCTGCGTAAGGCAGGCGGCGGCGGAGCAAGGCGCAACGCTGTAGACGAGCGCCAGGTCCTTGCGGTTGGGCTTGATTCCCGCGGACACGCCGGCGAACTGGAAGCCGTTCGGAACCTTCACGGATGGGACCCCCGCAGCACGTCCAGCCCGGCCGTCTCCGGCCAGCCGAAGAGGAGATTCAGGTTCTGTACCGCCTGGCCGGCCGCGCCCTTCACCAGGTTGTCGAGGGCGGAGATGACCACCAGCCGGTTGCCCTTCACGGCAAAGCCGATCTGGCAGAGGTTGGTGCCGACCACCGACTTGAGCGAGACCTCGTCGGCCGACCCGGCCAGGCGCACGAAAGGTTCGGCTGCATATTCATGCACGAAGCAGCCGGTCACGTCCTTTGCCGAAACGCCGGGGGCGAGGCGCAGGTACGAAGTAGCCAGGATGCCGCGGCGCAAGGGCAGGAGGTGGGGGGTGAAGGTCAGGTCGATCTCCGCGCCCGCCGCTGCCGAGAGCGATTGCGCAATCTCCGGCGTGTGCTGGTGGCAGAGCACGCGGTAGGCGCGGAAGTCGTCCATCACTTCCACGAAGCTGAAGTCCTCGCTGGCCTTTCGCCCCGCGCCGGTGACACCGGAGGCCGCGTCGACGATTGGGGGGTCCCGGTCCAACAGACCCGCGCGGTAGAGCGGGGCGAGCGGCAGCGTGGCGGCGGTTGGATAGCAGCCGGGGTTTGCGACCAGCCGCGCGCCGGTGACCCGTTGCCGGACGGAAGGCAGCTCGGGCATCCCGTAGACGGCCTCGCCGAGGAGGTCTACTCGCGGGTGGGGCAGCCCGTACGCCTGCTCGAACCGGGCCGGGTCGGCGAGGCGGAACGCCCCCGAGAGATCGACGACCTTGAGACCCTTGGCGAGGAGCGCAGGAGCCAAATCGAGCGACACCTCGGCCGGCGTGCAGAGGAGCGCCGCCGCGCACTCGCCGGCGAGGTCCACGACGCGCTCCTGCGGCGCGTAGCGTAGCTTTCCGACCGGGCCGCCGACGCCGGTCCGGCGCTCGATCGTCTCGCCCTGCCAGCGATCGCTGGTGACGAGGCGCACCTCCGCCGAAGGATGATGGGCGAGGATCCGGGTAGCCTCCATCCCGGAGTACCCCGAGGCGCCGATCACCGCGATGGGCAGCCGCTGCATGAAGTCGCATATTTATGCAATGCGTCGGCGGATGCAAGCGCAAAGAATGCGCTCAATCACCGAGCTTCCAGAAGGGGCCGGTCAGGCCGACGCGGGCGAAGAGCGCCTGCGCCTCTTCCCGGGTGAAGGGGCGGAACCCGGGATCGAGGCGCGAGCCATACCACGCCCGCGCCAGCTCCCACGCCTGCGCGAGGTCCAGCGTTCCGCCTCTGGGCCGCTGCCACTGCTCGCACCAGCGCGCCACGTGCCGTTCCGACCGGAACAGCAGCATCGTCCTTCAGGTGAAGACGACATCCTGGTACCAGTCCTTGGCGGGGACGGCGATGTGGAGCAGTCCTTCGGCGGTCTGGAGGATCCCGCCGCGGACCGCGAGATCCATCGGCTGGCGGCAGCAGCCGCAGCTGGCGCGGACCATGCCATCGGCGTGCAGCGCGGCGCAGATCCCCAGCGCGTCCCAGGCGCAGTTGGCGAAGTAGCAACGGCCTCCCGCCTCGACGGCGAAGTCGGTGGGAACGGCGGAGAAGGGTGCGATCCGCCAGAGTCCCTCGCCGGAAGCGTCGAGAAGGATGGCGTGACCTTCGCCGAGCCGCTGGTAGGCGGCGCGCACTTCGGATTCGCTCGCTCCGAGCGCTTCCGCGGCCTCGCGCAAGGAAGGCCCGCGGCCCGTGCGCACGACTGCTTCGTAGGTGAAGCGCCAGAGCGCTGTTTCCAATCCGGCGGACATCGCGCCGGATTGTACGCTGCGGGAAGGCGATTACGGCGCGGCGACGATGTTGAGATGTCCCGTCGCCTTGCGGGTCGAGCCCTTGAGCGCGACGGCGGTGACGGTGAAGGTCGCCACGGCCGGCGCGGCCGTCGTGGCGGCGCTCAGCTCGAGCAGGGCGGTCTCGCCGGTATTCACCGTGCTCGGCGCGAGAACCGCGCTGACGCCTGCAGGAAGGCCGGTGACGGACAGCGCCAACTGTTGCGCATCGCGCTCGGATGCCTCGGTGGCGATGGTGTAGGTCGCGCTGGCGCCCGGCGCGAGCGTTTCCGTCCCCGCGGCGACGGAGATCGAAAAGTCGGGCCGTACCGGCGTCGTGCCGCGAGCGCTCGCATCGCCCGGCGAATCGAAGTCGCCACACGCCATCCCAAAGGCCGCCATCGACACGAGTACGGCCCGTCGAGCGGTGTGGAGGCTGACGATCATGAAGGAGATTCTCCGGCGCGACCAGGCGGGGGGGCCGGTAGCGGCGCGGACTATAGGGGAAGGGGGGTGAGGTCGCGCAAGCTTACATTGGAGCCAGGTCCTGGCCCCCGCGTAACCATCTGGAATTCAAGCACTCGCCCCGCATCTAGCCGCAGCCGATCGACCGCCCGTGTGGAGGTTCCTGGGCCCGAAACCCGTTGACGCCTTTGCGGCATCTTGCCAAGCTCCCTTCCACGCGGCCGGGGCCCGAGTCGGGCGTCCGGCCGCATGCGTTTCACGAATGGCCCGGGTCGCAGCGGAGGCAACTCGAAATGGCATCGGACAAAATCCCCATGACCCGGGAGGGAGCCGAGGCGATCAAGCGGGATCTGAAGCACCTCAAGTCGGTCGAGCGCCCGAAGAATGTCCACGACATCGGCGTCGCCCGCGAGCACGGGGATCTGCGCGAGAACGCCGAGTACCACGCCGCCAAGGAGCGCCAGAGCCACATCGAGGGGCGCATCCAGATGCTCGAGGACCGGCTCGCGCGGGCGGAGATCATCGACGTCAAGAAGCTCTCGGGCGACAAAGTGGTCTTCGGCGCGACCGTCAAGCTGGAGGACACCGACTCCGGCGCGAAGACCCAGTACGCCATCGTCGGCGAGACGGAAGCGGATCTGAAGAAGGGCCGCATCAGCATCACGAGCCCCATCGCCCGCGGATTGATCGGTCGCGAGGTCGGCGACACGGTCCGCATCCGCGCCCCCGGCGGCGAGCGCGAGTACGAAATCCTCGAGGTGCTGTTCGTCGAGTACCCTCCGGACACGGAGGAGGAAGAGGCGCGGTGAGCACGGACGGCGCGGACGGCGGCCTGTCGCTCGCGCTCTCGCCGCTGTTGCCTCCGCTCCGGTTCCTCGTCCGCGCCGGCGCGACCGCCGCCTTGCGAGACTTCGAACCCCTCGTCCGGCGCCTGGTCGCCGCCGCGCGGCCCTTCGCGCGCGAGACCGAGGGGCTCGACAAGCTCGAAGCAGCGGTGCAGGGGTTCGACGCGGCGCCGGAAGCGGAGCGGCGCTCCGCAATCGCGGTCTTCGTGCGCGAGCTCGGGCGGCTCGTCGCGATCCCCAAGGAAATCGCGGATCTCGCGCGAGTGTCGGAGCCCTCTGGTAGCGAAGGGTCCGTGCCGGCCGATCCCGCGCTGCCGCCGCCCCCGCTCTTTGCGCCGCCGCGCCGCGCGGTGGCCACGGAGGGACTCCAGGCTTCGGTGGAGCGGCTGCGCGGCGTCGGTCCGGCCGTCGCCGAGAGGCTGCGCGGGAAGGGACTCGTCACCATCAACGACGTTCTCTTCAACCTTCCCATCCGCTACGAAGACCGGCGCACGCCCCGCCTGGTCGCCGACGCGCCGCTCGGCGAGCGAAGCGTCATCGCAGGCACCGTCGCCAAGGTGAACGAGATGAAGGGCCGATACGGGCGGCGCAGGCTCGAAGTCCTGCTGCGCGACGACGCCCACTCGGCGTTGCTCCTCCTCTGGTTCCATTTCCGCGCCTCGCTCCTCGAGCGGCTTCGTCCGGGCGCGCGGATCCTGGTGAGCGGCGAAGTCCGTCCGGGATACCGGGGCGGCGGGAAGACCATCTCGCATCCCGATGTCGAACCTCTTGATTCAGCAGGAATACCGGGCACCGACCGGAGCGACGATTCCTTCGGACGGGTGGTACCGGTCTACTCGGAGATCGAAGGATTGCCGGCGCGCACCTACCGGCGCATCGCTCGCCAGGCGGTCGAGCAGCATGCGGGGGAATTGCGCGAAGCGCTTCCTCCGGAGCTGCTGGCGCGCAGGCGACTTTGGCCGCTCGCCGACGCCATTCGCGAATCGCACTTTCCCGAGCGCAACGCGGCCACCGCCGCGGTGGCGGGGCGGCCGAGCGGCGAGCCTCACCGGCGCCTCGCCTTCGAGGAGCTGTTTCTCATCCAGCTCGGGCTGGCACTGCGGCGTCGGGGGGTGAAGGTCGAGCCCGGGATCGCCTTCCGCGCCAGCGATTCGTCCATCGCGGCTGTCGAGGCGCAGCTGCCCTGGCCGTTGACCTCGGCGCAGAAGCGCGCCGTCCAGGAGATCGCCCTCGACATGCGCAAGCCCGAGCCGATGAACCGGCTCCTCCAGGGCGACGTCGGGAGCGGCAAGACGGCGGTCGCGCTCTGCGCCGCGCTCCTCGCGGTCGAGGACGGGTACCAGGCCGCGCTCATGGCGCCTACCGAGATCCTCGCCGAGCAGCATGCGCGGTCGCTGCGCGCCCTGTTGCGGGAGCGGCGCGAGGTGCACGTCGAGCTCGTCACCGGAAGCCTCGGCACGCGCGAGCGTTCCCACGCGGATCGGCTGGTCCGGGGAGGCGCCGCGCACATCGTGGTCGGGACCCACGCCCTCGCCGAAGAAGGAACGGAGTTCCATCGGCTGGGGCTCGCCGTCATCGACGAGCAGCACCGGTTCGGCGTCATGACGCGCGCCCGGCTCATGTCGAAGGGCAAGCGCCCCGACGTCCTGGTGATGACGGCGACGCCCATTCCACGCACCCTCCAGCTGACGATCTACGGCGACCTCGATTCCAGCGTCCTCGACGAGCTTCCCCCGGGGAGGACGCCGATCGCGACGCGCGTGTATCGCGACTCGGCGCGCGACAAGGCTTACGACGTCATCCGCAAGGAGCTCCGCGCCGGCCGGCAGGCATACGTGGTGCTGCCGCTCGTCGAGGAGAGCGAGAAGCTCCTCGACGTGAAGGCCGCGACCAAGGAGCGGGACAGGCTCGCGCTCGACGTGTTTCCCGACCTTCCCATCGGCATCGCGCACGGACGGCAGAGCGCCGCCGAGCGGAACGAGGCGATGGACCGCTTCCGGCGCGGCGAGGATCGCATCCTCGTCGCCACCACGGTCATCGAGGTCGGGGTCGACATACCGAACGCCACGGTGATGCTCATCGAGCACGCCGAGCGGTTCGGGCTCTCGCAGTTGCACCAGCTTCGCGGGCGGGTCGGGCGCGGCGCCGCGAAGTCGTATTGCCTTCTCGTCACCGGAGCGACCGGGGCGGAGTGGGGACCCGCGGCGCGGGAGCGGCTTCACGTGATGGAGGAAACGACGGACGGCTTCCGCATCGCGCAGGCCGATCTGGACT
This sequence comes from Deltaproteobacteria bacterium, assembly GCA_005879805.1. Lineage (GTDB taxonomy): Bacteria > Myxococcota > Myxococcia > Myxococcales > 40CM-4-68-19 > VBKO01. The sequence goes on along the minus strand of VBKL01000053.1, from coordinate 20,561 downwards.
TGCGCGGTCCGGGAGAGTTCCTCGGTACCCGCCAGAGCGGATTGCCGGAGTTCGCCATCGCGGAGCTGGCCCGCGACCAGAAGATCCTGGCCGAGGCTCGCGAGGAGGCCTTCGCGCTGGTGGAGGTCGATCCCGATCTATCGCGTCCCGAGAACGCTACGCTCCGGGACGCCTTGCAGACTCGCTGGCGCGGGCGGCTCAGCCTCGCCCGCGTGGGCTAGGCCCGATTCAGCTCTCCAGCCGCCAGTCGAAGAGCACCTTGAAGTCCTCGTAGCAGGTCTCGCAGATCCACCGCTTGTCCTCGGTGTAGAACCCCTCCGAACAGAAGTTCACCCGCGCGGCGCTGGAGAAGCGGCGAAAGCAGAACTCGCAGTGGTCGTGCTCGGAACCCTTCTTGCGGGGCTTGTAGGGCCCGAAGCGCAAGAGCTCGCCGTGCATGTAGTTGGCTTGGTTGCCGGTCAATCTCCAGTCGTCCTTGGCGATCATGTCTTCCTCATGAAACCGGGATTCCCGCTCCCGCGGGCTCTCCCAGGATTTTCTCGCAGGTGGAAACCTTGTCGGGATCCCCCGCGCCGCTCGCGGCCGCGACGGAATTGCCGGCGGCCAGGTTCAACGACAGCCCGTAGGCGACGCACCCCTTGGCGTCGCTCACGTCGATTCCTTCCGGCGGCGCGGAGGCCACGGCCTTCGCCACGGCTCGCACCCAGGCGAGCACCGCGCGCTTCTTCATCTCCAGATCGGTCGGGAGCTTCGGCTCGAACTTCGCCGCGACGGCCACGCGAGGCGCCGCCTCCCAGGTCAGGTTGCGCAGCTCGTCGGTCACGCGGAGCGTCCGCGTTTTGCCCGACAGCTCCACTTGGGCCTCGGCCCGCGCGACCACGCGGTGCTGCGTGGCCGGCACGCGCTGCTTGTTGCCCTTGCCGTCGGCGACCGTCGCAACCGTCCCGTTCTCGGTGCGCTCGATGGTGACGGTCATCCTGCCGACCACCACATCGGGATCGTCCGCGTTCCAGAAGAGATTGAAACCCGGCCCCAGCTCGGCGAACGCCTGGAGGAGGACGGGATCGCCGGCATCCGTAGGATCGGGCGGGCCGATCAGGATCCGGGCGTGAAGGTTCGAGGTGAGCTGGCCGACCAGGTCGGAACTACAGAAGGCCTTCGCGTCGGCTGCCCGGGCGCGTCCGCAGAGGAGGAGGCCCTGTTCCGGCGATACGTGCGCCGCGAGATCGACGAGCCGGTCCTGCGGGCATCCGTCGGCGAGGTCCTTGGCGAGCGCCAGTTCGCCGCGCGCCCGCGCCTCGTCGGCCGCGCGAAGCAGCTCGGCGCAGTCGCCGCGGCGAAGCAGCGCCTCTTCCGCGGGTGAGCGGTGGTGTCCACACGCGCACAGGCAGGCGGCGGCAGTGAGTGAAAGGGCGAAAGCTCGCATTGCCCCCTCGAAACACCTGTCGCGATCGTTTCCCTTCCAGGCAGGCGCGAATTCGCGTACGGCGGCCGGGCGAGCGCACGGTCGTGTGCTACCCTGCCGGCCCCGTGCAGATCGGAGAGATTCTCATCGAGCGCGGTCACCTGACGCCTGAAGGACTGGAAGAAGCACTCGACTGGCAGGTGCTGTACGGCGGGCGGCTCGGCACCAACCTGCTCGAGCTCCAGCTGTGCGAGGAGGAGCACCTCGCCCGCGGCCTGGCCAAGCAGCACGGGTGCGAGGTGGCGTGGGGAAACCTCGAGATCGACCCCGCGCTCGTGGGCGTCATCCCGCCCCATATCGCCCAGCGCGACGAGATGGTTCCGTGGAAGCTCGAGCGGCGCCGCCTCAAGGTACTCGTCACCCGCATCGACCCCGGCAAGCTCGATCAGTTGAGCTACAAGATCGGCAAGCCCTGCACCGCGGTGGTCGCACCCGAATTCCGCGTCATCAACTTGCTGCGGGCGCACTATGGAGCCATGCGGCAGATGCGCGCGCTCGATTTCGGCGTGGTGCCCGACGAGGGGAGGCTCGGGCAGCGCAAGAAGGCGCAGCAGCAGAAGGCCGCGGTCCAGGCGCCGGGGGAGCTGATCGACGAGAAGGCGTTCAACGACATCTATGCGCAGGTGCTCGCGGGGAGATCGGCGCCGGACGTTCCCGTCGGGGCGGCGGGGGAACCCGCGAAGGCCAGCGCGGCGCCGCCGGCGACGGCCAGCGCGGCGCCGCCGGCGAAGGCCAGCGCGGCACGGCCAGCGAAGGCGGCACCGTCAGTCGCGAAGGACGCACCGTCAGCGGCGAAGCCGACGACTCCGCCCGCGAGCCGCACGCGGACTCCGCCCGCGGTCCGTCCGCCGCCTCCAGTCGCGAACCGCCCGCCGCCTCCCGTCGCGAACCGCCCGGCGCCCGAGCTCGAGCCCTGGCCTGAAGCGCCACCCGAGGTTGCTCCGCCCGCGCCCGTTCCGGCGGCACCACCGGAGCCGGTCGCGGATGCGCAGGAAGAGACGACCGAGAAGGTGGTCAGCGAAGAGCCCGCCATCGAGACCTTGCCGGAGGACGCGATTCTGGGAGAGGCGGCGCCGCCGCCTGCGCCCCCTCCGCGCGCCGCTCCGACCGGCTGGGACGCGCCGCCGCTTCCCGCGCGGACGGTGGACGTTTCTCCGCTGGCGTTCGAGAAGGCGCTCGAATTGCTCAAGACGGTCCAGGACCGCGATTCGATCGCCCGCATCGTCCTTCGCGCGTCGCGCAGCAAGGCGGAGCGGGCCCTGCTCCTGCTCGTGCAGGGCAACGTGGTGCTCGGTTGGGACGGCCTGGGAGAAGGGCTGGAGGAGGGCGCGGCGGCCCGGATCGCCGTCGCGCTCGGTCAACGGTCACAGGCAGCAGGCGCCGACCGACGTGGGCGAGATGCTGATCCTGAGCCAGCGGATCGCGCAGTCGGTCGAGGCGCTCGTCGTCAAGAGGAAGGCCGGGCGGACGTGAGCGGGATCGCGCCGCGCCTCGCCCTCTGCGCCGCGCTCTGTTCGGCTCCGGCCGTGCAAGCGCAACAGAACGACGGCATCGACTGGCAGCGCAGCATCATCAAAGCGATGGGAAAGGGCGCTCCCGATCTCAACGCTCCCTCCATCGCGGTCGGGCGAGCCGCTGCCGAGCGGGCGGCACTTGCGGCGGCGCAGCGGAACGCGCTGCGGATCCTCGAGAGCGCCACGCTCGACGATGGGTCGCGAATCGAGATCCTGCTCCGGGACGACACGGCGTTGCGGACGCGCATCGAGGGCAAGTTGCGCGCGGTGCGGGCGGCGAAGACGCGGTATTTCACCGACGGCGGCGTGTGGCTCGACATCGAGGTTCCTTTCAAGATCTTGCCGCCGCGGATCGCCGAGCATCTCCGTCCGCCGGACCTCGCTCCGGATGCAGGCATGGAGAAACCCGTTCCGGACGCGGGAACGGAGGACCTCACTCCCGACGGAGGTGCGCGGGATCTCGTGCCCGACGCGGGGCAGGGCGATGGCGGCGGAAGACCGCGATGAACGTACCGAACCTCCTCACCGGCCTGCGCCTGCTCGCCGTCCCCGTTTTCGTCTACCTCTTCTTGCAGGGCTTCCACCGCGCCGCCCTGGCAGTCTTCATCGGCGCCCTGGTCACCGACTGGCTGGACGGGGTCATGGCGCGAGCGCTGAAGCAGTTCTCCCAGCTCGGCGCTCTGCTCGACCCCATCGCCGACAAGCTGATGGCGCTCTCTTCGCTCTCGGTACTCTGCGGGACCGGGCGGCTTCCCTTCTGGCTGCTCTGGCTCACGCTCTTCCGCGAAACTTGCATCGTGGTCGCCATCTGGCTGCTCGAGCGCGGCGGCCATCCCTACGTCGTCCGGCCCACTCGATTCGGCAAGTATGCGACGGCCGGCGTGGGCGTCGCCATCATTCTCGCCCTCGTCGAGGGAGCGAGCGAGACGGCGCGCGCCGCCCTCGCCCCCTTCGTGGTGGCGATGTCCCTGATCGCCGCGGAATTCGTCCTGGTGAGCTGGGCCCAGTACCTATGGATGTTCATCCGCCTGATGCGAGCGCCGAGGGTCGCCAATCCTTGACCGGTTCCGGGCCGCCTGCTAAATCGCCGCACCGGTTTGCGTCCTTAGCTCAGCGGTAGAGCACCACCTTGACACGGTGGGGGTCGCTGGTTCGATCCCAGCAGGGCGCACCAATTCCCCCTCAAATGTTCCGCGTGGTTGGGGGCCTCGCTGGGACCGGCTGCGGTCGCTTCCGCCGCGGATTGGGGCTCAGGTGGGGCAGAAATTCCGGCTTCGGTGCGTGTGGGACTTCCACGTCAAGCTTGGAATTCCCAGCGAGGGCGCCGGCGGAGCGGAGCACCTCTGGTTCGACGTCCAGGAGGCCACCGCCAAAACCGTAGACGCCACCCTCATCAACCAGCCGTACATCGCCACCAGCTTGCGCGAGGGTCAGCGCGGCACGTTCGATCTGCGCTTGCTCACCGACTGGACCATCGACTCGCCGGGCGGGCGATACACGACGGAAACCGTCCTTCAGCTCGAGCGAGCCCTGACGAGCGACCGCATCCCCACGCGACCGTTGCTCCATTGAGAGTCGTCGTCATTGCGCGGTTTCGCCAGAACCCACGCCTCGCTCGGAGCAAGACGCATGGAACGGTCTGGCGCGCGAGAGGTCGTTCACGTCGCAGACCAGGAGTCGAGGCACTGCGCCCAGTGTACCGCCTGGCCGCCAATTTCAGCCCGACGACGCGCGCAGTGGCGGTGCCGGTTGCGACAGTCTCGCCTCCGGGCCCCACCAGGGCCGCCTCGAGGAAGGCAATCTCTCCCTGCCGGTGGACGACACGGCCTCGCCCCACGATGCGCCCTGGTGAGGCCGGCCGGAGAAAGCTCGCCTCGAGCTAGGAGCTCCCTTCCCTCCCCTCAGCGAACCGATTCGCATGCCGCCTCGCCCATTGCGCGAACGTCCCCGCTGGGCGCCCTGTGATCTCCGAGACGGTCGCCGCGATCCGCGAGTCGTCGAATTCGCCCTTGGCGAAAAAGCGGAGCTGCGCTTCCACGAGGCTCGGCGGGAAGATCTTGCTCAGCTCCTCCCTCGCCTCAGCTTCCGTCTGCCCCTCGAAGCGGAGGTCCCTGCCCAGCGCTGTTCCCAGCACGCGGACCTGCTCGGCCGGAACCAGCGCCTCCGGGCCGCTGAGCTCGCAACTCGACCCATGGTGCTGATCGGAGCCGATGACCACCGCCGCCACCGCCGCGATGTCCTGAGGATCGATGAGCGCGATGGGCACGTCGGCGAACGGCGCCCGGATCAGATCGCCCGCCCGGAGCTGGGCCAGCCAGCGCAACGCATTCGACATGTAGCCGCTTGGCCGGAGGATGGTCCAGGGCATCCCGGACGACCGGACCGCGGCCTCGGATGCCGTCCACATCGCGACGATGGCGTTGGTCGGGTTCCCGCCCACGACTGACCGGGAGGTGAGGAGGACCACATGCTCCACTCCCGCCCGCCGGATCTCCTCCAGCAGGCCGGGCATGTCCGCACGGCCACCCAGCAGGAACACGCCGCGCACGCCACGGAGCGCGGCGCCCAGCGATTCCGGCCGATCGAGATCGCCCACGGCAATCTCCACGCCGGCGGGCACCGACCCTTCCTTCCCGCGGACCAGGGCGCGCACCGGCCGACCCGCACGGAGCAGCTCCCGCACCAGCTCCCTTCCCACGTTTCCGGTGGCGCCGGTGACGAGGATCATGGCTCGAGCTCCTGTAGCGAAAGCGCGATCGTCGGCGTGCGGCCCAAGGCGAGGATCTGGAAGCGCACCGCGTCGGCGACAGTCTCGATCATCCCCGCCTGCGCCAGTCCGCCAGCGTCCACGCCGGTGAACCCGAGATCCTTGGCCAGGTCCATGACGACTGCCTTGGCTGCCGCGTCGTCGGAGCAGACGAAGACCGAAGCGGCGACCCGAAGAGCACCCGATGCCCGGCGCGTGCCCAGCGGACGCCCAGGGCTTGCCCCATCCTTCCCGTACCGATGATGCCGATCTTCATTGCCGTCGCTCCTTACAGATCGAGAGACACCAGGGGCTCGCCGCCGCTGACCTCGAGCACGGTTCCGGTGACGTAGGGGTTCGTCATGAGGAAGACCGCGGCGTGCCCGATGTCCTCGACGCTGCCGATGCGCCGGGCCGGGAATGCCGCCCGGACCTTCGCGCGGAGCTGCTCGCGCGCGCGGTCGTCGAGGAAGCTCCACATCTCGCTGTCGACCAATCCCGGCCGGATGGTGTTGACCCGCAAGGGCCCGAGTTCCAGGGCCAGAGCCTGGGAGATGGCCTCGAGCGCCGCGAAGGTCGCGGTGACCATCGAGAGTCCGGGGCGCGGGCGGATCGCGGCACAGCCGGTCAGGAAGGTGATCGATCCACCGGACCGCATTCTCGGGGCGGCGTGGCGCGCGCAGGCCAAGCTGCCGAACAGCTTGCCATCGAGGAAGGAGCGCGCCGTGGCCTCGTCCTGCTCGAGGAATGGCCGGGGACTCGCCGGCGGGGTGGCCGTCACCAGCAAGTGATCCAGCTTGCCGATACCTTGGAACAGATCCCGGACCGCTCGCTCATCGGTGACGTCGACCACTACCTCGGTGACCTGGTCCTTCCAGGCCTCCGGGGCACGCGCGCCAGGCGGCCGTCGCCCGGCCACCACCACTTCGGCAGAAGCCTCCGCCGCCGCGCGCGCGGCGCCACGGCCCATTCCGCTCGTTCCCCCGATGACGACAACGCGCTGCCCCCGCAGGGTTTGCATGCGTCCAATATCGACGACCAATGTAAGACGCTCCATGCTCATTCGTCGCTCGTTCATGCTCGTCCGTCCCGGTTTGATGGACGATCGCGCTCCCGCCCGCTAGACCAGGGGCATGGACCCGCTCGGTGAAGCGCTGCACTTCCTGCGCATGTCGGGCACCTCGTACTGCACGTCGGAGCTGACGGCGCCCTGGGGGCTTCAGCTTCCCGAGGTCAAGGGAGGCCTCACCTTCCACGTGCTGACTTCCGGCAGGTGCTGGCTCGAGGTACCGGGATCGCGGCGGCGCCAGCTCGAGCCCGGCGACCTGGTGCTGGTGCCGCACGGGGAGGGGCATCGCCTCGTGAGCAAGCCCGGAACGCGGGCGCCGCGCATCGACGATCTCCCGCACGGGCGCGTCAGCGATCGCTACAAGATCCTCCGCCACGGCGGGGGCGGCGAGTCCGCCCATCTCGTCTGCGGCTCGGTCCGCTTCGACCATCCGGCGGCCCACCGGCTGATCCGCGCGCTACCCAAGGTCATCCACGTCAAGGCCGCGGGTCGCGGCGAGATGGATTGGCTCGACGGCACGCTGCGCTTAATGGCCGCGGAGGCCAGAGAGCTGCGGCCCGGCGGAGAGACGGTGATCACCCGGCTGGCCGACATCCTCGTGATCCAGGCCATTCGCTCGTGGATCGCGACCGATGAAGCCGCGCGGACGGGTTGGCTCGGGGCGCTGCAGGACCCGCAGATCGGCCGCGCCATCGCGCTCGTCCATCATCATCCGGAGCGCGATTGGACGCTGTCTTCTCTGGCCGGGTCCGTCGCGATGTCGCGCTCGGCGTTCGCGGCCCGGTTCACCGAGCTGGTCGGAGAGCCCGCCATGCATTACGTCGCGAGGTGGCGGATGCATGTCGCGCTCGATTGGCTCAAGGAGGACGGCGCCGCGGTCGGCGAGCTGGCCGGTCGCCTCGGCTACCGCTCAGAGGCTGCCTTCAGCCGCGCCTTCAAGCGGTTCATTGGCGCATCCCCGGGGGCTGTCCGCCGCGACTGGCGCCATCCTCACTTCCTCAGCGCCTTGGAAACGGCGACCAGCGAGGCTCGACGTTGACCGCCCGCCCGAGGTGAGCGCCGTCACCGCACGGGGCCGGATCGGCGATCGCACTCCGCTCCTCTGCCTGTCGAACAAGAGGTAGATTGGTTGTTGCAGCTCACCATCATTCAAGGAGCGATGCGATGAGTGGGAAGATCCGTTCGACGGCAATGGCACTCGCGATCGCCTTCCTGGGCTTGCTCGGTTCCGCGGGTACGGCGAGCGCGGCCAGCGGCGCGGTGAAGGTCGCGAAGAGCGACAAGCTCGGAAGCTATCTCACCGACTCGAAGGGCATGACGCTGTACACGTTCAAGAAGGACACCCCTGGCAAGAGTGCCTGCGCCGGCGACTGCGTGACCAAGTGGCCGCTGTTCCATGCCGAGAAAGTGAGCGCGTCGGGCAAGGTGAAGAAGGCGGACTTCGCCACCATCACGCGCGACGACGGCAAGAAGCAGACGACGTACAAGGGGCTCCCGCTCTACTACTTCGAGGGTGACAAGAAGAAAGGCGACACGAAGGGCGATGGAGTGAAGGACGTCTGGGACGTCGCGAAGCCATAGCTCACGCAAAGACTGCCAGCACGGGGTTGTGATCGCTCAGCCGGCTCCAATTCGCTCCGGCAACGACCTCGCAGCGCAGCAACCTGGCACGCCACGTGCGCGGCGCGAAGATCCCGTCGCAGTGATACGGCGTTCTGCGATTGCCGGTCCAGCGCAGCGTCTGCGCCAGCGGTGTGCGAGGGCGCCGCGCTTCCGCCGGCGAGGAAGTTGTAAGTGATGATCCGCAAAGTCGCGGCTCAGAACAGCGCGACCCGTCCGTCCAGCAGATTCCCGGTGTTGCTATAGCCGTCGCTGAGCGTCAGGCTGAACAGGTCGAGCGCGGTCTGGCCGTTGTCGATTCCGACCGCGGTGAAGGTGACGGGGACGCCGTTGTTGAGCCCGACACCCACGATGGTGATGGTCCGCGCGACGTCGTCGAACGCCACCGAGACGATCTGGGTGGAATGGAAGTCCATGTTCGAGCCCGGATCCCTCGCGTGCACGTCCTCCGCGTCGCCGTCTTCGCAGGGATCCTCGTCGAAGTGGAAGCTGGCCTGACCGGATTTCGCTCCCGGCATGTGCCCCTCGCCGTCCGCTTCGTGGCACGCTCCACCGGTGCCGCCGCCCGCGCCGGGAACGAAATCGTAAGCGCGCACGACGTCGATGAGGTCGAAGAGGACGCCTCCGATCGGGCCCGAGAAGAGCTTGAAGTTGCCCGGATTCGGCGGGACGCTTTCCGCGGGTGCGGGCAGGGTCATCGTGCTCGCGGTCACGCTGAAGAGCCGGGTGCTCGCCGCCGCGACGCCCGCGTCGAGGCTCACGTCGGCGATCGGCACGTCGATGGTGATGGTCCCGAACGGGCCGGGTACGAACGAGCAGGCGCCCGGAGCCGTGATCTGCTTGGTCCCCGGATAGGTCAGCGTGACGCCGCCGCCGAGGAGCAGCGCGGCGTTCTGGCCCGACCAGCAGCTCGCCGTGGCGCCGGACTCGAAATAAACGAACGGATTCTTCCCGCCGTTCGCGCACGAGTCCGCCGAGGAGGTGCAGCCCGGGTCGGCGGGGACCAGCCACTGCGTCAGCCAGACGGCGACCGCGTCCGGAGCCGGCGGGGTCAAGCTCAGGTTGTTGACGATCATCTTCACCCGGTAGCAAGGCGTTCCCGCCGGGTGGCAGGCCGCCAGGGCAGGCTGCGAGAAGCTCGATTGCAGGATGTCGAGGTTCGGGTCGTTCGGACCGGTGACGCCGGCGGACTCGCGCCTTCCGTCGCCCGCAGGATCGCTCGCGGCGTTGAGGAGGATCGCATCGCCTCGCACCTGCGGGCTCGAGGCGAAGACGCTCGCGCCGCCGTTCTGCCGCACGTACATTCCGTGCGGAGCGAACGCAGCGTCGGCATTGTTTGAATCGGCATAGGAGATCTGCGCCTCGCCCCGGCTGCCGATGCGCACCTGCAGGAAATCGCCCAGGGTGCGGTCGCCGCACTGGCCTCCGAGCACGGTCTGGATGGTGCCCTTGTGGATGGAATGCTCACCCGCCAGGATCGGCGCGGTGAACGAGGGCGATGTCGCGTGCCCGTTCAGCGTCTGGACGACGTACAGGCTCCAGATGCCGTTCGTGGTCGCGTCGGGGCCGCCCTTGCCGCCGTTGTTGGTGCCGCAAGTGGGATCGTTGGGGTTGGCCGGAGTCGGCGTGCCGTAGAAGGCGATGTCGACGCGCCCGCTGTCGCCGGCCGCCGCCCACGCAAAGACGTTGTTGTGAAGTCCGGGCGTGGGGATGGCGACCGGGGTCGACCAGGTGGTGCCTTCATTGGTGGAGAAGCTGTATTTGAGCAGGGTGTCGCCGGTGATGTTCCCGGTGTTGGGATCGGTCGGGGCCTGCTCCCAGACGGTATAGAGGTTGCCAGCCTTGTCGATCGCCAGCGAGGGGAAGTTCGCGCCGGTCTTCGCCGTCGGGAAAGTACCGCCGGCCGGAATCGTGCCCAGCGTGGCGATCGGAAGGTCGTCGCAGTTTAGCCCGCTGGGATCGCTCACGTTGGGAACGGGAACCCCGAACGCAACTGGAAAGCAGCGACCGATTGCGATCTTCGAAAACGTCGCGTCGTCGTGGACCACGTAGACGTGCTTGACGGGCGCCGACAGCGTGGTGGGGTTGTGGGTGACCGGGTCGATCTTGCCGGTGGTCGTCGCGACTGGACTGACCTCGTCGTTCCCCATGATCCCTTCGTCGCAGCTCATGGGCCGGGTGACCTTGTTTGCCCGCGCCGTCGGGCACGCCCGCGTTGCTGCAGACGAACGTGGCGCCGTGGTCGTCGGAGCGTGCGGTGCTGAAGTTCACGAGCGTCAGATCGTTGAAGTAGAGGTTGCCGCCGGTATCGACCGCCAGTTCCGTGTCGCCGCCTCCGGCGCACGTGTTGGGCTTTCCTGTCTTGGGCGCCGCGGCGGTGACCCACTTGAAGGTCTTGCCACCGTCGGTCGAGCGCCAGATCCAGCTGGTGTCCGAGGAGAGGGAGCCGGGAACGCTGGTGTAGACACGGGTCGCGTCCGTGGGATCGAGGCGGATGTCCTGCTCGAATCCGACCCCCTGGATGCCGCTGATGGTCGGCTGTCCGAAGGTTGGCGCGCCGGTCGTCGTTTGTGCAAGGACGGTCGCTGCGGTCAACAGCAGCAAGGCTGCCACCAAGAGCCTGGATCGCTTTTCCATGGACCTCTCCGTTGCGCTGGCGAATCACTGCCAGCCTCGGCGGCCCTCGGCGTGTCCTTGCTAGACGCTGCGTTTGTCGTTGAACGGCGGCGCGACGCGATTCGTGCGATTCCGGACGCGCCGCTACCCTGTTCTCGGATCCTTGGCGCGGCCGCGACGCAGTTTCACACCATTGACGACGAGCGTGACTCCCAGCCACGCAGCCGCCCCAGGCAACGAGCCTCGCAATAGCTCAGGCCTCTTCCGCGAACGGGAAGCCCTCGTCGATCCAGCCGGTGATGCCGCCGATCATCTTCTTTACCGGCCGGCCCAGGGTAGCGAGCCGGATCGCCGCGCGGTCGGCCCCGTTGCAGTGCGGGCCCCCGCAGTAGACGACGAACAGCGTCTCGAGAGAGTACTGCTCGAGTGCGCGTTCGGTGATGCGCGCGTGCGGCAGGTTGACTGCGCCTTGTACATGTCCGCGCCGGAAAAGATCGGGGCTGCGGACGTCGAGCAACACGAAACCCCCCGACTCGAGCGAGGCATGGACGTCCCAGCAGTCCGTCTCGAGCTCGAGCAAGCGGCTGAAGTGTTCGAGGGCCCGGGCGGAGGACAGGGCAGGAACCTCGGTGACTGGATGGCGGGAAGGCAGGGTCGGCATTTCGAGCTCCTTTGCGCGCTACTGTGCCGATCCGCCGGCGTCCGCGCCGCTGGCAGAACTGCCACGCTTCGGCAATAGTCTGCCAGTGACCCCTCGCAATCGATCGGTCGCCGTCCTCGCTTATGACGGCCTCTGCACGTTCGAATTCGCCCTCGCCGTCGAGATTTTCGGACTGCGCCGGCCGGAGCTGGGAGTGCCCTGGTACGAGTTCCGCGTCTGCGCCGCCGACCGCGGCCCGCTACGCGCCGAGGGCGGCGTGACGTTCCGCGTCTCCCATGGCCTCCGCGCGCTCGAGAGCGCGGGCACGGTGGTCGTGCCGGGCTGGCGGCACGACCTCGAACAACCGATCCCGCCGGCCGTCCTTTCCACGCTGCGGCGGGCGCACGCCCGCGGGGCGCGTCTGGTTTCCATCTGCTCGGGCGCCTTCGTGCTCGCGGCGACCGGTTTGCTCGACGGCAAGCGTGCCACGACACACTGGCGCTACTCGCGGGCGTTCGCCGAGCGCTTCCCGCGGGTGCAACTGGTGCCCGACGTGCTGTACGTCGACGAGGGGCAGATCCTGACCTCCGCGGGCAGCGCTGCCGGCCTCGACCTGTGCATGCATGTGGTGCGCAAGGATTACGGCGCTGCCATCGCCAACGAGGTCGCGAGGCGCCTGGTGATCGCGCCCCATCGGGAAGGGGGCCAGGCGCAGTTCGTCCCGGAACCCATTGCGCCCGCCGAGAGCGGTTCGCCGATCGCGCCAGTGCTGGACTGGGCGCTGCAAAACCTCCGGGAGCCGATCTCGGTGCGCCGGCTGGCGCGTCGCGCGGGGATGAGCGAGCGGACCTTCTGCCGGCGCTTCGACGCGCAGCTCGGCACCTCTCCGGCGCGCTGGCTGATAGGGCAACGCGTGATCGCGGCGCAGCGGCTCCTGGAGACGACGCCGCTGCCGGTAGAAGCGATCGCCGACCGCATCGGGATGGGCAGCGCCGCCAACCTGCGCCATCACTTCCGCGCGAACGTGCGGACCACGCCGACGCAGTACCGGCGCACGTTCCGGGGGAGGGACGACGAACCCTGAGGCGCGCCCGGCTACTCCTCTCGCAGCACCGTCATCGGGTCGACCGATGCCGCCCGGCGTGCCGGCCAATACGATGCGAGCGCGGCGACGGCACCGACTCCCACGGCGGCTGCGGTCAGCATCGCCGGGTCGCGCGGTTGAACTTCGTAGAGCACCGCGGCCATCCCCTGCCCGGCAGCCAGCGCCGCCGCGCATCCAGCCGCAACGCCCGCGAGCGTGAGCCTGCCCGCGCGGAAGAGCACGAGGCGCATTGCCGCCAGAGGAGATGCCCCCAGGGCGCCACGGATGGCGATCTCTCGCGTACGCTCGCCGACCAGGTTTGCGAGGACACCGTAGAGGCCGATGGCTGCTAGCAGGATCGCGGCGATGCCGAACGCGGCGAAGAGGATGGTGACGAGGCGTTCCTTCGCGATCGAGTCGGCGAGCACCGCCTCGAGCGTGCGCACGCGCGCGAGCGGCTGGCCGGGATCGATCTTCCACACTTCGGCCTGGACGGCCCTGACCAGCGCCGGCAGCGGCAGATCGGTCCGGACCACCGCGGTGTTGAAACTCGAGGGAAACTGCAGGAAGTGCCAGTACACGGTGGGCTCGGGCGGGGCCGCCAGATTGGCGGGGCGCACGTCGCCGACGACTCCTACGACGACGCCCCCGAGAGGGTCACCCCAGTCCTTCATCGTCACGCGCTGCCCCAGAGCCGCCTTTCCCGGCCACGCCGCGCGCGCGAAGGCCTCGCTCACCATCACCACGCGCGGCGCGCTGGGACCATCGCTCGACCCGAACGTGCGGCCGTCGCGGAGCGGGATGCCCAGCGCCTCGAAATAGCCGGCGTCCGCGATCCGGATCCCGGCGTTCACGTCGATGCCGGGCCGCGCGTCGATGCCGACGCCCGTGGAGGGGCCTCCGGTGAGCGGCAACCCGTTTACGAGGCCCGCCGAAGTCACACCTGGAACGGTCCGGATGGACTCGAGCATCGCGGCGAGCAGCGGCGCTTGCCGCGCAGGATCGTCGCCGTGCCGGTCGCCGAGCGGCAGATCGATGCCGACCACGCCCCGCCGGCGAAATCCGGGATCCACCTGCTCCAACTTCAGGAATGAGCGGAGACAGAGCGCGGCGCCGGCGAGCAGAACCATCGCGAGCATGATCTGAGCGGCGGCCACCATCTCGCGTCCGCGATGGCGCGCCGGGAAGCGGCTCAAATCGCGCTGCACCAGGTCGATGCTTCCGGTGCCCAGCCGCCGCAGCGCCGGGTAGAGAGCCGAGATCGCGCTCGCTCCGAGGCCGCCCGCGACGCCGATGGCGACGGTCAGCGGGCTCAGCCCGACTTCGGCCAGCCTGGGGAAAGTCGCCGGCAGCAGACCTTTGACGCCCGAGATGCCCCAGGTCGCCACGACTATGCCGAGCGCGGTGCCGCAGGCCCCGAGGAGGAAGCCTTCGACGAGGAAGGCAACGGAGACGTCCCCCTCGCTGGCGCCGAGCGCACGGCGGATGGCCATCTCCCGCTCGCGCGACATCGCTCGTGCGAGAAGCAGGTTGGTCAGGTTGAGCGTCACGAGCGCGAGCAACATCGCGACCGCGGCAACGAGCACGGCCAGCATGGGCCGGACAGGAGCGACCAGCGTTTCCTGCAGGTCATGCGCGACGAGCGACAGGTCCGGGGAGTCGTCTCCCGGGAGGGAGCGGGCAAACGCAGCGAGCTCGTCGCGAGCCTGCGAGAGGGAAGACTGCGGCCGGCGCCGGCCGACGACATCGAGAAGATGCGACCGGCGATTGGAGCCGAGCGGCGCCTCGAACTGGAGTGGAATCCAGAGGTCCGCCGCGGCGAGCTTCTGGACCTCGGCGCGTGCCACGCCGACGATACGGTAGAGACGATCGCCAAGGTGGATGGTCCTTCCGACGACATCCTGCGAAGCCTCGAAACGCCGCGCCCAGATCTCGTGGCCGAGCACGACGACTGGCTCGCTGGCATCGCCGGGGCCGAAGAACGCTCCTGCCTCCGGCGCGGACGCCGCGGCGGCGAAGAAATCGCCGGAGACCATCGCGCCCGTGACCTGTTCGGGCTGGCCGTCGGCCTCGAGCGCGAAGTTCCACAGGCGCATGCCGGCGACCGCGGACAGATGCTGGAAGCGATGGCTACCCAGATCGTGCAGCGTGGCGTAGGTGACGCGCCCCACCGGCGTTTTGCCGTGCAACTCCTGGATCGAGACGAGCCGGTCGGAGGAGGGAAGACCGAGCGGCCTGAGAAGGATGCCGTCGACGAAGCCGAAGATCGTCGTCGAGGCGCCGATCCCGACCCCGAGCGTCAACAGCACCGAGGCGGCGAGGGACGGCCGCCGCGCCATGTTCCGGACGGCGACGCTGACCTCTGGCAAGCGCATGGCGGTAGTCACAGCAATGCCGACGCCAACGCAAGATGGCGGAAACCGAGGCGCTCGCCTGGGCCTGATGACCCTTTCTGGGACGTGGCGTCGCGATTCCGGGACGCCGGCAAGATGATAAGGAAGGCACTCGCTTCGCCGGAGGCACGATGGCAGAGAACATCCGAGTGCTGCTCGCGAAGGTTGGCCTCGATGGGCACGACCGCGGCGTCCGGGTAGTGGCCCGCTGCCTGCGGGACGCCGGAATGGACGTCATCTACACCGGGCTGCACCGTACGCCCGAGGAAGTGGTCGACGCCGCCATCCAGGAAGACGTCGACGTGCTCGGGGTGAGCCTCCTCTCCGGCGCCCACATGACGGCCTTCCCGCGCATCATCAAGCGGCTGGGCGAGAAGGGCGTCGGCGACATGATCCTCCTCGGCGGAGGCGTCATCCCCGACGAGGACGTCACCAAGCTCAAGCAGATGGGCGTCGCCGACATCCTGCTGCAGGACACTCCGCCCAACGTGATCGTCGATACGGTGCGGCGGCTCGTGCGCGACCGCGGCGCGCGGTAGGCGGACTGCACATGAGCGAGATGGAATCCTGGTCCTGGCCTCCTCGCTATGACGACGGCTACCGGCCCGAGGCGGGCAGCCGCTACTGGTTCCCGCGGCGCGAGACGATGCCGCACGGCGATCGCGAACGGGCCATCGTGCAGCGGCTACGCGAGGTGTGCGGCTACGCGTACGACCGCTCGCCGTTCTACCGGAGGAAGTGGGACGAGGCCGGCTTCCATCCCGACCAGGTGAAGTCGCTCGAGGACTTCGAGTCCAAGTGCCCCGTCATCGACAAGGCGGATTTGCGAAAAGCACAAGAGCGCGTTCCGCCCTTCGGCGATTACCTGTGCGTTCCGGATTCGGAGGTCTTCCACATCCACGGCACCTCGGGCACCACCGGCCGGCCGACCGCCTTCGCCATCGGCCGCGACGACTGGAGGAACATCGCCAACGCGCACGCGCGGATCATGTGGGGCATGGGCATCCGGCCGGGCGACAAGGTGTTCGTCGCGGCGATCTTCAGCCTCTACATGGGGAGCTGGGGCGCGCTCGCGGGCGCCGAACGCCTCGGCGCCAAGGCATTCCCCTTCGGCGCCGGCGCGCCCGGCATGAGCTCGCGCGCCGTGTTGTGGATGAACCTCATGAAGCCGCAGGCCTTCTACGGCACGCCATCGTTCGCGCTCTATCTGGCGGAAGTGGCCCGGAAGGAGGGCGTCGATCCGGCGGGCTTCGGCATCGAGCGGCTCTTCTTCTCCGGCGAGCCGGGCGCCTCGATCCCGGGCGTGCGCGACCGCATCGAGCAGGCGTACGGCGGGAAGGTGTTCGACTCGGGCTCGATGGCGGAGATCACCCCCTGGATGAACGTCGCCGGATCGGAGCAGACCTCGGGCATGCTCTGCTGGCAGGACATCGTCTATACGGAAGTCTGCGATCCGAAGACCTTCCATCGCGTCCCCTACGGGCAGCGCGGCACGCCGGTCTACACACAGCTCGAGCGCACTTCGCAGCCGATGATCCGGCTGGTCTCCGGCGATCTGACTCAGTGGACCAACGAGCCGAATCCCTGCGGGCGCACCTACCCGCGGCTCCCCAACGGAATCTTCGGACGCATCGACGACATGTTCACCATCCGCGGCGAGAACGTGTACCCGAGCGAGATCGACGCGGCGCTCAACCAGGTCGAAGGCTACGGCGGCGAGCATCGGATCATCATCAGCCGCTCGGGGCAGATGGACGAGCTGCTCCTCCGCGTCGAGCCCGCGCCCGAACTGGAGAAGACGGGCGGCCCGGCCATCCTCGCCTTCAAGGAGACGGTGGCGAAGCGGATCCACACCATGCTCGGGCTCCGCTCGGGCGTGGAGGTCGTCGCCCCCGGCACCTTCCCGCGCACCGATTTCAAGGCCCGCCGCGTGATCGACGATCGCGACGTCTTCCGCGAGCTGAACCAGAAGCTCCACAACGAGCAGCAGCGATGAGCAGATTCGTCTCCTCCCGCGATCTCTTGCCCCGCGTGCTCGCAGGAGAGGTCCCTGCCGTCGCGCGTCTCCTCAGCCGGGCGGAGGCAGCCGACCCGGAATGCCGCGAGACACTGGGCGAGATCTATGGACGAGCCGGCAAGGCGCACGTCGTCGGGATCACCGGCGTCCCGGGCAGCGGGAAGTCGACCATGGTCGCGGTGCTCGCCGCCCATCTGCGCAAGGCCGGGCACAAGGTGGGCATCATCGCCATCGATCCCTCGAGCCCGTACTCGGGCGGCGCGATCATGGGCGACCGCATCCGCATGAGCGACCTTGCCTCCGACGAAGGCGTGTACATCCGCAGCATGGCGACGCGCGGCGCGCTCGGCGGGATGGCGCGCGCCACCCTCGACGCCGTCGACATCCTCGACGTGGCCGGCTTCGACTACATCCTGATCGAGACCGTGGGCGTGGGGCAGGACGAGGTGGAGATCGCCAGCGCCTCGCACACCACGCTGGTCGTCTCGGCGCCCGGGCTGGGCGACGAGGTCCAGGCCATCAAGGCGGGCATCCTCGAGATCGCCGACGTGCACGTCGTCTCGAAGAGCGACCGGCCCGACGCGCGCAGCACGGTGAGCGATCTCAAGCAGATGCTCACCCTGGGCATGGCGACCGACGCAAAGACCGCGTGGCGACCTCCGGTCATCGCCACCAGCTCGCTCAAGGGCGAGGGCTTCGATGAGCTGGTTTCGGCGCTCGGCCAGCACAAGGCGTTCCTGGAAGGATCGGACGCCGGGCGCGCGCGCGTACGGAGGATCGCCGAGTTCCGCATGATCAAGACCGCCGAGGAGTTGTTGCGCCGCCGCTTCAAGGAATCGAGCGCCGGGCGGGTGGCGGCAGTGGCCGACCGCCTCGCGGCTCGCGAGATCTCCCCTTACGTCGCCGGCGAGCAACTGCTCGACGGAATCGGAGCCTGACCCATGATCAAAATTGATCTGGACACCGCTGCGCTGGAGAAGGAAGTCCGCGACTGGGATCAGAACGAAGTGAAATCGTTCCTCGCCAAGCAGCGCGAGAAGAAGGACCAGTTCTATACGAGCGGCGGATTCCCCGTGAAGCGGGTCTACACCGCGCTCGACGTGAAGGACACTCCGCTCGACGACGTCGGGCTGCCGGGCCGGTTTCCCTTCACCCGCGGGCCGTACCCGACCATGTACCGCAGCCGCAACTGGACCATGCGGCAGATCGCGGGCTTCGGTACCGGTGAAGATACCAACAAACGGTTCAAGTACCTCATCTCGCAAGGGCAGACCGGCCTGTCGGTAGATTTCGATATGCCGACATTGATGGGCTACGACTCCGACCATCCGATGAGCGAGGGCGAGGTGGGACGCGAGGGCGTCGCCATCGACACCGTCGCCGACATGGAGGCGCTCTTCGATCAGATCGATCTGGAGAAGATCTCCGTCTCCATGACCATCAATCCGAGCGCCTGGATCTTGCTCGCCATGTACGTCGTCCTCGCGGAGAAGCGCGGCTTCGATCTAAACAAGCTTTCCGGGACCATCCAGGCCGACATCCTCAAGGAGTACATGGCGCAGAAGGAGTACTGCTTCCCCATCGAGCCGTCGGTCCGCATCGTTCGCGATTGCATCACCTACTGCGCGCGCAACATGAAGCGGTACAACCCGATCAACATCTCGGGCTACCACATCTCCGAGGCCGGCTCGTCGCCGCTGCACGAGGTGGCCTTCACCCTCTGCAACCTCATCACCTACGTCGAGGAGGTAACCAAGACGGGGATGAAGGTGGACGAGTTCGCACCGCGGCTCGCTTTCTTCTTCGTCTGCCAGAACGACTTCTTCGAGGAGATCGCCAAGTTCCGCGCCGTCCGCAGGGCCTACGCGCGCATCCTGCGCGACCGCTTCGGCGCCAAGAACCCGGAGTCGATGCGCCTGCGCTTCCACTGCCAGACCGCGGCGGCGAGCCTCACCAGGCCGCAGTACAAGATCAACATCATCCGCACCGCCTTCCAGGCGCTCTCGGCGGTCCTGGGCGGCGCGCAGAGCCTGCACACCAACGGCATGGACGAGGCCTTCGCCATCCCCACCGAGGAGGCGATGAAGATCGCGCTGCGCACGCAGCAGATCATCGCCGACGAGACCGGGGCGGCGAACGTCGTCGACCCGCTCGGCGGCTCCTATTTCCTCGAGTCGCTGACCAACGACTACGAGAAGAAGATCTTCGAGATCATCGAAGAGGTCGACAAGCTGGGCGGGACCATCAAGCTCATCCGCGAGTCGTGGTTCCAGAAGCACATCGCCGATTACGCCTATGAGACCGCCTTGAAGAAGCAGACGGGCGACAAGACCGTGATCGGCGTCAATGCCTACGTCGACAAGGACGAGAAGTTCGACGTCGAATTGCACCCGCACGATCCGACTACCGAGGAGAGGCAAATCAAGCGGCTACAGCGCGTGCGCAAGGAGCGCGACAACGCCAAGGTCAATGCGCTGCTCGAGCAGCTCGTGCAGGTGGCGGAGGACGAATCGAAGAACATCATGCCGGTCACCATCGAGCTGGTGCGCGCGGGGGCCAGCATGGGCGACATCATCGAGCGCCTCAAGAAACTGTGGGGGACCTATCGCGAGAACCCGGTCTTCTGACGCGCGGCCTCTCGTGACCGACTCGATTCGCTTCGAGCGCCGCGCAGGTCTCGGCATCGCGACCCTCGATCGCGACAAGGCGCTGAACGCGCTGACGCTCGACATGATCCGCGCCTTCCACCGGAAGCTCGACGAATGGGAGCCGGATTCTTCCGTGCGCGCCGTCGTGCTGCGCGGGGCTGGAAGGGCGTTCTGCGCGGGCGGCGATGTCCGGCTCGTCGCGGCCGCCCGCAACCAGCCGCCGGGCCCCGGCGATTACAAGACGGATCTGTTCACCGAGGAGTTCCGCCTCATCCAGCGACTCCATCGCTTTCCCAGGCCGTGGATCGCGCTCACCCACGGGATCACCATGGGCGGAGGGGCGGGGCTCTCCGTCAACGGCTCGCACAGCGTGGCCTCGGAGAGCACGGTCGTCGCCATGCCCGAGGTTTTCATCGGGTCCTTCCCCGACGTCGGCGGTAGCCGATTCCTCCGTCGCGTGCCGGGGAGGATCGGACTGTACCTCGCTCTCACGGGCGGTCGCGCGGATTCCGCGGACGCCGTCCACCTCGAGCTTGCCCGGTACTTCGTGCAGCAAGCGCGCTTCGAGGAGCTCGTCGCAGCACTCGCCAACGCGCCAGGCACGGTGGAACCCGTGCTCGCGCGATTCTGTTCCGATGCCGGACCTTCGCGGCTCGCCACGTTGCGCCCGGCCATCGACCGCTGCTTCGGGGCGGGCTCGGTCGAAGCGATCGTCGCCGCGCTCCGGCAGGAGCAGGGAGAGTGGGCCA